>JBDHJO010000017.1:0-27682 GCA_039586875.1 Gemmatimonadota bacterium | reverse complement strand
ATCGGCGTGCTCGCCGGAGGGTTGGGTGCGCTCCTGGGCGTCGGTGGTGGTGTGGTCCTGGTGCCGGCACTCATCCTCGTGGCCGGGTTGACGTTCTCCGAGGCGGTGGCGACCAGCCTCGTGTGCGTGGTCGCGACGTCGGTTGCCGGCTCGGCGGTCTACCTCAAACGGGGGGTCGTCGATCTGCCGGTGGCGATCGAACTGCAGTGTTTTACGGTCACGGGGGCCGTGGCGGCCGGACTCGCGGCGGCGTTCGTACCGGCAACACCGCTGTACTTCGCCTTTGCCGCCCTCCTGACCATCACGGCATACCGCATGTGGCCGCGCAATCGGACCGAGACTCACTCCCCGCAGGAAGTGCATCACCCGACCGCAGTGGCGTCGGGTGCGTCCGTGGGTGCGGGAGTGGTGGCGGGCCTGCTCGGGGTCGGGGGAGGGGTGCTGAATGTGCCGATCCTGCACGTCGTCCTCGGCCGGCCGTTCGACCGGGCCGTGGCCACGAGTGTCCTCATGATCGGGGTGACGGCGGCGGCCGCTGCTGCGGTATACCTCGTCCGCGGGACCGTCGACGTGCCGACGGCTGCGGTGACCGTGGTCGGAACCCTGGGGGGGGCGAGCCTGGCCGCGGGGATCGGACGCCGCGTGAGTCAGCGACTGCTCACGATGGGGTTTTCGCTCCTCCTCCTCTACGTCGCGTACCGAATGGTGATGCGTGGACTCGCACTCGTCTGATCTCGCCGGAACTGCGCCGCGCCTCGGCCGTCTGCTGTGGTGGTGCGAGGTCGGGGCGGTGACCGTCATTGTCGTCGGGTTCGGGATCGATGCGGTGACCGCGGTTGGGGACGCGATCGTGCGGATCGGGGTCGGGCTCCTCGTCGCGACGCCGTTCGCCGCGACCCTGTTTGTAGCGCTCTCGTCGCGGTCCGCAACCCGTCGGATGGCGGCGTTCGCGGCCGCGACGCTGCTCGTGACCGCTCTGGGAATCCTCGCCGCACTGTGGGCGGCCGGCCGTTAGGTTTCGGCACACATGGTTCCGGAGACTCTCGGCGTAATCGGGCTCGTCGGTGCGGGGGGTGCGGTGGCTGCACGCGCCGCACACCGCGGCGTGCCGCACATCCTTGCCTTCGATCCCTCCACTAAGGCGGGCGTGGCCGCTGTTCGTGCCGGTGCGGTCACCGAGCTCGCGCACGACGCGGCCTCGGTGATCAAGCGGGCGGAGTTCGTCGTCATCGGGGGCCGCGCCCGGGATGCGGTACAGGTGTTGGAGGCGCACGCCGAGCTGATTGCGGCGGGCGACGCTATCTGCACGGACCTCGCAGATCTCAAGCGACCCGTCGCCGCGACGGCCGTTCGATCCGGGCTGCAGCGCCTGTTTGCGGGTTCACATCCGATGGTCGCTGCTCCGAGTGGTGGAGATGGGTTCTCGAGCCCCGACACGCTCGCCGACGCACTCGTCTACGTGACCCCGCTCGATGGGGGGGAAAGCGCCGCGTCCGAGGTCAGCGATTTCTGGACCCGCGTGATCGGCGCGCACCCGGTGACGACGACACCCGATCGTCACGACGAGGTGATCGCGTGGATCCATGACCTGCCGCTCGCGGCAGCCGTTGCCGTGAGCGTCGCGATGCTGCGGAGCGGGCCCTCCGGCGTGGCCCCGGTTCGGGATGGCGTGGACGTCACGAGACAGGCGCTGCGTGATCCCGAGGCGTCGACGCGCGCCCTTCTGAACAATCGAGACAACGTGTTGGCAATCCTCGATGCGCTCCAAGGGGCGGCAGACGACTTGCGTGCCGCCCTCGAGACGGGCGACGTTCGGGCCCTCCGTTCGCTGCTCGGGGACGCCCAGTCCTGGCGCGCACGCTACGAGCCGTGATGGGGGAGGATTCCGATGGGAGGATGGTCGTGTCTGTACCGGTGATTGCGATCGATGGGCCGGCCGGGTCAGGGAAATCGACGACGGCACGGGAGGTTGCCGCGCGCCTCGGGTTGCCGCACGTCGAGAGCGGGGCGCTCTACCGCGCCATCACCCTCGCAGGGTTGGACAACGGGGCACCGCTCGACGACGGGCAGCGGCTGGTCGCCTTGGCCAGCGCATTGCCGATCCGTCTCGACCTCACCGAGAGCGGATTCCGGCCGGAGGTCGCCGGCACCGATGTGTCCGAGGCCATCCGTTCCGAACGGGTGACGCAGCACGTATCGGCGGTATCGGCGATCCCGGCGGTCCGCGCGTGGGTCAACGGCGAAGTCAGGGTAGCCGTCAAAGCGCATCCCCGGGGCGCGGTCCTCGACGGGCGGGACATCGGGACCGTGGTGTTCCCCGACGCCGTTGTGAAGGTCTTCCTGACCGCGACTCCCGAAGAACGCGCCCGGCGGCGGCTGCTCCAGGATGGGCACGAGGTGTCTGCCGAGGCGCTCGCGCGGGAGGTTGCCCTCTTGGGCCGCCGCGATGCTGCCGATTCCGAACGCGAGGTGGCGCCGTTGCGCGCTGCCGATGACGCGGTGCGCCTCGACACTTCCGACCTGTCGTTCGAGGCCCAGGTCGAGGCCATCGTCACGCTGGCCCGGAACTCCTTCGCGTAGCTTGACATAGCATCAGGACGACTCTACGATTCAGGGCTCGGCGGTCCACACGATGTGGGCCCCGTCCGCCTCGCTGCGGGCGTCATCATCAACGTCAAACCGTGGTTCTGCTGGTCATGACCGAAACATCCACCGATACCCCAACGTCACCCGCCTCAACTTCGAGCGCCGTCGGATCCGCCGACACTCTCTTTCCCGTTCGCCAAGACCTCTACGACGAAGACTACTCGGACGAGCAGTACAAGGAGATGCTCGAGCTGTACGAAGGCACGCTCCAGAGCATCGCCGAGGGTGAGATCGTCAAGTCGAAGGTTCTGCGCGTGACGGAGAGCCACGTCATTCTCGATGTGGGCTTCAAGTCGGAAGGCGCGGTGCCGATCGAAGAGTTCAAAGACCCGTCGAGCATCGAAGCCGGCGAAGAGGTCGAGGTCCTCCTCGAGCGACTCGAAGACGACGACGGCTCGATTGTGCTGTCGAAGAAGAAGGCCGACTTCATGCGTGTGTGGGAGAAGATCCGACAGGCGTATGAGAACGACGAGCCGGTCGAGGGCGCTCTCCAGAAGAAGATCAAGGGCGGTGTGGTCGTCGACCTGATGGGCGTCGACGCGTTCTTGCCGGGGAGCCAGATCGCGCTTCGCCGGGTGCCGAACATCGATGAGCTTCTCGGTCACCGCTACCAGTTCAAGATCATCAAGCTCAACAAGCGCCGCCGCAACATCGTGGTCTCGCGACGCGTGATCCTCGAGGCCGAGCGGGCTCACAAGCGCGAGTTCCTCATGAAGGAGCTCGCCGTCGAGCAGGTTCGGAAGGGCGTCGTCAAGAACATCACCGACTTCGGTGCGTTCATCGATCTCGGTGGTGTCGACGGCCTTCTGCACATCACCGACATGAGCTGGGGTCGCGTGTCCCATCCGTCGGAGATGGTGGAGCTGGGCCAGGAGATCGACGTCAAGGTGCTCGACATCGATTGGGACCGAGAGCGGATTTCGCTCGGTCTCAAGCAGCTCCAACCCTACCCCTGGGAGGATGTCGCCGAGCGGTACCCGGTTGGCGCCCGCGTGCAGGGCAAGGTCGTCAGCATCACGAATTACGGGGCGTTCGTCGAGCTCGAGCCGGGCATCGAAGGCCTGGTGCACATCAGCGAGATGAGTTGGACGAGGAGCGTGCGGCATCCGTCCAAGATCGTGTCCATCGGTGAGACGATCGAGGCCGTCGTGCTCAAGGTCGATCAGGGCGAAGAGAAGATCTCGCTCGGCATGAAGCAGACAGAGCAGGACCCGTGGATGATGCTGCCGATGAAGTACCCCGTCGGCACCAAGATCAGCGGAAAGGTCAGGAACCTCACGTCCTTCGGCGCGTTCGTCGAGATCGAGCCCGGCATCGACGGGTTGATTCACATCTCCGACATGTCGTGGACGAAGCGCGTGCAGCACCCGTCGGAGATCGTCAAGAAGGGCGATACCGTCGACGTCATGATCCTGAACATCGATCCGGAGAACAAACGGATTTCCCTCGGGTTGAAGCAGCTTCAGGACGATCCGTGGCTCAGCATCGCGGAGACGCACCCGGTCGGTATGGAGTTGGAGGGGAAGATCTCGCGGTACCAGGACAGCGGCATCGTGGTGGATCTCAACGACGACCTCGAGGGTTTTGTGCCGCAGTCCCAGCTGCCGCTTGCCGAGGGCAAGACGGCCGAGTCCGAGACGAAGGTCGGGCAGGGCGTTGCGCTGAAGCTGCTTGAGGTGGACCCGATTCATCACCGGATCATCCTGGCGGCGACGGACTTCCTGGAGATGCCGGTCGAAGAGGTAACGGAGGAAGTCGCTCCCGAGACTGGCGATGAGCCTGAGGAGGCCGCCGAGGCTGCGGAGGCTGCGGAGGCTGCGGAGGCCGTTGCAGGAGACGAAGTGGAACCCTCGGCAGCGGCACCATCGGCCGATGCCGATGCCGCTGTGGCTCCGGAGGCGTCCGAGGCTGCACCCGAAGGTGACGCGTCGGCCGACGACGCTGCGGACGAGTCCGAAGAGACGAAGGAGTAGCCGCGCTCGATGCCGGGCGGCCTTCCCCGACGGGGAGGGCCGCCCGCATCCCTTCCAATCCTCAGCCCCCCAGCACCGTGACCCTACAGGACAAGCTCGATCAACTCCACCGTCTCCGCGCTGAATCGGAAGTCGGCGGAGGTGAGGATCGTATTCGGCAGCAGCACGACAAGGGGAAGTTGACGGCGCGGGAACGGGTCGATCTGCTGCTGGATCCGGGGTCGTTCGTGGAGCTCGACCGTTTCGTGACACACCGCTCGACGGATTTCGGCCTGGCGGACAAGAAGTTCCTCGGTGACGGTGTCGTCACCGGCTACGGTCGAGTCGATGGACGGCTCGTGTACGTCTTCTCGCAGGACTTTACCGTGTTCGGCGGTTCGTTGGCCGAGGCTCACGCCGAGAAGATCTGCAAGGTCATGGATCTCGCGGTCAGAAACGGTGCGCCGCTCATCGGTCTCAACGATTCGGGGGGCGCCCGCATTCAGGAGGGCGTCGTCTCGCTCGGCGGGTACGCCGACATCTTCCTGCGCAACACGATGGCGTCCGGCGTCGTCCCGCAGATCAGCGCGATCTTGGGACCGTGCGCGGGCGGCGCCGTCTACAGCCCGGCCATTACGGACTTCGTGTTCATGGTGCGGGGCATTTCCTACATGTTCGTGACGGGGCCGAACGTTGTGAAGACGGTGACGCACGAGGACGTGACGCCGGAGGAGCTGGGTGGCGCGGACGTGCACGCGTCGGTCTCGGGTGTTGCGCACTTCGCGCACGACTCCGAGATGGAGTGCCTCGCGGAGGTGCGGCGCCTCGTCGGGTTCATCCCCGGCAACAACATCGACAGTCCGCCGGTGCGACCGACCGACGACCCCGTGGATCGGCGGGACGAGGAACTGCTTGGGATTGTACCCGAGAACCCGAACAAGCCGTACGACATGCATGAGGTCATCGCGCGTGTCGTGGACGACGGCGAGCTGTTCGAAGTGCACCGCGACTACGCCACCAACCTCATCGTGGGGTTCGCGCGGCTCGGAGGGCATCCGGTCGGCGTGATTGCCAACCAACCCGCGGTGCTGGCGGGTGTGCTCGACATCAAGGCGTCACAGAAGGGCGCGCGCTTCATCCGGTTCTGCGATGCGTTCAACATCCCACTCGTGACCTTCGAGGACGTGCCGGGGTTCCTGCCGGGCCTCGACCAGGAGCACGGCGGGATCATCAAGAACGGGGCGAAACTGCTGTACGCGTACGCCGAGGCGACCGTTCCCAAGATGACGGTCATCACCCGCAAGGCGTACGGCGGGGCCTACGACGTCATGAACTCGAAGCACATCCGAGGTGACTACAATATCGCGTGGCCGACGGCCGAGATTGCCGTCATGGGGCCCAAGGGGGCAGCCGAGATTCTGTTCCGTCGCGACATTGCAGCTGCCGAGGATCCCGAGGCTCGGCTCGACGAGCACGTGAGCGAGTACCGGGAACTGTTTGCCAACCCGTACCTCGCGGCTGCCCGCGGGTTCCTCGACGACGTGATCGATCCGCGCGAGACGCGCCCGCGGCTGATTGCCACGCTGCAGTCCTTGCTCACCAAGCGGGACACGAACCCGCCGAAGAAGCATGGCAACATCCCCCTGTAGACCGGCTTCGACGGGATTCGTTCCCGTTGCTCCCGGCATTCGATGAACCGTATCCTCGTTGCCAACCGCGGTGAGATCGCGCTGCGGATCATCCGGGCGTGCCACGAGGAGGGGATCGAGGCGGTCGCCGTCTACTCCGAGGCGGACCGCACGGCGCCACATGTGAAGGCGGCGGACGCCGCGGTGGAGATCGGCCCTGCGCCGGCCCGCGATTCGTATCTCCGAGCCGACCGGATCGTTGCGGCTGCGAAGGAGACGGGGGCGGAAGCGGTGCATCCCGGCTATGGCTTCCTCGCCGAGCGCGCGCACTTTGCGGAGGCGGTGACGGATGCCGGTCTCCACTTCATCGGCCCGCCGGCCGATGCGATTCGGATGATGGGTGAGAAGACCGAGGCGCGTCGCCGCATGGCCGAGGCGGGGGTGCCCATCGTGCCGGGCACGACCGAGGCGCTGCGGGATCCGGACGATGCGGTGCGGGCAGCGGACGCGGTCGGGTATCCTGTGCTCCTCAAGGCGGCAGCGGGGGGTGGCGGCAAGGGCATGCGTGTGGCGCACACGGCCGCCGAGGTGCGGAAGGGGTTCACCCAGGCGTCGTCCGAGGCGTCGGCAGCGTTCGGCGACGGGTCGGTGTATCTCGAGCGCTTCGTCCACCAGCCGCGGCACATCGAGATCCAGGTGCTGGCGGACAGCTACGGGACCGTGGTGCATCTCGGTGAGCGTGAGTGTTCCGTGCAGCGGCGCCACCAGAAGTTGATCGAGGAGACACCGTCCTGTGCGGTCGATGCGTCTCTGCGGGAGCGTATGGGCGAAGCCGCCGTCAAGGCGGCGGCGTCCGTCGGTTACGTGAGTGCCGGTACCGTCGAGTTCCTGCTCGATGCGGAGGGCGAGTTCTACTTCCTGGAGATGAACACGCGCCTGCAGGTCGAACACCCCATCACCGAACTGGTGTATGGGGTGGACATCGTGCGGGAGCAACTCCGGATCGCTCAGGGGGCGAAGCTCGATGCGGATGGGTGGGCCCGGGAGCCCTGCGGCCATGCGATCGAATGTCGCATCACGGCTGAGGATCCCTTTGCGGATTTCTTGCCGGCCAACGGGCCGATCCGGTACTTCCATGCACCGTCGGGTCCCGGCGTGCGGTGGGACGGGGGCATCGAAACGGGCAGCGAGATCGGCCTGCACTACGACTCGCTCCTCGGCAAACTCATCGTGCACGGCGAGACCCGCGAGCGCGCGATCCGGCGCATGCAGCGAGCCCTGGACGAGATGATCGTTGTCGGACTGCCGACGAGCCAGCCGTTTCACGCTCGCGTCATGCGGGAGCCGACATTCCGCGCCGGCAGGTACAACATCGGGTATCTCGCCGAGGTTGGATCGGCACTGGTCGAGCGCTCGCTGCCGGACGGCGCGGTCCTGGAGATCGCCATTGCCGCGGCGTTGGCTGAGGACGAGTTGCGAGCGGCGCGTGTCGCCCCGGCCGCCGACCGCGGCGGCCCAACGGACAGTGCGTGGCTCCTCGCTGCGCGGCGCGCAGGTCTCAGGTGAACCGCGTGCGCATCCGTGCGATCGCGGCCGGCGGGGACGGGGTCGGCACGCTGGAAAGCGGCAAGACGGTGTTCGTTCCGGGGACAGCCGTTGGGGACACGGTGCAACTCGAGGTCCTCGACGAGCGCTCGCGTTGGGCAAGAGGTCGGGTCACGAAGATCGAAGAGCCGTCGCCGGATCGGATCGACCCGATCTGCGAGCACTATCTGGGCGACGATTGTGGCGGATGCCAACTCCAGCATCTGTCCCCGTCTGCCCAGCAGGTGGCCAAGCAACGGATCGTCGGCGATGCCCTCCGTCGAATTGCGGGATTCGCGGAGATGACGGATCCGCCCATCGTGGCCGCCCCCGACGCATGGCATTACCGGAAGCGGATCACGCTTGCAGCTCGGGATGGGCGCATAGGGTTCCACCGGCGGGGAGCGCCGGGTGAGGTGTTCGATCTCGGCACGTGCCGGCTTGCGAGCAACCGCATCAGGGACTTGTGGGCACGGATTTCCACCCACCGCGATCTGCTGCCGCCCGAGGTCTGCTCGTTGATCCTGCGGGAGGAATTGGACGGCGCGTGTCACGCGGTCGTCGAGACGGCGGAGCACGGGACGTGGGACGCGGCACCCCTGGCCGCGGCGGTCGCTGCGGCCGATGTGACGTACTGGTGGAAGCCAAGGGGTGGGGAAGCCCGCCCTGCCGGTGGTGCCACAAGCAGCTTCCCGGTCACGGCCTTCGAGCAGGTGCAGCCCGAGTTCGGCCAGCGGATTCGCGCGGTGGCGGTGGCGGCCCTTGGAGACGTGCGTGGTCAGGTTGTCTGGGATCTCTATGCCGGGATCGGCGAAACCGCCGCCCGGCTTGCCGCGCTGGGGGCGGCGGTGCACGCCGTGGAGGTGGATGGCACGGCCGTGACTGCCGGCCGGCTGCGAGCCGACCGAGCCGATGACGGGACAATCACCTGGCATCAGGGAAGAGTCGAGAGGGTAGTCGATTCTCTGCCGGTGCCGCACGCGGTGATCGTGAATCCGCCGCGGACCGGCCTGGCCCCGCAGGCCTCCGCAGCCTTGGCTCGGTGGGCGGAACGGACTCCGGGAGGCAGGGTGGCCTACGTGTCATGCGATCCGGCGACGTTGGCGCGGGATCTCACGCGAATGCCGCAGCTCCACCTGCGCGACGTGACGGCATTTGACCTCTTCCCGCAGACGGCTCACGTCGAGACGGTCGTTGCGTTGGAGGCCGCGTGAAGTACACGGTGACCGTCGGCTCGAGAACGATCGAGATCGAGGTGCGGGGTGACACCATCCTGGTCGATGGCGAGGCGATCGCCGCGCACCTGACCTCGGTGCCGCAGACGCCACTTCGGCACCTCCGGTTGGATGGTCGGGCGCGGACGATGGCGATGGAGAGAGCGGACGACGGGTGGACGGTGCAGTGGCGCGGCGAGACCTGGCCGGTCACGGTGCTCGACGAGCGTACGCGAACGCTGCGGGAGCTCACTGGGCAGGGGATGCGGACCGACGCGGGCGGGAGCGTGAAGGCGCCGATGCCAGGCCTCGTCCTGCGGCTCGAAGTCGAGGTCGGCCAACGGGTGGAGGCGGGTGCCGGGGTGGTGGTGCTGGAGGCGATGAAGATGGAGAACGAGATCAAGAGCCCAGGCGCCGGCACGGTGACGGCCATCCACGTCAAAACGGGCCAGGCCGTGGACAAGGGGAGCGTACTCGTGGAGGTCGAGCCGGAGGCTTGACCGGCACGTCTTGCGCCGCTAGCATTAAAGTCTGTCTTAATTCGAGAATTTACAGGGGTTTAGGGACCCGTCGCACGACCATGAAGACGTACATGCCAACCGCCGCCGACCTCGACCACCAGTGGCATCTCGTAGATGCCGACGGGGTCGCCCTCGGCAGACTCGCGAGTAAGATCGCTCAGATCATTCGCGGGAAGCACAAGCCCACCTTTGCGCCCCATCTCGACGGCGGGGACTTCGTCGTCGTCGTGAATGCCGAGAAGGTTCGACTGACGGGGAACAAGCGGGAGCAGAAACTCTACTTCCGGCACACTGGGTACATGGGCCACGAGAAGCTCACCACCGCCGCGTCGATGTTGGACAAGCATCCGGAGCGGGTGATCGAGAAGGCGGTCTTCGGCATGCTGCCGAAGGGCACGCTGGGCAAGCAGGTGTTGCGGAAGAAGCTGAAGGTGTACGCCGGTCCCGAACATCCCCATCAGGGCCAGAACCCCACACCGGTCGACTTGAGGTAGCAGAGCAACCCATGGCGGAGCAAGCACAGGCAACACCGGAGCTTCGGTGGCACGCGATCGGGCGGCGGAAGACCGCGGTCGCGCGGGTCTATCTTACCCCGGGCTCGGGGAAGTGGCAGGTCAACGGACGAACGCTCGGCGATTTCTTCCCACGCCGGTCGCTCATTCAGCACATCCAACAGCCCTTCGTGGTCACCGACACTCTCGGGGCGTTCGATGTGAAGGCTCGGGTGTCCGGTGGCGGTCCGACCGGTCAGTCCGGAGCGCTGCGGCTCGCGATCGCGCGCGCACTGGTGCTGGCGGACGAGACGCACAAGCGCAAACTCCGCGAGCACGGCCTGCTCACGCGCGACCCGCGTGCGGTCGAGCGGAAGAAGCCGGGGCAGCCTGGAGCACGGAAGCGCTTCCAGTTCTCGAAACGGTAGGCGAACGAACGTAGGAATCACTCACATCGCCCGATCTCGGCCTGGGTGTCCGCCAAACGCGGATTGGGTCGGGAGATGACGGCGGTGGACGACGAACCCAGGAACGAGGAATCATGACGCAGCCCCAGTTACAGGACCTGCTCGAAGCAGGGGTCCATTTCGGACACCAGACCCGTCGGTGGAACCCCAAGATGCGCCGCTTCATTTTCGCGGAGCGCTCGGGGATCTACCTGATCGATCTCCAGAAGACGCTGAACCAGCTCCGTGCCGCGCAGGACCTCCTGCGCCAGGTCGTCATGCAGGGCGACAACGTGCTGTTCGTGTGCACGAAACGGCAGCTGAACGCCGTGGTGAAATCGGAGGCTGAGCGTTGCGGGTCGCACTGGGTCGTCGAGCGCTGGCTCGGTGGCACGCTGACGAATTTCCAGACGATCAAGCAGCAGATTCGGCGCCTGAAGGAGCTCGAGCAGGGGCAGGACGAGGGTGCGTTCGACTTCTTCACCAAGAAGGAGCGACTGCAGTTCGAGCGCGAGCGGCAGAAGTTGAACCGGAACCTCGAGGGCATCAAGAGCATGAGCCGGCTCCCCGGCGCGGTGTTCATCGTGGATGCGAAGAAGGAGCGCATCGCGATTGCCGAGGCGAACAAGCTGGGCATCCCGGTCGTGGCGATCGTGGACACGAATGCCGATCCGGATCTCATCAGCGTGCCGATCCCCGGGAACGACGACGCCATCCGCTCGGTGCAGTTGATCACCGGAGCGCTGGTCGACATCGTGTCGGAGGCGCGGTCCCAGGTGCCGGTGCGGGAGGCTGCAACCGATTCCGAGGCGTACTCGTCCTACTCCCCCGAGTCGACCGAGGCCGGGGAAGAGGATCAGCGGCGTCGGCGGCCACGCCGCAAACGGCGCCCCAAGCCGGAGGCGATTGCGGCGCGGTTGAAGGTCGACGAGGCGCCGAAGACGCCGACCAAGGACGCGCCGAAGGTGCTGGAGGACGAGCCGAAGGCGGAGACGACGTCGGAACCTGCTGGGGACGACGCCCCGGCCGCCGAGGCGCCGGCGACGACGGAGCCGGACCAGGGCTAGCCGCCGGCACGGTTGGCGACCGCAGTGCGGTCGAGGACACCGCCGCCGGTCGGGCCGCTCAGGCGCGAGGCGGCGGTTGCCACATGGACATGTTGGCGGTGAATACCACCGCCGAGGGAATACGAGCAAGGACGCGATGATGACGACGACGATCTCAGCAAAGGACGTGAGTGCGCTTCGGTCCCGCACCGGAGCTGGAATGATGGACTGCAAGAAGGCATTGCAGGAGACCGGTGGTGACATCGACAAAGCCGTCGATCTGCTGCGACAAAAGGGCATGGCGAAGGCGGAGAAGCGCGCGGAAAAGGCCGCCAGTGAAGGCGCCATCGGCAACTACGTGCACTTCAATGGCCGGGTCGCCGTGCTCGTCGAGGTGAACTGCGAGACCGATTTCGTGGCGCGGACGGAGGACTTCCAAGCGTTGGCGAAGGACCTCGCCTTGCATATCGCGTCGTCCAAGCCGCTCGCGGTGAGCGAAGAGGACATGCCGGCGGACGTGGTCGAGCGGGAGCGGGCCATCTTCGAGGCGCAGGTTGCGGAGTCGGGCAAGCCCGAGCAGGTTCGTCCGAAGATCGTGGAGGGCAAGCTGCGCAAGTTCTTCGAGGAGCACGTGCTGATGCAGCAGGCATTCGTGAAGGACGATTCCAAGACGATCGCCGACCTGGTGAATGAAGCATCCGGGAAGGTCGGGGAGAAGATCGTCGTGCGCCGCTTCGTGCGGTACGAGCTGGGGGCCTGAGGTGGCGGAGCTCGCCTATCGGCGGGCGGTGCTGAAGCTCTCCGGTGAGGCGCTCGCCGGAGGACAGGACTTCGGGCTCGATTTCGGCGTCGTCGATCGCCTGACCGACGAAATCCGGGACGTTACGGCGATGGGTATTTCGCTCGGACTCGTCATTGGTGGCGGCAACATCATCCGTGGGACCGTCGCGAGCCAGCAGGGGATGGACCGCGTCTCCGCAGACTACATGGGCATGTTGGCGACGGTGATCAATGCCCTCGCTGTGCAGGACATCCTCGAGCGCAAGGATGTAGAGACACGCGTGATGACGGCGATCCGCATGGAAGAACTGGCGGAACCGTACATCAGGCGGCGCGCCCAGCGACATCTGGAGAAGGGGCGCGTCGTGATCTTCGCCGGCGGCACCGGCAACCCGTACTTCTCCACCGACACCGCCGCGGTGTTGCGTGCGCTCGAGATCGAGGCTGACGTCCTGTTGAAGGCGACCACTGTGGACGGCGTGTTCTCCGCCGACCCTAAGAAGGATCCCAACGCCGAGTTCATCCCGGAATTGACCTACCACGAAGCGCTCGTGAAGCGTTTGAACGTGATGGATGCGAACGCGTTTGGACTGTGTCAGGAGAACGCGTTGCCCATCGTCGTCATGAACGTCAACAACCGAGGCGCGATCGCCCGGGTTCTCCAGGGTGAGCGCGTGGGGACCATCGTGCGATGAGTACACTCCAGGAAGTCGGCAAGGCGGCGAAAGCGCAGATGCACAAGGCTGTCGAGAATACGCAGCGTGAGCTTGCGACGATTCGAAGCAGCCGGGCGACCACCAGTCTGCTCGATACGGTGCGGGTGGATGCCTACGGGCAACAGGTGCCGCTCAATCAGGTCGGCACCGTGGCGGCACCGGAGCCGAGAATGCTCACGGTACAACCGTGGGACAAGTCCCTGATCCCGGTGGTGGAAAAGGCGATCCAGAGCGCCGATCTCGGGCTCAATCCCTCGAACGACGGCACCCTGATACGGATTCCGCTGCCGGCACTCACCGAAGAGCGGCGGAAGGAGTTGGTCAAGATCGTCCACAAGCTCGCCGAGGAAGGGAGAATCTCGATCCGTCACTCGCGCGACGAGGCACGGCACGAGATCAAGAAGGTGGAGCACGTGTCCGACGACGACAAGCGCCGCGCGGAAAACGACGTGCAGAAGCTGCACGACGGTGCGATCAAGGAGATCGAGGACATCGTCGCAGCCAAGGAACAGGAGATCATGGAGGTGTGAGGCGCATCGGCGCATCCTCCCTTCACGCTCATGGCCAGTAACAAGACAGTTCGGGTTATCGTCGCCGCCATCGGGATACCGGTGGCGGCGGCGGTCGTGTATGCGGGTGGCTGGGTGCTGGTGGCCCTGCTCGGATTGCTCGGTGCGGTCGGTGCGTCCGAGATGTACACCTTTGGCGCGGCAGCCGGCCTCCGCCCGGCTCGGGTGCTCGGTATGGCGGCGGCAGCGCTGGCGCCGGTCGGGGTGTACGCCGTGCTGCCCGGGGGTGGCGGGTTGGCGCCCGCCTGGTTCGTGTTCGTTGGCGTGGGATGGTTCATCCTGACGACGTCGACCATTGCGGCCACCAGATCCGCAGAGGAGCGGCCGTTGGGATCGACGGCCGTGACCGTGCTGGGCGTGCTCTATGCCGGTTTGTTACCCGGGTTTCTGCTTTCCGTGCGGCACGCACCGGGGACGCCGTCGGCGCTCGCCGGCACGGTGCTGGTGTTCCTGCCGCTGGCGACGGTGTGGGCGTGCGACTCGCTTGCCATGGAAGTCGGATCGCGGGTCGGAGGTCCCAAACTGGCGCCTGTGCTGAGTCCGAAGAAGACCTGGTCGGGGGCCATCGGCGGGACCGTCGGCGGGATGCTCGCGGCGCCGCTGTTTGGCGTCCTTGCCTTCGAGCGCGTGGGCCTGGCGATCCCATGGTGGCAGTTGGCGCTCTTCGGACTCGTCGCGTCGATCATCGGCCAGATCGGCGACGTCACCGAGTCGGCATTCAAGCGCGAGGTGGGTATCAAGGACTCGGGCGGGTTCTTCCCCGGCCACGGGGGCGTGCTGGACCGCCTGGATTCGCTCTACTGGGTACTGCCGACGGCAGCGTTGTTCCTGCAGGTCGTCGGCGTGCAATGACCCAGGGGGTTGCGGTGTTGGGCTCGACCGGCTCGATCGGTCGGAGCGCGCTCCGCGTGCTGGAGCGACACGCGGACCGCTTCCACGCGGTGGCGCTCACGGCGTTCGGCGCCCGCGAACTCCTGCAGGCCCAGGTAGACGCCACCGGAGCCCAGTACGCCTGCCTCGCCGGCGCTGAGGATGCCGAACGGCCGGAATGCCTGGTCACCGCGGCGACCCATCCCGATGCCGACATCGTGCTCAATGCCGTCGTGGGGGCGGCCGGGCTCGAGGCGACCCTCGCGGCGCTCCGAGCCGGCAAGCGGGTTGCCCTGGCCAACAAGGAGTCGCTCGTGATGGCCGGGGATCTCGTCCGAGAGGCCGCCCAGACTGGAGGGGGCGAAATCGTTCCTGTCGACTCGGAGCATTCGGCCGTCTTGCAGTGCCTAGCGGGCCGCCGACCGGAAGACATTCGGCGCCTGATCCTCACCGCCTCGGGCGGCCCGTTTCGCGACTGGCCCTCCGACCGCCTGCGCAGCGCTACGGTCGAGGACGCACTGCAGCATCCGACGTGGGACATGGGGAGGAAGATCACCGTCGACAGTGCCACGCTTGCGAACAAGGCGCTGGAAGTGATCGAGGCGCACTATCTCTTCGGATTGGGGTACGATTCCGTCGAGGTGGTCGTGCACCCGCAGTCGATCGTCCACGCCTTCGTGGAGTTTTGGGATCGGTCTGTGTTGGCCCAGGTGGGGTTCCCGAGCATGGAACTGCCAATCCTCTACGCGCTCACGCATCCGGACCGTATCGAGGATGAGGGCGTGCCGGCATTCGACGCGGTAGCGGCCGGGCCGCTCACCTTCGAACCGGTTCGGCATCCCGATTTTCCGGCCTTTCGCTTGGGGGTGGAGGCCGGCCGGGCCGGCGGTACGGCGCCGGCCGTCTACAATGCGGCGAACGAAATCGCCGTCGGGGCGTTCCTCGACGAGCGGATCTCGTTCGAGGGCATCGGTGCCACCATTGCATCCGTACTCGAGGCGCACGAGAACTCGCCCGCCCGAGATGTTGAAACCGTCCTGGCCGCCGATCGGTGGGCACGGGACCAAGGAGAATCGTTGTGCTCGTCACGCTAGCATCCTTCATCTTCGTTCTTGGCGTTCTCATCTTCGTGCACGAGTTGGGGCATTTCCTGGCTGCGAAGGCCGTGGGTATCGGTGTCCCGCGTTTCTCCATCGGGTTTGGGCCGGCCACGCCGTTGCGATTCACGCGCGGCGAGACCGAGTACGTGATCGCGTGGTTCCCGCTCGGCGGGTACGTGAAGATGGCGAGCCGTGAGGAGCAGGAAGCGATGGCGGAGCTCGAGGGAGGGGAGACGCCCGACGACTATCCGCCCGAGAAGCTCTTTGAGAACAAGCCGCTCGGTGCTCGGATGATGGTGATCCTGGCCGGCGTCGTCATGAATGTCCTGTTCGGGTGGGTGACGTACGCGGTGCTGGCAGGTGTGTACGGCCGGACGGAAGACCCGACGACAACGATGGCTGCGGTCGAGGCTCGGGCGTTACCGGCCGAGGCAAGGCATCTGGCGGACGTCCCGCGCGGCGCCCAGATCGTGGGGATCAACGGCGACACCATGCGCTCCTATGATGCAATCCGCCGGAGCATCCTGAGTCCGACGTCGGAGCGGCTGCGCATCGACTTCGCGAACGGTGTTGAGAGCGTCGTCGTTCCCATCAAGGGCACCGACATCGATGGACGCGTCCGGGTGGACGAGGCGCTGCGCCCCGCCTGGGGACCGGTGGCAGGCTTGGTGCATCCGGGACAGCCGGCCCACGCGGCCGGCATCGCAACGGGTGATCGTTTCATTGCCGTGAACGGCGACACGATCCTGACGTTCTTTGATCTCTATCAGGTCGTGGATGCCAACCCGGATGTGCCGTTGACGCTGACCATGCAGCGGGACGACTCGCTGTTCGCCGTCACCGTCACACCGACCGACAACGTGCGGCCCGATCCCGTGACCGGTGAAGACGAGTCGTACGGACGGATCGGGGTGAACCCCGATTTCGAGCCGCTTCGCATCCGGTACGGGTTCGGGGGATCGATGGTCGAGGGGTGGCGACGCACCGTCGAGGCCGCGGCCCTGATCTACGCCACGGTCAAAGGCATCGTCTTTCGCGAGGTGTCGACACGCGAGATCGGCGGCCCGATCTTCATCGGGCAGATCTCCGGGCAGCTGGCCCGGGTCGGTCTTGCGGCCCTCTTCGATTTCATGGCCCTCCTGTCGATCAACCTGGCGGTCCTGAATATCCTCCCGATCCCGGTGCTGGACGGCGGGCACCTCGTGTTCCTGCTGATCGAGGGGGTCCGAGGGAAACCGTTGTCGGTCGCTGCGCGGATGCGCCTGATTCAGGCGGGGATGCTGTTGCTGTTGGGCTTGATGGTGCTCGTCTTCACCAACGACATCCTGCGGTTGGTCGGTGGGTGAGCCCGGGGCGGTCGGCGTTAGCGGCCGGCGAGCACGATCGCGACTGCGACCGCAATCACGACTACGACGCTGAGAACCAGGAACGGCCAGCGCGCGCTGGTGTGTTCGGCTGCCACCGCGCCCGCGCCAGCGGCGTCCATCCCGAAGCTGTTAGTGGACCGGGCGGTTTCCGTGACCTCCCCAAGCTCTGCGGCCAAGGCCTCGGCGGACTGGTAGCGGTCGTCGGGATGCTTGGCGAGGCAGCGCATGACCACGCGCTCGAACCGCGCGGTGATCTGTGGCTGAATCGCCCGGATCGACGGGGGCGTCTCCTCGACGTGCATGCGAGCCAGCTCGAACCAATCCGTGGATCGGAACGGCGGCTGTCCGGTGGTTGCTCGGTACAGTGCGATTCCAAGGGCGTAGAGGTCCGCGCGCCCGTCCATCGGGCGACCCTGCGCCTGTTCAGGCGAGATGTACTGTGGGGTGCCGATCGTCATATTGGCGCCCGTCGCCGTCACGTAGCTCGTCACGGCGCGCGCGATGCCGAAGTCGGCCACGACCGCCGTGCCGTCGTCGGCGATCAGAATGTTGGCCGGCTTGATGTCCCGGTGGACCAGGCCGGCACCGTGGGCGTATTGCAGCCCGGCCGCCACGTCCCGCGCCAGGCGGATCGCCGTGGCTTCGTCGATCGTCTCCCGTTGCTCGAGGAGACTCAGCAGCGAGTGCGGGTACACCGGCATCGCGAAAAAGCTGAATCGACCGGCGTGACCGACGTCCAGAATCCGGACGATATTGGGGTGGTCGAGCCCGGCGGCGACCTCGGCCTCCTGCCGGAAGCGCTGTTCAAAGGCGGCATCGCCGCCATACCGGGGCTTCAGGACCTTGAGGGCGACAGCGGTGCCGGACGCATCCCGGGCGCGGTAGACCCACGCAAATCCGCCCTGCCCGAGGACGTCATCAACCGTGTACGCGCCGATGGTCTGACCGACCAGATCCTGAACGTCCTGCATCCGCTTCCTCAGGGTTTACAAGTGTCTTGTGGTCGGCTAAACTTAATGTCTATCACAGATTAGAGCGATTCACAACAGTCAGTAGTTCGCGCGTCTCACGAGGATACACCATTCATGAGCTTTGACAAGCAAGCGGTCGCCCGGAAGTGGGCACAGCACGATACCGACACGGGGTCGACCCGTGTCCAGATCGCTTTGTTGACGGAGCGGATCAGCGATTTGACCGAGCATTTCCGCACCCACAAGAAGGACCACCACGGGCGCCGCGGTTTGCTCATGCTCGTGAGTAAGCGGCGTCGCCTCCTCGATTACTTGAAGCGCACGGATCTCGAAGGATACCGGGGCCTCATCGAGGAACTGGGACTCCGCCACTAGATCCTCAGACGCGCGGGCAGGGGGCTTCGAGCTGAGCACATCGAAGGCCCCCGTCACATGCCGTGTGCTCGACAAGGACAACTCTCGTGCAGCATGTTGAACGAGTCTTCGCTGGTCGGAGACTCCGCCTCGATACGGGGCGGTTGGCAAAGCAGGCCGCCGGTAGCGCGGTCGTCCAGTACGGTGAGACGATGGTCTTGGCAGCGGTCACGGTCTCGGACCGGGAAACCACCCTGCCGTTCTTCCCTCTCACCGTGGAGTATCGTGAAAAGAGTTATGCCGCCGGGAAGATCCCCGGCGGCTTCTTCAAGCGGGAGGGCCGGCCGGGCGAGGAGGAGATCCTCGCTGGTCGTCTGATCGATCGATCGATCCGCCCGCTGTTCCCCAAGGGCTTCAAGAACGAAGTCCAGGTCTTCGTGTACGTCCTTTCCGCGGATCAGGTCAACGACGCAGACGTCCTCGGCCTCACGGCCGCGTCCCTGGCGCTCGGGATCTCTCGGGTACCGTGGGCCGGTCCGGTGGCGGGTGTGCGCGTCGGTCGGGTAGACGGCGAGTGGGTGCTCAATCCGACGTTCGAGCAGCTCGATGCGAGTGATCTCGATCTCGTCGTGGCCGGACAGGCAGAATCGATCAGCATGGTCGAGGGCGGCGCGCTCGAGCTTTCCGAAGGTGAGATCGCCGAGGCGCTCGTTGCCGCACAGGGCGGCATCGCCGAGATCATTGCGATGCAGCAGGAGATCATCGCCGCGATCGGCAACCCCAAGCTCGAGTGGAGCCGGAAAGAACCGGCACCGGAACTTGTCGAGCGCGTCGAGACTGCCGCCGGAGCGCGGGTGCGTGAGGCGCTCAATCTCGAGGAAAAGAGCGAGCGGATACAGGCCCTCGCCTCCGTCCGTTCGGACATCGTCGAGAGCCTGGCCGAGGAGTTCCCTGACGATCTCGAGGACATCCGCAAGGTGCTGGATGCGACGGAGTCGGCGACGATGCGCCAGCAGGTGCTCGATGCCGGGGAACGGGTTGATGGTCGTGATCTCACGACCGTCCGGCCGATCAACTGCGAGGTGGGTCTGCTGCCCCGTACGCACGGGTCGGCGCTCTTCACCCGAGGGCAAACACAGGCGCTGGTGAGCACGACGCTCGGCACGGTGCGGGACGAGCAGCGGATCGACAACATCGATGCGCCGCAGGAAACGACCAAGAGCTTCATGCTGCACTACAACTTCCCGTCATTCTCGGTCGGCGAAGTTCGGCCGGTGCGTGGTGTGTCCCGCCGGGAGATCGGGCACGGGAACTTGGCTGAGCGCGCCTTGCAGGCGCTCCTGCCGCCCTACGACGAGTTTCCCTACACCATTCGGATCGTTTCCGACATTCTCGAGTCGAATGGCTCGTCGTCGATGGCGACGGTGTGCGGTGGATCCCTCGCGCTCATGGATGCGGGTGTGCCGATGAAGGCGCCGTGCGCCGGAGTCGCCATGGGGTTGATCAAGGAGGGTGACCGGGTGGCTGTCCTGACCGACATCCTCGGGACCGAGGATCACCTCGGGGACATGGACTTCAAGGTGGCCGGTACCCGCGAGGGCATCACGGCCATTCAGATGGACATCAAGATCCAAGGATTGGATCTCGAGACCATCAAACAAGCGCTGGAGCAGGCACGGGACGCCCGGCTTCACATCCTCGACGTCATGGGACAGGTGCTCGCCGAGCCCCGGTCACAGCTGTCGAAGTACGCCCCGCGGATCATCACGATCCAGATCAACCCCGAGCGAATCGGCGACATCATCGGACCCAAGGGGAAGATCATCCGCGGGATTCAGGAAGAGACCGGTGCCGAGGTCAATGTGGACGACTCCGGCTTGGTGACGGTGTCATCCGTCGACGGCGATGCCGGGGAGCGTGCGCGGCAGATGATCGAAGGCATCGTCCAGGAGCCCGAGGTCGGCGCTGTCTACGAAGGCGTCGTCAAAAGTACGACGGCGTTCGGGGCGTTCGTCGAGATCCTTCCTGGCAAGGAAGGGCTCCTGCACATCTCGGAGCTGCAGCACGAGCGGACGGTCAAGACGGAGGACGTCGTGAAGAAGGGTGACCGGGTGCGCGTCAAGCTTCTCGAGATCGACGATCGCGGGAAGATGCGACTGTCGCGCAAGGCCCTGCTGGACAAACCGGCGCCACAGAACGCCTGACCGAAGGCGTTCCATGCGCACGGTCCGGCTCGACGAGCGCTTGTACCGGAGCGAGGGCGACAACGGCGTAACGGTCGTCTCCGAAGTGTTGCCCGGGATTCGCTCGGTTGCCGTCGGCATCTGGGTTCGGGCGTCCTCCGCGCACGAGTTCGCGCCACAAATGGGCGTGTCGCATCTGCTCGAGCACATGGTGTTCAAGGGGACGGCGCGCCGCTCGGCTCGTGACATCGCGCTCGAGCTCGAGGTGCGCGGCGGCGCGCTCGACGCCTTCACGGCGCGCGAATACACCTCCTACCAGGCGCGGGTGCTGGATGAAGATCTGCCCCGCGCCTTGGACGTCCTGACCGATCTCGTTCGCCACCCCACGCTCAGGCCGGACGACCTGGAACTCGAGCGCAAGGTCGTCCTGGAAGAGATCGCAACAGTGCAGGACACGCCGGACGACCTCGTGTTCGAGCTGCACTCGCAGACGCTCTGGCCGGATCACCCCTACGGCTTTTCCATCTTGGGAACGCAGGACACGGTTGGCGCGCTGAGTGCCGGTGACCTGCGCGGCCTCCACGGCCGGGCGTACCATCCCAAGCACGTCGTGATCACGGCGACCGGCAGCATCGATCACGAGATCCTTCTCAAGTTGCTGGCCAAGGGCGGGTGGTTCACCTGCGACTCGGGCCCCGATCCACAGGAGGTCTCCCCGGCACCGGCCGCGCAGCGATGCACCAAGCGCGTCGAGCGGGATTCGGCCCAGACCCACATCGTGATGGGCACGGATACGATCCCCCACGGCGACCCACGGCGATACCCCGTGTTGCTGCTGAATGCCGTGCTTGGCGGCGGCATGTCGAGCCGATTGTTTCAGCGGGTTCGCGAGGAGTTAGGACTGGCGTATTCGGTATACACGCACCAATCCTTCTACCAACGATCGGGCGTATCCGGGGTGTACGTGGGTACGCATCCATCGACCGCGCAGCAGGCCGCGGATGTCATTGCGGAGGAGTTGCACACCGTCCACCGCGAGGGATTGGCGGCAGATCAACTCGCAGACGCGAAGCAGCAACTGAAGGGGCAGGTCACGCTCTCACTGGAGAGTCCGACGGCCCGGATGTACCGGTTGGCCGCGTTCGAGATGTATCGGGAGCCCTACCGCACGATCGATGCGGTGCTGGGCGAGATCGACGCGGTGACCGTCAGCGACGTAGGCGCAGTGGCAGCGGAGTTCTTCGATCCGGATCGCCAGACCACGGTCTGGCTCGGACCGAACTAACTGGTCAACCATTTCGTGACGAGGTTGTGATGATCATCGGTGTCCCGAAGGAGATCAAAACCGCCGAGAACCGGGTCGCTCTGGTTCCGGCCGGCGCTGAAGCTCTCCGGGCCAACGGTCATACCGTACTGGTCGAGGGCGGGGCAGGGGACGGCAGTGGATTCACGGACGACGCGTACGAGGCTGTGGGTGCCACGATCGTCAAGAACGTAAAGGATGTGTGGGCCGAGGCCGACATGATCGTGAAGGTGAAGGAGCCGATCGCGGTCGAGTGGCCGCGGATGCGTGACGGGCAGATCATCTTCACATACTTCCACTTCGCCGCCAGTGAGGAACTCACGCGGGCGGTGATGGACTCCGGGTGCATCGCCATCGCGTACGAGACCGTGCAGTTGGCTTCTGGGGAGTTGCCGCTGCTGACGCCGATGAGTGAGGTCGCGGGTCGGATGGCCGTCCAGGAGGGAGCGAAGTACCTCGAGCGGACGCACGGGGGCCGTGGGATTCTCCTCGGCGGCGTGCCGGGCGTGCAGCCGGCGGAGGTCGTGATCCTCGGGGGGGGCGTGGTCGGGACGAACGCGGCCAAGATGGCTGCGGGACTCGGTGCCCACGTCATCGTGCTCGATGTCTCCCTCGAGCGATTGCGCTATCTCTCCGACGTCATGCCGGCCAACGTCGACCTGGTGTACTCGAATCGCCACAACATCCTCGAGCAGATCGCCATGGCGGATCTGTTGGTCGGTGCGGTGCTGCTCCCCGGCGCCAAGGCACCGAACCTGGTGCGCAAGGACGATCTCAAGACAATGAAGGACGGATCGGTCGTCGTGGACGTGGCCGTCGATCAGGGTGGCTGTGTCGAGACGATTCGTCCGACGACCCACGAGGACCCGACGTACTTCGTCGACGGCGTGTTGCACTACGGTGTGGCCAACATGCCGGGCGGCGTGCCGCGGACCTCTACCCTCGCGTTGACGAACGCCACGTTGCCCTATGCGGTGAGGTTGGCGAAACACGGCTGGCGCGAGGCGTGTCGGACCGATCGTCCGCTATTCCTCGGGCTCAACGTCATCGGGGGCAAGGTCGTGTATCCCGGGGTCGCCGAAGCATTCAATCTGGATTTGACGGATCCGACGACCCTGGTGTAGCGCGGCCGCAGCACTGTGGGCCGGTACGGTAAGTTTTGATCTTGTCATGACTTAGGCTTGCCGTTAACTTAGGTCGCCTCCACCGCGGTGGGGGCGCCCGTGTGTTAGGTGCCGCATTTCCCAGGTCAGAGTGCAATGCCGATCAATTGGGGCATGTTCCGTCTCGGTAACATCCTGCCGGCGAACGAGATCGCCGTTGATCTTGGCACATCCAACACCCTGATCTACGTGCGCGGCGAAGGGATCGTGCTCAACGAGCCGTCGGTCGTCGCCGTCGAGAAGGCTTCCGGCAAGGTCAAAGGTATCGGGCTCGAGGCGAAGCGCATGCTTGGGCGCACGCCGGAAAACATCTTGGCCGTGCGTCCGTTGAAGGACGGTGTCATTGCCGACTTCGACGTGACCGAGAAGATGCTGCGGTACTTCCTCTCCACGATTATTCAGAAGCACGTGTTTCGCGTGAAGCCGCGGGTGATCGTCTGCGTGCCCAGCGGGATCACGGAAGTGGAGAAGCGCGCAGTCCGCGACAGTGCGCACTCGGCGGGAGCGAAAGAGGTGTACATGGTTGCGGAGCCGATGGCGGCAGCCATCGGTGTGGGCCTGCCGGTGGAGACCCCGACCGGCAATATGGCGATCGACATCGGTGGTGGGACGACCGAGATCGCGGTGATCGCGTTGTCCGGCATCGTGAGCGACACGTCGATTCGCACGGGCGGCGACGAGATGGATCAGGCGATCGTCCAGTTCATGCGGAAGAACTACAATCTGCTGATCGGGGAGCCGACCGCCGAGGCGATCAAGATGCAGATCGGATCGGCGGTGCCGATGCAGGACGAGAAGGAGATCGAAGCCAAGGGGCGCGATCTCGTCTCCGGCATCCCGAAGGTGGTGCGCGTGCATTCCTCGGAAGTGCGTGAGGCGATGCAGGAACCCATCCAGCAGATCATCGACGCGGTACGGCGGGCACTCGAGATCACCCCGCCGGAGCTCGCAAGTGACATCGTGGATCGTGGGATCGTGATGGCGGGTGGTGGATCGCTGATCCGCGGACTGGACGTGCTACTCTCGCAGGAGACGGGACTGCCCGTGCGCGTCGACGAGGACCCGCTGTCATGCGTGGTCCGTGGCACGGGCCGCATCCTCGAGGATCCTGAGAGGTATCGGTCCGTCCTGACGACATAGCGACGTGACTCTCGCGCCGGATTCGTTCTCGTCACGCCGCGACACGATCGCCTTCCTGCTCTGTCTGCTCTTGGCCTTCGCGGCGCGCCTTGCGCCCGCGCCGGTGCAGATGACCATCTCCAACGCCATCGTCAGCTCGATCCTCGCACCCTTCCTGTACCTGCAGGAACAATCGGCGGTCGTTCGGGCATCGCGGATCGAGTATCTCACGACGGTGGAAGACCGCGACTCCGTCCTGTTGCGCGCGCAGGAGGTGCAGGCGCTCACCGAAGAGAACGAGCGACTCCGGGCGTTGCTGGGCCTGCGGGCCCGGTTACCGGTCCACCACGTTCCTGCCGAGGTGCTTCAGCAAGCGCTGCCGACCGCGGGGCTCATGGCGAGGTTGTCGGTGGGGCTGGATGACGGCGTGCAGCCCGGTGATCCGATCGTCGCGCCGAGTGGCTTATACGGGATCGTGCAGAGCGCAACCGGCGACGAGGCAGCGGCGCTTCTCTGGACCCATCCTGATTTCCGCGTGAGCGCGATGACGGCCGATGGCACGGTGTTCGGCATCGTTGCCCCGAGTCCGTCCAGCGAGCCGAACACGGCCCTGCTCGAGCTTCGCGGCGTCCCGTTTCAGGAGCGCCTGGCCATCGGCGTGGAGGTGTACACGTCTGGGCTTGGCAGTCCGGTCAGTGTCTACCCTCGCGGAGTGCCGATCGGCACGGTGGTTGGGGTCGGTGTGGAGGAGGAAGGATGGTCGCGCACGTACCTCGTACGCGCCGCCGTCCACCCCGCATCCGTCTCGCACGTGATCGTGCTGACCGATCCGACGGTCGATGTGGGGACGGCGTTCCGAACGCCCGGGCCGCAGCCATGATGATCCGTATCCGGTTTCGGCTCGTCGCGGTGCTGCTGCTGCTCGTGGTGCTGCACTTCGTCCTGCGCCCGTTCCTCGGGGATCTGCGTGTGGCCCCGGACCTCCTCCTCCTCGCGCTCCTGGTCTACGCGATCCAGGCACGGCCTGGGAATGCGGCGATTGCGGGGTGTGCGGTGGGTCTGGTAGCGGATGCACTCACGCCCGTCGCGTTTGGCGCGGGCATCCTCGCCCACACCGTTGTTGCGTATCTGGCAGCGTGGGGCAAGGCAGTGTTCTTCGCGGAGAGCCTGCCGGTGAGCGCAGGGTTCTTCTTCGCAGGAACGTGGCTTCGTGACGTGCTCGTCCTCGTTACCGGGGGCCATATGGTCGAGCGCACGCTGCTGTGGCAACTCGCGGTCTGGTCTCCGCTCAAGGCCCTCACCACGGCGGTCGTGGGTGCCGTAGCCATCCTCGTGTTCCGACGGTGGTTGGATGTGAGGATCCGCTCGTGAACCCCCGAAGCCAACACGAGATATCGCGCCGGTCAACTCGCGCCCATGCGGTCGTGGTCCTGATGATCGGCGTGCTCGCCATCGCATTCTTCCGCGTTCAAGTGCTCCGGTCTGAGCGGTATCAGGTGCTTTCGGAGAGCAACCGGCTCCGGGCGGTGGCCCTGCCCGCGCCGCGCGGACTCGTCGTCGACCGCTCCGGCGTCGTGATCGCGGAGAACGTGCCCGGGTACGCCGTGGCGCTGAATGCCCCGTCGGAGGACGATCTCACCCGGACGCTCGCGGCCCTGCAACCCATTCTCCAACTCGACTCGGCTCGGCACCGTGACGTCCTTGCCCGATATGGACGCGCACCCTCCGAGCCGGTCGTCGTCATTCGTGATGCGCCCTTCGAGATGATCTCCGCGCTGGAAGAGCGCCGACCATGGAACCCCGGGTTGGTGATCCAGAGCACACCGCGACGCCGCTACCCCTTTGGCCAGGCCGTCGCGCACGTCCTCGGGTACGTCGGGGAGATCAATGAACGTGAGTTGGCATCCGATCGCTATCGCGGTGTGCGACCGGCCACGTTGCTCGGGAGGGCAGGGGTCGAGCAGTACTACGACGATCGGCTCCGGGGACGCGATGGGGTGCACTTCACGGAGGTCGATGCCTTAGGTCGCACCGTGCGAGCAGAAGGCATCGAGGAGCGGCTCGCACCGGAGCCCGGCGAGACCATCCGCACCACGCTCGACGTGCGTCTCCAGGAGTTCGTCGACTCCGTCTTCCCCGTTGGGATGCGCGGGGCGGTGGTTGCGATGCAGCCGGCAACCGGTGAGATCCTGGCGCTCTACTCGGCACCGAGCTTCGACCCCAATGCCTTCATCGGAGGCATCGATCCCGTCGCCTGGGCGCAGCTCGTCGACCGAGGGGACTTCCCCCTCTTCAATCGCGCGATTCAGGCCCGGTACGCACCGGCCTCACCGTTCAAGCCGGGGGGCTGCAGTACTACACGCGGTATTTCCGCTGCTGGGCCGTGGACGGGCACGGGGATCTTTCGCTCCGCGAGGCGATTCAATACTCGTGTGACGTGTATTTCTACCAACTGGGCCTCAAGATCGGGCTCGACTCCCTTCTGAAAGACGCGGTCTCGATGGGGTTTGCGGCGCCCACCGGGGTGGATCTTCCGGAGGAGAAGACCCCGGTATTCCCCGCTTCCACCGAGTACTACAATCGCCGCTACGGCGCGCGTGGGTGGACCAACGCCGTGACCCTCAATCTCGCTATCGGGCAGGGCGAGAACACCCAGACTCTCCTGAACATGGTGCGGCACTACGCGATGCTGGCGAGTCCGAACGGGACCGCGCCGACACCGCATCTCGTCGAGGGGGAGCAGCTCGAACGGGAGTCGCTCGGCCTGTCTTCGTCGGATCTCGACGATCTCCGGCGTGCCCTCATCGCGGTGGTCGATGAAGGCACGGCCGCGGGTGCGCGGATCGCCGACCTGCAGATCGCTGGAAAGACGGGAACGGCTCAGAACGCACAGGGAGAAGATCACGGGTGGTTCGTGGGCTTCGCGCCGGCCGACGATCCGCAGATCGTCGTCGGGGCGATCGTTGAATTCGCCGAGCACGGTTCGTCCGTAGCTCCGCTCGTCACGCAGATCATGGCGCGCTATCTGCTGCGGGACGAGGCCGGCGCGGCGGATGCGGCGGCATACCGCATTCAACTGCCCCGGGACTCCGCTCCCGCTCCCCTCTCGATTCTCCCGGACTCAGTGCTCCTTCAGGGTATCGAACCGGACTCGACGCGTGGCACACCGCGGTTTCGATAGCATCTTCTTCGGTACGGTCGTCCTGCTTCTGGCAGGGGGGCTCCTCACGCTGTATTCGGCCGGCCAAACGGACGTGCCGTCAGCGGCGGCGGAGATTTGGAAACGGCAATCGGTGTGGCTTGGGCTGGGCGTGATCGCTGCTGCGCTGACCGCGCGGGTATCGCCGCGCATTCTGGAATGGCTCACGCCGGCGGCCTACTGGGGAGCGGTCATCCTGCTCGGGCTTACGCTCATCTTCGGGACGGGAGCGGGAACGGCCGCCGGAAGCAAGTCCTGGCTCGCGATCGGCGGCGTGCGTCTCGGCCAGCCGGCTGAGCTTGCGAAGATCGCGACCATTCTCATGCTCGCCCGGCATCTCGGCGGGACCCGGGAAACCCCGTTCACCCTGACGCAGCTCCTACCCAGTGTCGCCATTGTGGCGATTCCGTTCGTGTTGACCGGCTTGCAGCCCGATCTCGGGAGCGCGCTGGTGTTCGTC
>JBDHJO010000158.1:0-6666 GCA_039586875.1 Gemmatimonadota bacterium | reverse complement strand
GCGATCCACAACCCGAACCCGTATCGCATTGCAGGAAAGGAGTTTACGGCCACCGTCGACCTGGAAGGCACCCGCTTCGGATCGATCACCCGACAGGCACCGTGGCTCCTGCCCGCCAGCGCGGATACATCCCTCACCCTGCGTCTCGATTTCGGATGGAACGCCGTGGGTGCTGCCGCCCGCGCCCTGCTGGATCGGGGCCGCGTGCAATACGCGATCGAGGGGGAGATGCGCGTCGGCACCACCGCCGATGACCGGCGGTTTGCCATCCGTCGGGCGGGCGAGGTACCGCTCGCCCGGCTGCTGCAGTAGACCGCTAAAAACCCTCTTCGACCGCGCCCCTGCCGAACAGGAAGCCAAGGGAGAAGACCAGTTGATTCTCGATGCCGTCAAAGATCCCGAATCGAGCCTCGACGAACGGTCGCACGACGCGCACGGGCGGAAGCTGTGCACCGATCACGAGGCTCACACCGGCGTGATCGCTGGTGGCGTTCACGTCACCACCGTCCGATGACACCAACCGCACGCGCTGATATGCAGCGCCAAAGCCTCCGTACCCGAGGATCGGCTCGCCGAGCTTCCGCGTCGCTAGGAGATTCACCCCTCCCCACCACGCCCAGCAGCTGAAGCCGGGACAACCCGCGAAGAAGTAGTCGAACACCCCTTCGACCTTCCAGTCGACCTCACCGGTCGTGAACAGATACCCCCCGGCCCGACCACCGATGCCGAGAGTAGCCTCACCGGAGACCAGGCTCGGGTTCAGGGATCCGTGAACCCCCGCCTCCACCTGCGCTGTGGCGGGGGTAGCGGCACTTGCCAGCAGGAGCGCGCCCAACAGCAGTAGACGACCGATCATCATGTCCCTCGAAGTGCACGGACCAACGTAGAATACGGAAGAACCCATCGACCACATTCGGCGTCAACCCCAACCCGATCACACCGCCGGCTTCAGCCGATCTCCGCACGCCGCAGGGGTGACGCCGCCGTGGCGCTGATCGCCATCGGTCTGGCCTCCCCGCCCGGCCAGTCCTGACCACCCTTCGCCATGGGGGCAGCTTCGGTTTTTGTTCCAGACGCAAGATTGCCCGGTGACCGCGACACCAAAGGGACACGCCGCGCAACCTCATGCTAAGCTTCATTTGTGGTTACGTAAGTGGCTCTACCGCATGCGTTTTGGCGCTGCCAGATCAACTCGTTCGCCACCGCGCAGCACGGTCATTCGAACCTCCGCCCCGGGCGGCAGCCTTCCGATCGTCTCACGGATCTGTGGCACGTTTTCGAACTCCGCCCCCAGAGGGATGCCCTGCACCGCCACGAGGATGTCCCCGCCAAGCTTGATCTCCTCACCGGCGATCTGGGCCGGGATGGTCCCGGGGCGGAGTCCGACGTCCGACGCGATCGACCCGTGCGCGACCCGCTGCACCAGAACGCCCCCAACCGAAGGTGGCACGTTGAGCAGGTGCCCCAGCAGTCCTGTGGTCGGCAGTCCGTCCAGCCCCGTCCAGAAATGCGGTTCCTCGAGCAGGACCTCCCGCGCCGTATTCGAGGTCACGGCGAAGCCGAGACCGTCGAATCCCCCTGTCTGGGTCACGATGTAGCTGACGATGCCCACCACTTCCCCCCGCAGATTGAACATCGGGCCACCGGAATTCCCGTGATTGATGGCCGCATCCGTCTGCAGGAGCTCAACAGTGCCCAGGCCCCCGAACATGCCGGGCCCCAACCGCCTCGCACTGACGTGGCCCACGGTCAGCGTGTGGGTCACACCGAACGGGGCGCCCACGACGAAGACGATCTCACCGACCTGCACCGAGTCCGAATCCCCGAGCCGTGCCGGCGCAACACCGCTCACCGGTCGGGACAGCGCGATTAGCGCCACGTCCTGGGTCGCGCGGCTCGAAACCACCCGGCCGGGTATCCGCTCACCCGACGGCAGGATGACCTCCAGCGTGTCAACGGCCTGGACAACGTGCGCCGCCGTCATCACCTCGGTGGGCGAGATGAGCACACCGGACCCCAAACCGCCGACGCTGGTCGGCGACTGCAGCGACCCGGCCCGGTACTCCGTCTGGGATGTCTGCACCACGACCACCGCGTCACTGACGTCGGCAAAGACATCGACAAGCGACTGCGCTCGGAGCATCTGGCCGGCGCCTGCGTTGAAGGCCGCTGCGCACACGAACGTGCCGATCACCCGTAGCCCACTGCTCGTTCGCGTCATTCGTACCGTTCCCCCGACCTCTGTGGTCCATGTGAGCCGGGCGGACATGCCCGGCGCTCAGTGCTCGTGGTCACCGTGTCCATCATCTTGCTCTGAGGCAGCGTCCGACGGTCCTCGGTCCGCGCGCGACGCTGCGGCGGAAGCCGTCCACGTGCGCAGCACGTCCATGTCCGCGTCGTCGAGGCGGGCGGAGCGTTGCAGGACAACGTACTTCTTGAGCGGCATCTTCCCTTCCTCGACCTCTTCCCAGATCTCTTCCATGTGCTCGGCCTGCTCTTCCGCATCGTAGGCAGACCAGGTCGAGAAGTTCACGTGCTCCCGGCCGTGCTCGACATCTTCCGTCACCAGCCAGGACACGGGGGCAACGTAGGCGTACCACGGCCACCTCGTCTCATGTGAATGGCAGTCGTAGCACGATTCCCGAAGGACCGTCATCACCTCCTCCGGGGCCTGCACCTCACCCCCAACGGGCGGGTTCGACCGGTCGACCGGCACCAATTGGATTGCGACGATCAGGACGATTCCCGCGATTGCGGCAATGCGGATCTTCGACATCCTGCACCTGTCGTTCAGGAGGGAACACGGCACGGACGGAGTCCCGAACGGTACACGGGTAGGTGACGCATTTCAACGATGGCCGGCCGGAACCGTTTGCCCACTTGCCCCGAACGCGGCACAGCGCAACTTGGAGGCACCGGCATGGTACGGGAGGTGACGATGTCTCGATGGACTGGTGTGGTGGTAGCGGCGCTGGCCCTGCAGGCGTGCGCCTCGGCAGGGAGCCTCAAGGAGGAACCGATCGACGTGGGTGTGGAGCGCCAGTACACGGCAACGCTGGTCGAAGGGATGGAGGCGGCGCGGAACGCGTGCGTGGGCGCGCAGATGCAGATCGAGGAGATCGTCGACGCGGATCCGCAGACGTCGTACGTGATCTGCAAGAAGAGCGGTGGGTGGACGAGTTGGGGAGAATTGGTACGCGTCCTCGTGCAGCAGACGGGGCCGGACGCGATCGCGATCCGAGTGTTCACAAAGAAGAAGGTGTCGGTGAACGTCACAGCGCGGGACGATTGGTCCGGGCCGATCTTCGAGCAGATCGAGGCGGAGTTGGTGAAGGCCACGGGGAATCCACTCGCTCGACCCAACGGCTAGCTCGGAAGACGGACAACGACGATGAAGCCCCGGCGCGAAGCGCGCCGGGGCTTCCGTGCGGCTGATCCTTGATGGCGGCTATTGGTCGGTCATGGCCTCCCTGTACGCCACGAGGGCATCAACCTCGTCACTCGTGACCCCGTATCTCCTCCCTGGCGAGGCTTCCAGGCACCTGCAGTGCCGAATCCACGGTGGTGCTTGTCGGTGTTGGTCTGATTCGTACCGGGTTGGTCGGGAGCAGCGAAGGTGTCGGACGCGCGGTCGAGGGGCCGCTAGAGATTGCCCGTGGCGATGAGTATCGCAAGCACGATCACCGTCACGACAGCGAGCCATGCTTCGCGTCTTCCCGGTCTGTACATGCGACTCCCCAACCCGGATGTCGTCGGCGCCTGCCCTACGGGTTCTTCATGACCCAGTGCGCGCCCTTGATGACGGAGGCCACGAGGTCGACCGACGCACCCATCTCCTCGCGGAGCCACACTTCGACCTCGTGGAGTGTCGGGAACGTCCGAGCGAACTCGGCGGCGTCGTCAACGAATTCGTATGCGGCGAGCCCCGCATCGCTGGGCACGAATCGGTCGAATGTGACCACGTACTCGTCGTCCGATGTGTGGTACAGGCGGACGGCCTGGCACGTCTCTGACTCGTCCTCGCACACGCCGGCACCTACCCGCATGCCCGAAAACGCCATGGTCTGATAACTCCCCGAACGGGCGGGGGCATCGAGGTTCGCGAGAGCGTCGAGCGGTTCCGCATACACGACGATGGTGAACTCAGGCACGGGCGCACCTCTGATCCGGATCCGTCACGAAGATTGGCTTCACTCCAAATCTTCACGCCGAGCGCCGCGAGCGCCACATCGGTACCCGGCGCGCGGCCGATGCACGGCCTCCACACCGTGCTTGACGGCTGCTTGACGTAGCGAGCGCATTGGTCGGGCGACTTCCACCGGAGCGCTGCCATGCAAGCCCACCGACTCTCCCTCCTGACGCTGACCGCCACTTGCATGTTCGGCTGCACGACGGGCGGGGGCTGGACGACGCAGACGATCGAGCCGCAACCGACCAAGCATTGGTATGCCGGCGAGGCCCGCATCCGGACTGCCGACGGACGGCTCCATGAACTCAGCGGCATGTGGATCACCGCCGATAGCCTCGGTGGCAGGCCGCGATGCTCCAAGGGGCGACGCTGCGTCGCACCCGAAGTACACCTCGCACTGCCCGACATCACGCGGGTGCAGCGCCGGGCACCGCGGCGGAGAAGCGCGGCGCTGACAGGCTTCGCGGTCGGGGCCACGTTGGGTGCGATCGGCGGGGCTGTCGGCGGCGCTGCCTTGTCGCACTGGTGCATGTGGGGCGACTGTCCCGCACCATCGGCCAGCGAGCAACTCGCGGCGGCCGGCTATGGCGCCGGCTTCGGGATACTCGTGGTGGGTGGCTTCGGCGCACTGATCGGGGGCGGCATCGACCTCGCGCGACGGTGATGAGTGGTCGGCTCCTCCGTTCACTACGTGGACAGGAGCAGCCGAAGGACCATCGGCCGCCTTCACGGGCGCGGGGCGTATCGCTTACGGTGGCAGGATGCGATCGACGGCGCGCTGGATGGTGGGTGCCGCCCTCACGTCTTCCGATAGACGATCTCGTCGTCGGCCGGGGCCAGGCTCCCAACCGGCCCAAATGCCTCGAGGACCGCTTCATCGCCGTCGAGCGCCCACCGCAGCTCGAGCGAACCGTTGAGGTTGATGGCCAGTATCTCGGATGGTCGATCGAAGCTGTAGGCACACGCGGTCAGCGTCGCCGTCACATCGAACGACGAGTACTCCTGGCGGCAGGTCCCGGTCGAACTGCCGTTGTCACTCACCCCTGTGATCGTCAGCATCACGAAGCGGTCATACTCGATATACAGGGTCTCCCCCCCGACGACGACCGTCCCGGGCACAGTTGCGCCGTTGATGGACACCAGCTCCCACGTTCCCATCACAGCCTCGGGTGTCAGCGCATCGCTGCACCCCGCGTTTGCCAGGCAGGTCACGAATGTCAGACAGATGGTGAACGGCTTCGCCATGGCGGACCTCCGGAGTGTCCCTGAATCTCCACAGCGAACACCGTTCCCGCCAATCCCACGCGGAGCGCCCTGTTCCCCGTTGGAGGTTTTGCCCAAGCGCCGCCGGGGACGGGGCACACGCCAGCGTCGGCGGGTGTTGTCACACATCCTGTCAGCGTGTCAGCCCACGTTCATCGTCCCAAGTCGGCCATCGCGTCGCCCATTGCGAGGATGCCCGCGACGAGGGCCGCCAGAAAGACCGCCGCCACGACCTTCCCGCTGTGGTCGTGCACGGACTGGACGTCGACCACTTCAGACACCGGAACCGGCCAACGCGCACCTGCTGACTCGCACCCCTGCCGGCACGCCGCTGCGGCACCGCCGAGCGTATCGTTGCGTATCCACGGGCGCCCTACCTGCCAAACGACGGTGTCCGCTGCCGACGTGACCGTGACGCGGATCGTCTCCTTGCCCGCCACTGTGGTCTTGGGCTCCACGGGCATCGTGTAGCACGCGACGAGGTACTGGGCCAGCACGATGCACGCGATGGGACGGCGAAGTACTCGCATGTCGGCTTCCTGATGAGGTTCGCAGTCAACTGATCAGGTTCCCGTCAAGCGCGCGTCAATTCTCGGCCGGAAGCCGCCACCCGAGAAGCCGAAGCCGCCAGCTCGCGGCTAGCCGGGACACAACGGCACCCGAGCTTGCGTTCTCCGTGCGTGAATGGCCCCTTCGCCCTACGGATTGACCAAACGAACCGGGATAGCGTTGAACGTCATTGCCTGGGAATAGAGGCTCGTATCACCTGTTCCGACCACGTTCACCGGCACGACCTGTGGCAGGTTGATGACTCTGACGGGAACGACGAGACTCTGTTCGCGAAGGACCCTGGCGTAATACAGGTCAGCGCGCTGGCGAAGCGTTGAAAGGTCCATCACGATCCACACAAGCAGGAACGCAATCACGGTGAGAACGATGTTTCTATAACGGTCCGTCTTCATTGGGCTCACCTCGAGGGTTTGGCCCAATGTGCACCGCGCACGCCGAGCCCGCCACCTTCCCGGCTAGCCGTGACAAAACGGCGCCCGAGGTTGCGTTCTCCGGACATTCCACGGTATCGGCAATGGTAGAGGACGGGTGGGTGCGGCGGCTTGTGGCCGACGTTCCGAAGTTCACCGCTCGGCCGGCATGGGCTGGATGGCTTACGAACCACTGACCTCGCAACCTCGTTGTGGCCGCGCTGGAGTGGTGAC
>JBDHJO010000016.1:0-26728 GCA_039586875.1 Gemmatimonadota bacterium | reverse complement strand
GGCTCCAAACCTGCCCATTCCGTCTCCGAAACATACGGTGGGTTGGACACGATGATGTCGAATTGGGCTCCGGCCAGCGGATTGAGGAGGTCCCCACTCCGCCATTCCACGCGCGTCGCTCCTGCGGGAACCCCTGCAGCATTCGCCCGCGCCACCGCCAAGGCGTCTGCCGAGACATCCGTCCCCACGACGGCGGCGAAGGCACCTTCGGTCGCCAAGCTGAGGGCAATGCACCCACTGCCGGTGCCCACATCGGCAACCGTGCCCCATGGGCCGGCACCCCAGCGCGCTCGCGCCCACGCGAAGACGAGCTCCACGAGACCCTCGGTTTCGGGCCGCGGGATGAGCACCCGCCGATCGACGGCGAGGTGCAGCGACCGGAATGCCTGCGAGCCGAGGACATACGCCAACGGCTCTCCCGCACACACGCGTGCCACGCCGGCCTGGAACGCCGCCGCGTCTGCCGCGGCGATCTCCTGATGACGACCAAGCCATGCGAGTCCCGGCTCCTGACTGAGGACCGCACCGAGGAGCTCTCTGGCTGTCCGTTGAGGTGCGGCGATGCCCGCCGTCCGCAGTTCGGCCACGGCATCCTGGAGCACCGCCGCTGCCGTGGGGGCTGCCGCGGCCTCACGCATCGCCGTGCTCCGCCTGTCGGGCCGACCGAAGGGCCCCCACGACCTCGTCGAGATCGCCGTCGAGGATCTCCTCGAGTCGGTGCAGGGTCAGGTTGATGCGGTGATCCGTCACCCGGTTCTGCGGAAAGTTGTACGTGCGGATCTTGGCGGATCGATCGCCCGTTCCCACCATGGCGCGCCGCTCGTGCGAGCGTTTCGCCTCCTGCTCGGCCAGCATCCGGTCCAACAGCCGTGCCCGCAGCACCTCGAGGGCCCGGATCTTGTTCTGAAGCTGGGACTTCTGGTCTTGGCACTGGACGACCAATCCCGTCGGGACGTGCGTGATCCTGACCGCGGAGTCGGTGGTGTTGACGCTCTGCCCACCGGGACCCGACGATCGGAACACGTCGATCTTGAGGTCCTTTTCCTCGATCCTGACGTCGACCTCTTCCGCTTCCGGCAGCACGGCGACCGTTGCCGCCGATGTGTGGATGCGACCCTGGGTCTCGGTCACCGGCACCCGTTGCACGCGGTGCACACCCGACTCACTACGCATGCGGCCGAACGCCTCCGCACCGCGAGCCTTGAAGATGGCCTCGCGCACGCCCCCCACATTGCCTTCGTTCAGAGCGACCATCTCGATCTTCCAGCCCAGGCGCTCCGCGTAACGGGTGTACATCCGGAGGAGATCTGCCGCGAATAGCGCCGCTTCATCCCCACCCGTCCCGGCGCGGATCTCGACGATGGTATCGCGATCATCGAGCGGATCGCGCGGCATCAGCAGATCCTGCAGTTGGCCCTTCAGCTGATCCTCCCGCGGCTCCAGCCGGTTCAGATCGGCGCGGGCGAGCTCCACCATCTGGGGATCGGGATCATCGAGCAGGTCTCGGGCATCCGTCGCCTCTTGTTGGACCTTGGCATACTCGGATGCCACCCGCCGGATACGGTCCAGGCGGGCGTGTTCGCGTCCCAGCGCCTTCAGTTTGGCAGGATCGGCGGCGGTGGAAGGATCAGCCAGCTCGCGCTCGACCTCTTCGGCGCGAGCAAGCGCGGCCGCGAGCCGCGCTTTCATGACCGCCTACGCTCCCGACGGCTTCTCGGTCGTGGCGTAGCGTTGACGGAACCGCTCAACGCGGCCCGCCGTGTCCACCAGTTTCTGCTTCCCGGTGAAGAACGGATGGCAGCGGGCGCAGATCTCGACATGGATCGACTCCTGGGTCGACCGCGTCTCGAACGTGTTCCCGCATGCGCACTGCACGACGGCGAGTTGGTAAGTGGGATGGATCCCGGGCTTCACTGCAGTCTCCAGATGCAAAACCGTCTACATGTCGATGGCTAAACCAAACCAGACAATCAATATACCTCCATCCTCGACCGAGCAGCAACCCTGGGCGGTCTTCCTCGATTGACAGCCTTCCCCCCCAAGGGTAACCTTGCGCCATGCCGGCTCCGTCGAAGCCCAGCAGCGCCGAGCTCGTGGCCGAGCGCTTGGGCGCCATCCCCCTGTTTTCGCATCTTGGCGGACCCGAGCTCACCCGTTTGGCCGGTGTCGTGCGGGAGCGCCACTACCCCAAGAACAGCATGGTGCTCTTCGCCGACGACCCTGGGGATACGCTGTTCATCGTGCTCAAGGGCCAGGTCAAGGTGGTCTTGGTCGGCGAGGATGGCCGGGAGGTGATCCTGTCGATCCTGAAGGACGGGGACTTCTTCGGCGAGATGGCGCTTATCGACGACCGGCCCCGGTCGGCCAACGTCATCGCCACGACCGCGAGCGACATGCTGGTGTTGCGCCGGGTGGACTTCCAACAGTGCCTGGAAGCCTCGCCCCGAATCGCCCTGGGACTGCTCCAAGAGCTCTCCCGCCGCCTGCGATTCGCCGATGACAAGATCGGGGGGCTCGTGCTCCTCGACGTCAACGGGCGGGTCGCCCGCCTCCTGCTCCAGCTTGCCGACGAGCACGGCGGTGAGGGGATCCCGCGCACGGCCACCCACCACACCTTGGCCCAGATGGTCGGATCCAGCCGGGAGACGGTGTCTCGCACACTGCGAGAATTGCAGGAGCAGGGCCTGATCACAGTCAGTCGGAACCGGATCGAGCTCGCGAACCGGCCCGGTCTGGAGAAGTTGGCCGGACTGGTGTGATCCGCGTCACACCCACGGTGTGACGTCCCACCTTGCCCTAAGCTGGTCCCGGGCCGTAGTTTGGGCGCAATGGTAAGGAAGCCTTTGCCGTGAGCTACACGGCCACAGTGTGGGGCGCGCGGGGCTCGATCCCGACGCCGGGCGACGGTACCGTCCGGTACGGCGGGAACACGTCTTGCATCCAAGTCCAAGCCGATGGCAGCGAGGACCGGGCCGTGATTCTCGACGCCGGCAGCGGCATTCGGCCGTTGGGGAACGCGCTCCTGGCTGGTGGAAACCCGGTGCAGGTGGATCTGTTGCTGACCCACACGCACTGGGATCACATCCAGGGGTTCCCGTTCTTCGCGCCGATGTTCGTTCCGGGCAATGCGCTCCGCGTCTGGGGGGCAAAGCAGAGTGACGTCGACCTCGAGCGGATCCTGCGGGATCAGATGAACCCCGTCGTGTTCCCGGTGCCGCTCGACAAGATGCCGGCGGAGCTGTCCGTCCAACACATTGGCCCGGGTGGGTTCGAGGTCGACGGCTTCTCGGTGGAGGCGTTTCGCTTGCGGCACCCCGGGACGACCCTGGGGTATCGATTGGAGCCGATCGGTGGGGGCGGCAGGCTCGCCTACATCACCGACAACGAGCTCGGCCCCGGTGGCGAGTACGACTTGGAGACCGAATGGCGGTCGAAGCTCATCGACTTTGTAGCGGGCGTGGACCTGCTGGTCCACGACGCGATGTACGGTCCGGGGGACATTGGACAGCATCTCGGATGGGGCCACTCGTCCTACGACGAGGCCGTGGCCCTGGCGGCGGAGGCAAGGGTCAAGCGGTTGATGTTGTTCCACCACCGTCCGGAACGGACGGACGCGGAAGTCGACGAGGCGGTTCGGGCGGCGCAGGCGCACGCCGATCGATCCGGGCACTCGTTCGAGGTGATCGCCGCGGCCGAGGGAATGCAACTGTGCCTCTGACGGAGGATGCGTATGCGTAGGCGTTCATTGATGGCAGGGCTGGCCCTCCTGATGTTGCCGGCTCTCGTTGGCGCGCAGGACTCGCGGCCGGGGGTTGCGGTCTGGACCTTCCGAGACGGCGGGTCATTTGGACAGGAAGCCGAAGACTTCGAGGCGTTGACGGTCGGATTGCAGCAGATGCTCATTACGGAGTTTGCCCAGAACTCCCAGCTGCGGGTCGTCGATCGCGACCGCCTCAACGAATTGCTGGGGGAGCAGGATCTCGGAGCGTCCGGACGCGTCGAGGACGGCACCGCTGCCCGCATCGGTAAGCTCGTGGGGGCCAAGTACATGGTGGTCGGTGGATTCATCGATTTCTACGGCGAGATGCGGCTCGATACGCGGATCGTGAACGTCGAGACCTCCGAGCTCGTGAAGGCCTACAGCGTCCGGGGCGAACGGGAGAAGATGTTCTCGCTCGTGGTCGACCTCGCCGAGGGTATCACGGACGAGCTGAGTCTGCCGGCGCTCGAGAAGCAGGCGATGCAGGAGCGAAAGGACCGTGCGGAGGATATCCCGCACGAGGCCGTCCGCATGTACACGAAGGCCCTGCTGGCGCAGGACCGGGGAGATACGGACCGCGCGATCGAGCTGTTCCGCAACGTCACGAGGGACTTCCCGCAGTACACGGAGGCCAGTGAGGCACTCCAACAGCTGCAATCAGGCGAGTGACGTAGCCGTGTGACCGGCGCCGTCACGCACCTGGGCAGAGGAGCTGTGCGCCGGGTCGCCCTTGTGGGCGCCCTGGCGCGCTTCTTCTTTGAGGCCCTGACGGCCATTCCGGGCATCACGCGGGCCGGCCGCCGCGTGGCGTCCCGCGTGCTGCTCCAACAGGTGTGGTTCACGGCCCTTCAGGCCATCGTCCTGGTGGTCCTGCTCGCCGCCATCTTGAGCTTCCTCGTCATCTCGCAGGCCACGCGTGAGTTGGGCCGGCTTGGGGCGTCCGAGCTGATCGGCCGACTGATGGTCGTGGTGATCGTCCGCGAGTTGGGCCCGTTGGTCACGGCACTCGCCGTGGCGGGGCGGTCCGGCACGGCGATCGCGGCTGAACTCGCCACCAACAAGGTGATGGGCGAGGTGAACGCCCTGCGCGCCATGGGCATCGACCCCGTGCATTACCACGTCTTGCCGCGGCTGGGCGCCGTCATGCTCTCACTCTTCGGCTTGATCATCCTGTTCGATCTCGTGGCGATCTTCGCCGGACTGGTGGCCGCCGGATCGGCTGGGATGACGAGTGCGCGCTATTTCGAGATCGTGCTGGCGTCGCTGACGTTTCGGGACGTCTGGATCACGGCCGTCAAGGGGCTGGTGTTCGGCCTGATCGTCGGGCTCCTCCCGTGCTTCCACGGTCTGCGGATTCGCGGCGTGTCCACCGAGGTGCCGATCGCATCGAGCCAGGCCGCGGTCGGCACCATCGTCACGATCTTCGTGTGTTCCGGTTTGTTCGTGGTGCTGCTCACGTGAGGGAGCCACTGCTGGAGTTTCGGGACGTCGTCCTTCCGGGACGCGGGACGCAAGTGAGCCTCGCGGTCCTCCCCCATCGTGCCGTCTCCATCGTCGGAGCGGAGGCAAGCGGCGTGGATGCGATGCCGGACTACGCACTCGCACTGCGCCGTCCGGCGACCGGGCAGGTGGTGGTCTACGGCGAAGATGTGGGAAGCCTGAGCCCGCGTGCGGCTCTGGCATTTCGGAGACGCGTGGGTTACCTGCCGGCCGGCGACGCGCTCTTGCAGAACCTCTCCCTCCGTGACAACGTTGCCCTGCCGCTGCGATACGGCAGCAACATGACGGACCGGGAGATCCAGGGCCGGCTCCAGGTGATCCTGGCGCTGCTCCGCATTGCGGACGTGGCGGACGCTCGGCCGGCGGAGGCGAACGAAGAGCAGCGGCGGCGGACGGCACTGTGCCGAGCGCTCGTATTCGATCCGCAGTTGCTCATTCTCGCCGATCCGTTCGACGGACTCACCACGCGTGCCGCCGCCGAGTTGTACGAGATTGCCCGAGGAGGGGAGACGGGCGAGGGTGCGCGGCGGACGGTGTTCATGACGGGCCAGTTCGTGCCGGAACGCATCGAGCAACGGATCGAAGTCCGGTATCGGCTCGCCGGCGGCACTCTCGAACAGGTCCACTGACCGAGGGGGCATTACGGATCGCAAGGATTTCTTCGTCGGGCTCTTCCTGATGATCAGCCTCGGGGTGGTCGTCGGTGCTGCCGTGCTGACCAGCGGCCTGTTGGAGCGCCGGTACGACCTCCACATGGAGACCGATGACGCCGACGGTCTGAGCCAGGACACGCGCGTCATCCTCCAGGGGCTGTCGATCGGCCGTGTCACGGCGATTGTCCCCCGACTCGATCCCGAGACGAACGTGCTGCACTTCGTCGTGACCTTGTCGATCCGCGAACAGTTCCCGGACGGCAGTGTGCTCACACTACCGAAGGGCACCGAGGCCATCATCGCACCGCCCCCGAGCTTCGTGGGGCCGACGGTCGTCGAGCTCCACATGCCGGAGGATGAGCGGCTCGGGCCGGTGCAACCCGGCGATACGATCCAGGCGTCTCGGCGTGCCAGCGTGGTCGATGCGCTCGCGGACATCGCCACGGACCTGCGGCAGCGTCTCGAAGTCACCCTCGCCGAAACGCGCACCCTTCTCATCGAGACCACCGAGACGATCGATGCAACCGGTGACCTCGTGACCGCGGCTCGCCCCTCGATCGAGGACCTCCTGGCGCGCGCCAACGCGAGTCTCATCCGCACGGAGCAGATGCTCGAGACCGTCCAGCCAAAGGTGGGACCGCTGGCGGACAGCGTGGAAGTCACGCTGGCGCGGGCGCACGAGGTCTTACTGGGTTTAGATTCCCTGACGACCATCGCGCAGGGAATCGCCGTGGACAACCGGGCGTCGATCACCGTGGCCGTCGAGCATCTGACGCGCGCTGCCGCCATCCTCGAGTATTTCTCTGACCAGATGAGCCGCCGCCCGTTGCGTTTCCTCTGGGGAGTCACGCCACCCATGGACTCTCTCGTACCTCCTGACACGGCGGATTCGCCATGAAGTACCTCCTGCTGCATGACCCGACGTTCGCGATCGACGACCTCCGTGCGCCTCTCGAGGCCGAGGAGGTCACGCCGCAGGCGGTGCCCGACGGCAGCGCGCTCGTCCCTGGTGACGTGCCCACGGTGTTCATGCTGGATTCCGGCGCCCGCCGGACGGTAACGGCGGATCAGATTCGTCAGTTTGTCGAACAGGGTGGTGCAGTGGTCGCGGTGATCGACGACGACGGCGAGATGCTGCCTGCAGGGCTGGACGAGCACCTTGTCGACGCGGTCGTGAGCGCAAACGGCACCGTCAAACAGACGTTGATCGCCGTGCGGACCGCGTACCGCGATGCCGTGTCGCGGCGGGAGGCGGAGCTGGCACGCCACGAGGCTGCCCAGCGATCGCGGGAGCTCACGGAGCTCACACGCATCGGCATGGCACTTTCGACCGAGCGCGACTACAACACCCTGCTCGAGCTGATCCTGCGGCAAGCCCTCGAGCTCACCGGCTCGGATGCCGGCAGCCTCTATATCGTCGAACGGCCGGAGCACGAGGATCCCCGCCTGCGGTTCAAGTTGGCGATGAATGTCTCGCGCCCCGACATCCCGTTCGTCGAGCTCACCATGCCACTCAGCGTCTCCTCCATCGCGGGCAACGTGGCCACGACTGGGGAGATCCTGGTCATCGACGACGTGTATCAGCTGTCCCCGGACCTGCCGTACACCTTCAATCGATCGATCGACGAGAAGTACGGCTACCGATCGAAGTCGATGCTGACGACGCCCATGAAGGACCACAAGGAAGAGGTCATCGGCGTCCTCCAGCTCATCAACCGGAAGCGGCACGCCGGCACGACGCTGACGACTCCAGAGAGCTTCGACGCCGAGGTCACGACCTTCACCGAACGACAGATCGATCTGGTGTCCGCGCTGGCGGGCCAGGCGGCTGTGTCGATCGAGAACAGCCAACTCTACGAGGATATCGAGCGACTGTTCGAGGGATTCGTGCGCGCGTCCGTGACCGCCATCGAACAGCGCGACCCGACCACGTTCGGCCATTCGGGCCGCGTGGCCAGCATGACCGTGGCACTGGCCAAGGTCGTCGATCGCGACAAGCACGGCCCCTACAAACACGTCAACTTCTCCAGGGAAGAGATTCGCGAGATTCGCTACGCCGGCCTTCTGCACGACTTCGGCAAGGTTGGCGTCCGCGAGCAGGTGCTCGTCAAGGCGAAGAAGCTGTATCCGCCGGACCTCGGCTTGATCAGGCAGCGGTACGCGTTCATCCGCCGTACCGCCGACAGCGAGCACTACCGGCAGCGCATGCAGTACCTGGAAGACCACGGGAAATCAGGCTACGAGGAGTTCTGTACCAAGCTGCGGGGCGAGTACGATGCCCGCATCGAGGAACTCGATCACTTCATCCAGCTGGTGCTCAAGTCGAACGAGCCGACGGTGCTTCCGGAAGGTTCCTTCGACGATCTCATGCACTGGGCGAGCACGTACTACGAAGATTTGGAAGGGAACGAGCAGCCGTATCTCTCCGACGACGAGGTCCGGTTCCTCAGCATCCGCAAAGGGAGTCTGGACGAGAGTGAGCGCCTGGAGATCGAGAGCCACGTGACGCACACCTACCGGTTCCTCCTCCAGATCCCGTGGACGAAGGAGCTTCAGTCGATCCCGTCCATCGCGTACGGCCACCACGAGAAGCTCGATGGGCGGGGGTACCCGCGTCGCGTGAAGGGCGACGATATCCCGATCCAGACGCGCATGATGACGATCTCGGACATCTTCGACGCGCTGACGGCGTCCGACCGTCCCTATAAGCGGGCCGTCCCGGTCCCGCGTGCGATCGACATCCTCTCCGACGAAACGAAGGGTGGGATGCTCGACTTCGAGTTGTTCCGGCTGTTTACCGACGCGAAGGCATACGAGAAGGCGGACGAGGACGACGCGGCCTAGCGGGGATTCCTAGCCCGCTGGGCGTCGCCAGGCCGCCACGCCGGCGAGGACCAGGGCCATGAGCACCGACCCCGCCCCTACCCAGTCACCCCAGCGGACGTAGAGCGTGCGCACGGGCGTCGTGAACACGTCCCCCTGCACGAACGTCCGCGTGTAGAGTGGCGTCTGCAAGCTCACGCGGCCCAACGGATCGACGTACTCCGAAATCCCTGTGTTGGCGGCGCGCGCAATGCCCACGCGCGTCTCGATGGCTCGCATCACGAGATGGGCAGCGTGTTGGTAGGGCGCGGCCGTTCGGCCGAACCACGCGTCGTTCGTGATGTTCAGGAGGAAGTCAGCGCCGCGGGCCCGGTAGTCTCGGGCAAGGTCCTCGAACGCGGACTCGTAGCAGATGATGACGCCGAACGACCCGGCGCCGATCTCGTACACGGGCCGCTCGCGCCCGAGCCCGAACCCGCCGAAGAACTCGAGCTCGAACCACCGTGGATTGAGGAACGGGACGCGCTCGGTGATCGGGACGAGGTACCCCTTCCGATACGACGGCTGCGCTGCGTGGTTGCCAGTCGAGTCGACCAGAAACGCCGCATTGTAGTATTCGCGTGTCGCGAAGGGATCCGATGCATCCGGCTCCGTGAACTCCCAGTCGGTCGCCCCGACCAACTGCGGCACGCGAGTGGACGATGCGAGAGCGGCGATCTCCCGCCGCCACCCACGGCGGATCACCTGGTCCGGGAACCGGCGACACGCCGCGCTCTGTGGGGGCGAGCACGCGAGTATTCCCGGAAGCGCCGCCTCGGGCCATGCGACGAGATCCGGTGTCCCGGCCACGACCGCGCTGCGCGCGAGTTCGAGCGTCTCCTCGAAGATGGCGGACCGCTGCCCGGGCTCCCACTTGTCTTCGTACCCCACATTCGGTTGCAGCACGGCGACCGCGGCCGCGCGGTACATCGGGAGCGTGCGCTCACGCACGGCGCCATACGTCACCGCGAGCGCGACGCCGAGCCCGACTCCGGCGACCAGCCGCCAGGCCGGCTTGCCCTCGAGGCGGCGGCGCCACGCCATGGCGATCGCCACGTTGGCCATCGCGAGCAGGAAGGTGACCCCTCGGGCACCGATGACGTCGGCGATCTGGACGACCGTCGGGAATCCGGTGAGCGACGTCCCGAGCCCGAGCCACGGAAAGCGAATATCCCCCTGATGACCGATCGCCCACTCCGCAGCCGTCCAGAACACCGGGAGCGTGATCAGCAGGCTGATCCCCGTCCGCCGATGCACCCAGCCCGCCAGGGCGAAGACGCTGGCCACGTACAGGGCGAGAACGAACACGCTGGCTGCGTACCCGAGACCCGACAGCGGCGTGAAGTGCCACAGGGCTATGACGATCCAGTAGAGGAGAACCCCGTGGAGGGCAAGCCCGAACCAGAACCCGTGCACGAGGTGCCGACGCACCGGTCGCGCATCGGCCGCTGCATCCAGGATGAGCCATGCGGCGGGGACGAGGCAGAGAAACGACGGCACGAAGAGGTGGAGCGGAGGCGATGTGAGCGCGAACAGCACCGCGCCGGCGATGATGAGGCGCCATTCGTCTCGTCGTGGCAGCAACACCTTCACAGCGTGATCTCTCGCCCCTCCGACGCCGACTGCCGAATGGCTTCCATCGTCCGGTGCAGCTGCAACTGCTCGCCTAGGTCGGGTCGCGCCTCGGTACCGCGTAACACTTCGAGGAAGAACTCCCACTCCGCGCGGTACGAATTGCTAAAGGGGTCACCGATCACCTCGGCAGGCGGTGTGACGTTCACCGGCGCTCCGTGCATCTCCTTGAACACGGAGAGGGGCGCGATGGCCGCCGACCCCAGGTCTCCCGCCACCTCCAGGGCGAAGCGCTCCTGGGGGCCCATATGCCGCCACGAGACGTCGATGAACGTGGAATGCCCTTCCTCGCATTGCATGAACGCCGCACCAATGTCCTCGACACCGTGGCGGTCGGGAGCGGCCCCGAACACCGCCGACACGCGCTTGGTGGCAGGGCACTGCGACAACCACAGGGCCAGGTCGACCAACGGGAGGCCGAGATCCATCATCGCGCCGCCGCCGGATTCCGCCTGACGCACGCGCCAGCCTGCGGGTGCGCCCGCGGGGCGGAAGATGTGCCAGTGCGCCCGCACGCTGCGCAGCGCCCCGAGCTCCCCGCCCACGAGGAAGCTCCGCACCGCCTGCACGTCGTCTCGGAACCGGTGGTTCATCCCGACCATCACGGGCACGTCCGCGCGGGCGGCCCGCTCCATTACGCGTTCGACCCCGCCCACCGTGAGCGCCAATGGACGTTCGCACAACACCGGCACACCGGCCGACAGGGCGCTGATCACGTGGTCCTCGTGGAGATGATTCGGCGTGCACACCACCACCGCATCCGGTTCGGCGTACCGGATCAGGTCTTCGATATCGTCGTACACGTCGGGAATCTCGAACCGGCGCGCCAGAGCATGTGCCTTGGGAAGGTCGGAATCGCACAGGCCAGTCAACTCGACGTTTTCCAGTTTCCTCAGGACGACGAGATGGGCTACCTGGGCGATGGCACCAGCCCCGATTACGCTCACCCGGACCGTATCACGCACCTCGACCTCCTTACGGGAAGCGAAGCATCAGGCCGCCTCGGACGGAGAGCGACCGCAATTCGCTCGTGAGTACCCCGCGGACCTCGACCAGCAACGCCAGCCGTCGCAGGAGAGCCACGTCCACCCCGGCCGACGCGTCGATGCCCGCCGCGACCGTATCGAGCGCATCTTCGACAAACGTATCGTCGATTACCGCACCGTCGCCATCTCGGATGTGCGCGCTGAACCCCACGCCGCCGTACGGTTGCAGGCGACCAACCGGGGGAATCAGGTACTGTAGCGCCAGGAAGAGCTCGGCATTTGCCTGGGTGATCGGTCCGACCGAGACGGAATCGCAGGCGCACCCGACGAGCACGTCCTGCAAGCGCCGCTCGAAGTCAGCCACGCGTTCAGGCTTGAACGATCCCTTGAAGTACGAGCCGCCGACAACTACCCGCACCCGAGGTGCGATGGTCCCAAGGTCGACGCGCACACCGCCGATCGGCTCGCTGGTGATGCTGTTCGAGACGACGCCGCCGAACTCGACTCCGATGCCGGCGAAGCGCAGCCCGTCATAGCTGAACTGCTCCCAGAAACTCTGTGCCGCCAGCGGCGCCGCCACAGCCAGGTGCAGCACGATGAGGCTAGTACCAATGCGCAACGCGTGCTCCCGGAAAGTACGCTTCGAGAATGTCGCGAGCACGCTGTCCGGCACGTGCCCGACCGATTGCCCCCCACTGACACATACCGACCCCATGCCCCCACCCTCGTCCGTCGACCGTCAGCCGCGCCACGACGCCGTCGCGACGCTCCGTCGCAATCCGCACGACCGTACTGCCGAGCATACGGTCGTCCGGCGTGCGCAGCACGGCGCGGATGTCGGGTCCGAAGACCGGCACGTCGCCGTCATCCACCCGAATCCGCATTTCCGTCACCCGCCCGGACGGGCCCGTCCGCCGTTGCTGCACGTCCCGGATGGTACGCAACAACGATGGCTCGATGCCGAGTCGACCCGGCACGGTCCGCCGTAATATACGGAGCAGCGCCTCACCGTCCCACTCGACTGTCCACTGGAACCGTGGCGAGATGTCGCAATAGAACCCGTCCCGGTGACGGTCCGAGACCGGACGCAGATACGGTGTCGAGCGGACGGACTGGAACGCCTCTTCCGGGGCGGCCGTGGCACCACCGCAGGTGGAGTGATAGAACGGTGCAATGAGATCGCCGTCGTACACGAGCACCTGCCCCGCGGTCGCACGTACGGCAGCGACCCCGTCATCCGTTTCCCGGGCCTGCCCCCCATATGCTTGGTCCGACACGCCCGCGCGAAGGTCGAACCCGGCCCCCGCGCTCTTCCCCATGTTCTTGAGCGCATAGGTACGCGCAACGATCGCCTGCGCCTCGAGCGCCGCGCGCTCCCGGGCTGTCCGCCGCCCCATCTCGACGTTGACGACACCCGCCAAGTAGGCTTCGAGCGCGAGGACATTGACGACCGTCACGCCGCCCTCGATGACGAACGCTTCGATGACCCCGCGGTACGGACGCCCGTCGACCATCACCGCGTGATCGGGGGCGAGCGAGACGAACGAGAGCCGCTCAAACCGCTCCGTGCCCGCAGCCCGGCGCGCGAGCAACGCACGTCCGTCCACGCGCAGAGTCACCGCATCGTCTCGACCGATCCGAAACGCCGGTCGACCTGCCGCCGACACGGCGATCGGTCCGTCGCCGGTGATCACCACCTCGGACGCACCGATGTCGAGCCCGATGCGGATGTCCGGTTGCTCCCCACCCGGCTGGACGACCGGTTCACTCGGCGGTCGCGCGCATGCGGTGGCCGCGAGACCGATGAGGACAAGGCACGTGCGGCCTGCAGAGGTCACGGCTGGCTGATGGCGGTGAAGTCGTAGTCGACGTTGTCGGTGAGCCTGGCCGGCACGAAGTCGCCGGGCTGAGCCCAGCCGCCCTGCTGGAGATACGTCACACCGTCAACGTCGTCCGCCTGCCATTGCACTCGCCCCACGTGGGTCGCGCCGTGCACATCCGGATCGACCACGGCGTCGACGAGCACCTCGACGTCACGACCCACATACCGGCCGAGGCGGTCCTGCGAGACCCCGCGCTGCAGTTCCAGCAACTCATCCTGCCGTTCTCGCTTCACCGGCTCGGGGACGTCGTCCTCGAACACCGCCGCGCGCGTACCCTCCTGTTCCGAGTACGTGAAGACGCCCAATCGCTCGAATTGCATCTCTTCCGCAAAGTCGCACAGGACCTGGAAGTCGTCGTCCGTCTCGCCTGGGAAGCCGACAATGGCGGTCGTGCGAATGGCAATGTCCGGATTTGCCTCACGCAGTCGTGCGACCTTGTCCCTGATGGTCTGCCGCCGCTCGGGGCGACGCATCCGCTCGAGCATGGCATCCGAGGCGTGCTGAATGGGAATGTCGATGTACGGGACGATTCGTCGTTCGCGCGCCAGCAGGTCGACCAGGCGATCGGAGAGACCGGCAGAGTACACATAGAGGAGCCGAAACCAGGGGATGGTGGTCTCCGCCAGTAACCGCTCGAGCAGGTCCGGCAGGACCGGCCCGCCGCGACCGAGATCCCGCCCGTAATGCCCGAGGTCCTGCGCGACGAGATTGACCTCCTTCGCACCGGCTGCTTCGAGCGCCTTCGCCTCGCGCACCAAGCCGTCCATCGGTTCTGACCGATGACGCCCTCGCATGAGGGGAATGGCACAAAACGCACAGGTATGGTCGCATCCCTCCGAAATCTTGAGGTATCGGACATGCGGCGTGTCCCCGAGGTACTGCCGTACGCCCGGATGGTCGGCCACCGGATCAGCGATGAGTCCGCGCGCGGCCAACTCCGGAACGAGATGGTGCAGCTCGTGGAACCCGAGCATCAAATCGATTTCGGGAAGATCCTGCTTCAGGTCGGTGAGATAGCGTTGGATCAGACACCCGACCGCCACGACGGCCTTGACCTGCCCATCGCCTTTCAGTTGGCTGGCCGCGAGCATGGCGTCGATGGACTCTTCCTTCGCCGCATCGATGAACCCGCAGGTGTTGATCAGGATGACGTCGGCGGTCTCAACATCGGGCACGAGCATCGCACCGTGACCGATGAGATCGCCGACCAGACGCTCGGAATCCACGGTGGCCTTGTCGCATCCGAGTGAGATGACGCCGAGCTTCATGGGAATGTTCCTACGGGATGGCGGTGGGTTGCGCGGGACCCTGCCCGGGCCGGCACCGGTACAGACCGACCGGATCGCACGCTACGACAGGAAGCTCTCCAGGGCACGCGCCCGACTCACGTGGCGCAACCGTGCCAGCGCTTTCTCCTTGATCTGTCGCACCCGCTCGCGCGTAATGCCCATCATGCTCCCGATTTCCTCGAGCGTCATGGGCTCCTTACCGTCGAGCCCGAAGTAGAGGCGCAAGATCTTCGCCTCACGCTCCTTCAGCGTCCCCAAGACCTCCTCGATCGAGTCACTGAGCGCTCGCTCGAACGTTTCCTGATCGGGAGTGGAGTTCTGCGTGTCGGGCAGGTAATCCAGCAGCTTGTTGTCTTCACCCGGCGAGAGCGGTGCGTCGAGCGACAGATGGCTCTGGGAGATGGACAGTGTCTTGGCGACTTCCTCTTCGGTGATATCCATCCCGTCGGCGATCTCTTCCACCGTCGGTTCCCGTCCGAGCTCCTGCTGCAGCGCCGAACTCCGCTTCCCGATGCGGTGGAGGGTGCCGGCACGGTTCAGCGGCACGCGGACGATGCGGGACTGCTCGGCCAGCGCTTGCAGGATCGCCTGGCGGATCCACCAGACCGCGTACGAGATGAACTTGATGCCCTTGGTCTCGTCGAACTTGTGGGCCGCGCGGATGAGCCCGAGGTTGCCCTCGTTGATCAGGTCGCTGAGGCTGACGCCCTGGTTCTGGTATTTCTTTGCGACGGAGACGACGAAGCGGAGGTTGCTGCGCACGAGCTTGTCGAGCGAGTCCTCGTTCCCCTTCTTGATCTCCGTCGCCAACGTGACTTCTTCCTGTCGGGTGATCAGCGGGTACCGGCTGATCTCCCTGAGGTATTGGTCCAGGGATCCTTCGTCGACAGCTGTCCGTTTGACGGGCGTTCCCATGCAGTCAGCGCCTCGGCGTTTCCGATACCACTCGGTGCGTTATGACCAACGGCATGCTCGAGTCACAGCATCGACCCGGCCGGTGTTGACTGATCAAACGCTGAGAGCGGCAGCGGCTCGAGCGGCAGTGCGCCGCGGTGCACGATCGTTTCCGATCTTCGCTGCGACAGCGTTGAATTACGTTAGTCAGGGCTCGGAAGCGGCGCAACTGTTATAGTCCATCCATATCCCCCCGCCCACAGACGGAGCCGTCGGAGCAAATCGCGAGACGACTCGTCATGCAGCACCGTCGCCGCGACGCAGGACGCCCGTTCACCGTAGGCGCATTCGGTCCGCACCACATCGATACCCGGAACGCGCGACAACGCACCGCTGTCGAGCGGGCGCCCGCCGACGCTCAAGACCACGGCAATCGATCGGTGACGTGCAGACATGCGCCCACGGTGCCGCACTGCTCGCCGGGGGGCGAACCACATTCGTGCAGGTAGTGTCGAAAACGCGACGGTCCTACTGCCGCTCGATACCGTACTTGTCGATCTTCTTGTAGAGATTCGACCGGGGCATGTTCAGAGCGCGGGCCGTCTCGCTGACGTTCCAGCCCGTCTCCTCGAGCTTTGCCTGCAGAAACGTCCGCTCGGCCTTCTGCTTGAACTCGTCGAAGGTGGCGCAGTTGACGAGGTCCGCCATCGCCGCGTCCCCGGAGAGTCCGGACAGCGTGCCGACGTCGGCCGCCGTCACCGCGTCGCCGGAGGAGAGGATCAGCAGCCGCTCGACGGCGTTCCGCAGTTCCCGCACGTTTCCCGGCCACTCGCGCTGCTTCAGCGCGTCGAGCGCGTCGGCCACAAAGCCCTTCGGCTTCACGCCGCTGTCGCGGACCAAATCAGCCGTGAACTTCTCGACGAGTGCCGGGATGTCGTTGCGCCGGGTTCGCAGTGGCGGGACTTCGATCGGCACCACGTTCAATCGATAGTAGAGGTCCTCGCGGAATCGGTTGGCCGCAATCTCCTCGCTGAGCGTCTTGTTGGTCGCTGCAATGACCCGCACGTTGACCGAAACGGCTTTCGTTGCACCAATCCGCGTGACGATGCCTTCCTCCAACGCACGCAGCACCTTCGCCTGGGCAGCGAGGCTCATGTCACCCACTTCGTCGAGGAAGAGGGTGCCTTCGTCCGCTTGCTCGAATTTGCCCGGCCGGTCTGCGAAGGCACCTGTGAACGACCCCTTCATGTGGCCGAACAGCTCGCTTTCGATCAGCTCGCTCGGAATGGCCGCGCAATTCACCTCGACGAAGGGGTGTTCCGCTCGAGGAGAGCCTCGGTGGATCGCCCGCGCCACGAGCTCCTTGCCGCTCCCGTTCTCTCCGACAATGAGCACCCGGGCACCCGTCGGTGCCACGCGATCGATGACTTCACCCAGAGCCTGTATCGGCGGGCTGTCACCGACGATCTCATGCCGGTCCTGCACCGAAGCGCGGAGGCGCGCATTTTCCGACGCGAGGTTCTGCCGCTCGAGCGCGTGCCGGAGCGTGAGCAGAATCCGGTCGGTGTCCAGCGGCTTTTCCAGGAAATCGTATGCCCCCAGCTGGGTGGCTTCGACCGCGGTCTGGATCGAGCCGTGGCCTGAAATCATGACCACCTGGGCAACCGGATCGATCTCCCGCAGCTGGGCGAGCGTCTCCAGCCCGTCCATGCCCGCCATCTTCACGTCGAGAAACACCAGGTGTGGATGGAACTCGGGGTACGCCTTCAAGGCACCGTCACCCGATTCGGCCGTCTGGACCTCGATCCCCTCGTATTCCAATACCTGTCGCAGCGCCTCGCGCACGCCCTTTTCGTCGTCGACTACCAGAATCCGTCGCGCCATTCACTCCACCCGTCGATACAGAGTTATGCCATCCGGTCGAAGTCGCACGTCGCCAACGGGCTCCGGCACCGGAATGTGGAACGTGCCGTCATCTCCTCCCGTCAGGCGATTGACCAGTGCCGGGATCACCGACTGCGGCAGCGGGAACCGCAGCAGCACGAACTCATCGCAGCTCCATGCGAGCGCGCCCGGTTCGGCAACGGCCACGGTGCCACCCATGCGAAGCGGTTCCGACGCGTCGAGCATGCCGGCGAGCGGGCCGAGAAGTTCCCGGCCGAAGACGTCGAGTCGAATGTGGCCTTCAAGCGCCAATCGGTCGCGGTAGAGTATCACCCGCAGCGAATCGATTGCCTCCCGGGCCACGGGATCGAGCCGTGCCTCGACGAGCGAGGCGACCTCGTCGGCGGTGAGTCGGACATAGCCGGCATCGCCGCGCAGCATCGACGACTCCTTGCGCTCCGCCGCGGCCAGTGCGTCCGCCGACGGCATTCCGACGACGCTGTCCGGGCCCAACAGCGCCGGGGGCGCGGTTCCGGTCACCGACTGGTACGCGTCCCCGATCTGGGCCCGGAAGACCCAGCCAACCACCGCGAGGATGACGACAAAGGTCAAGCACCCCAATCCGGAGAAGAAGTTCTTGATGCAGCCACCGGCCATGATTCCCGTCTCCCTTGCTACCCGTCCAGTACCGCTACGTGCCGCACGGCGTACTCGGCGCCACTCGGTCGCAGGGTGCTCTGCATGAGATCGACCGAACGAACCGTCACCATGTCGTGAAACGCAAGGTCCTGCATCGTGGGCTCGAGCGCGGCGAGATCACGCGCGGGCCCGTCCTTGCGAACACGCCCCAGCGTCACATGCGGGTGAAACGGCCGGCCTTCCAGGGGGAATCCCAACGCGAGCATCTCACGCTCCACCCCATGCTGCAGCAATTCCAGCGGCGGAGTGGCCTCGCATCCCACCCAGAGCACGCGCGGCCGATGCGGACGGGGAAATGCACCGAACCCGCCGACCTCCATCGAGAACGGTCTCGCGCCCCGCACCGCCGCGTCGAGCCGCTGCCGGACCGACGCCTCCTTCTCCTCAGCCACGTCCCCGAGGAACTTCAGCGTCAGGTGAAGTGCCTCGGGCGCGACCCAGCGAACCGGCGCCGGCAGTGCGCGTAACGGTGCTGCCGCCTCCCACATGGCCGTTCTAACGTGGTCAGGCAGGTTCACCGCTAGGAAGAGGCGCACGGACCTGATTCGCGCTCCCCGAACACTTCGAGGGGAGCATCGGGACCTTCGAGCATTCGACCGCGCCCGTATCCCCGAAGATCGAGCGTCACACGCTGAAATCCGAAAGTGCGCAGCCGGTCCGCGATGGTGTCGCGGTGGCGGCGCAGGCATTCGAACTGGGAGGGGTGCACCTCGATTCTCGCTTCGTCGTCGCGGTGCCGAACCCGTAAGTCACCCGTCACGCCGAGCTCCCGCAGGAGGGCCTCGCCACGCTCGACCTGACGCACGCGCTGCGGCGTCACGGACAGACCGTACATCACCCGACTCGAGAGGCAGGGAGCCGCCGGCGCGTTCCAGATGGGAATCCCCAGCACTCTGGCCTCCCGCCGCACATCATCCTTGGAGTACCCCGCCTCTGCGAGCGGCGATCGCACGCCGTACTCCGCAGCGGCGCGTAGTCCCGGACGGTGATCGCTGAGGTCCTCGGCATTGGTGCCGTCGGCGACCACAGCAATCCCCCGATCTCGGGCAACGCCGGTCAACGCCCCCCAGAGTTCCGTCTTGCAGTGGTAGCAGCGGTTTACGGGGTTCGCGACGTAGGCCTCGTTGGCAAACTCGTTGGTCGGTACCCGCAGCAGTTCGAGATCGAACTCCCGTGCCAGCTCGAGCGCCTGTTCGAGTTGCTGTGCGGCGAAGGACGGACTCCACCCAATGGCCGCAAGGGTCCGAGACCGTCCCAACACCTTGCGCGCCACGACTGCCAGCAGCGAGGAGTCCACCCCTCCGGAGAAACCGACCAAGAGTGACGGGTACGTCGAGACGATGGTTTCCAAGCGGGACGCCGTGGACATTGGGGAATTATACATCACCGGCCACCCGAGACGAGGTCCGCCCAGAGGTGGAGCGGCGAGGCTGTCGCGGCTCGCTACGGATTGCCTCAATCCTGTTCGTGCGTCAGGTTTCTTGCAGGGACAACAGGATCAGCCCGATGGACGTCGTCCACGACACCTACGCTGCGCTGACCGACGCGATTCGCGCCTCGCTCGCCGAACACGGGTTCGAGACCACGAGCGATCACCATCACGGCCAGCCGACCGGCTCCAAGTATCGACTGTTCACGCGGGACGACCGCGCACTGTGCCTCAGTTGGGACAGCACAAACCAGCTGTTCCGTCTCGAGTGCTGCCAGCGCCATGAAGGCGCACCGACCGGTGCCTGGTCCATCGTGTGCGAGGAGCATCTGGATCCGGCGACCACCGACACCGATGCCATCGAAGGCATGGTCACCCGCGTGTGCAATCAGTTGACGTCGTACCTGGAGACGTCGAGCGTCTGACGTCTGCTAATGCACACGAAGCCTCACAATGCGGGCCGGCACGCCCGGGGATGCGCCATAGGGTGCCCATACGGCACCTGATACGGGGTCGATCGCGAGGTGCCGGATCAACGCTCCCGGAGACGGCAGCGGGTACGCCGTGAACCGCTCTTCCGCAGGATCGAACAGCAGTAGCGCATCCGCCGCCCCCGTGCCGATCCAGATCCTCTCGCGTTGATGGTCGATGCGCACGACGTACGGCAGCGCATCGCGCGTCGGCAGTTCATACTCCGTGAGTTGACCGGTTGCAGGATCGTACCGGGCGAGGCGGTTGTTGGCGTACTCGGGGATCCACACCACGCCGTCAGCGCCTACGTCGAGGCGGCGCGGTCCACTGTGCGGCGTCGGAAACGCTACGGCGGTGAACGAATCGGTCTTCGGATCGAAGCCGATCAAGCGATTGCCCTGTAGCTCGGTCATCCACACCATGCCGTTCGGTGCAACCCGCAGGCCGTACGGGATCGGCCCCCCGCCTTCCCGCAGCGCATTCGTCGTCGGCACCTCGATCGTGCGAATAGACCCGTCCGACGCGTCGACATAGCCGATCAGCTCCGGGTCCTTGGTGAAGTGTCCGTTGAACCACACTCGGCCTCGCGCGTCGGATCGCAGGCTGTGCGGATACACCCCAATGTCGAACTCGTCCCACTCGCCGTCGTCGGGGCGGTACCGCACCATCAGCTGCGGATTACCGAGCAGAATCCACCAATCGCCGTGATCGTCGAGCTCGATTGCCCGGGGGTTGGCATTCGACAGGGGAATCGCGTGATCGCGGAACTCTCCGGTTGCCGGATCGAGCCGCCACACCACGTGGGTGAACATCCCGGTAATGAGGAGGCGGCCGTCACGATCGACCGCGACGTCGTGCGGCAGGTCCTCCGGTACGGGGACGGGGAACTCGTCGAGAACATAGGAGTCCCGCGGTGCGCCCTCGAGCGGCTCGTCCGTCGCCACCGGAAGCTCGCGTACGTACTTGGCGAGCCACTGTGCCGTCTCGCCCGCGTTTCGATCGGCCGAGATGATGGGAAACACCGTGCTCGCGCCAGCGAAACCGAGCATCTGCGACGTCCGCAGCCTCCAATCCTCCTCAGGGCGAGCATTGAGCTCCGCGAAAGCAATGCGGGCATCGAACTGGTGACACCCGGTGCAATCGAGGATGAAACGGCGCTTTGCCGCACCGTCGGGAAGGAGCGAGAGATAGTCCGCGGACCGGGACGATACGTTGGGCAGGGCTTGCGCCTCGACAGGAGATGGCAGAGGCAGTAGGCTGATCACGACAAGGTACGTGAGTTGTCGCATCGAGTCCTCCTCGTCGACGAGAGGTCGTTACGCTAGTCTACGCCGGAACGACCATTCCGCCACCCCGTGCGGGGGCGCAGACGAACCACTCGCGAGGTCTTCACCGATGATCACGATGCAACCGATCGGTTTCGTGCGCAGCCCCTACACCGAGGCGTCGCAGATCCCGAAGGGACCCGGCGCCAAACACGAAGCCAGGGGTGCGCTCGAGATTCTGCCCGAGTTCGAAGCGGGGCTCACCGATATCGAAGGATTCTCCCACCTCTATGTGGTGTGGGTCTTCCACCGCCACACCGATTACGATCTCCTCTCGACACCGCCGACCGATACGGAAGCGCACGGCGTGTTCGCGACGCGGGCACCCCGACGTCCCAACCCGATCGGCCTCACGGTGGTGCAGTTGGAGCATCGCGACGGGCCGGTGCTGCACGTGCGCGGTGTCGACATGCTGGACGGCTCGCCCATCCTGGACATCAAGCCGTATCTGTCCAGCATTGCCCCTGAGGAGCTCCGCCGCGGATGGCTCGGCGAGGCCGAGGAGCGCCGCGCCAACGGGTAGTCGTCGCTGACCGGTGGGATACGTGTTCGCGAACGACGACCGCGGACGCCCCGAGCCGGGGCGCCCGCATGGAGTCGCCTACCGGCTCTTCAGGAGTGCCACGCTTCCCGACCCGGTCTCGACCGTCAGCCGACCATCACCCGACCCGATCGTACCGGTGACGTGGTTGCGCTCCCAATCACTCACCTGCAACGGAAACTCGAGATCGATGTCGCCGCTCGACGTCTCGATTTCCACTCGGGCACTGAAGGAATCGGGCACCCGTACCGTCACCGAACCGGATCCCGTGTCGACCATGACCTCCTCGGGACTGTTCGACAGGTGCAGTTCGACCGAACCGCTGCCCGTGTCGATCGAGGCGCTCCGTGCCGACCCTCCCGTGACCTCGACATTACCGGAACCGGTGTCGATGGTAAGATCCCGAACGGCGACCGCTGCTGCCGTCACACTGCCCGAGCCCGTGTCGATGTACAGCTCGTCCCCTCGCACGTCGCGAACGGAAACGTCGCCCGACCCGGTGTCGAGCGTGACATCGCCCTCGGCCTCGCTCACGGCGATTTCCCCGGATCCAACGTCGATATGGAGCGGCCCACGCGTCGCGCGAGTGGTGACGTCCGCGGAGTGCGTGTCGATCATCAGATCGCCGGACACGTTGGAGGCCGCAACGGACCCGGCAGCCAGATGCACACGGATCGTTTGTCCGGCGGGGACGCCGATCGTGAGATCGGCCGACGCCTCGAAATCCCCGCGATCACCCGAGATCGTGACACGCCTGCCACCGCTTCCGTTCCCAAACGTGCCATCCTCCCGCACCCGCAGCTCCATGCGACCTCCACCATCGCCAAACCGGATGGCATCGGCCGGGTACAGCACCCGCAAGGTCTGGGCGCCGTCGATGCGGCCCTTAGCGACCTCCAGGCGAGCCCCGTCCGCGCCGCGGCGCTCGACGGTCACCCGCACGGCGGCGCCGTCGATTGCCTCAATCGTCACGTCACCCGCCAGGTTGTAGACCGCAACCGCATCACCGCTCAGTTCGTGGCGCTCGCCCTGCGCCGCTCCGGTGCCCGGTAGGGCGGCGAGCAACGCCACGACAGCACCCGCCCAGAGGGCCGTTTGCTGAACCTGTGTCTTCATCGTCCCATCTCCCGTGAGTGCTATGGGTCTCTACTCGTTTGCCGTTTGATACCAGGCCCTACGGAAACGTTGCAGCCCCGGTGTCAGCGGCCCCGCGGCCGTGGTCCGCCTTGCGGGTCGTATCCCAGACCGGCACTCTTCACGTCGATACGGCCCGATCGGCCGTGATCGGTACACCATACAGATCGAGGACAATGACCATGCCGTACCGTCAGGACCACCCGCCGCGCTTCACGCAGATCGTCTGGGCAATTGCCGTCATGCTCGGCGCGCCGGGAATCGCAGCAGCACAGGATCCCGGCCCAGTGCTACCCCAGTTTGCGGATGGACAGGCGCAAGTTGTCGAAGCCTTCGCGGATTCCACGCTGTGGATCCGGGAGCAGCTTTGGGTGGAAACCGAGTTCGACAGCGACGGAGACGGCAGACTCGACCGGATGCACGTCGCCGTGGTGCGTCAGCGGCAGACGGAAACGGACGGCCTGAAGGTCCCCGTGGTCTACGAATCCAGCCCCTACTTCTCGGGTACCGCCGGCTTGGCCGACATCTTCTGGGACGTCCGTCATGAGTTGGGAGCGGAACCGCCGCGGCGTTCCCCCCCGCCCACAATCCAGGCGCGCCTTCGGCCGGGAATCTCCCGCTCCCAGATCGGCACGTGGGTCCCGAGGGGTTTCGCGGTCGTGCACTCCGAGGCTCCGGGCACCGGTCTGTCCGAAGGCTGCCCGACGATTGGTGGTCCAATAGAGGCACTGGCGCCGAAAGCCGTGATCGACTGGCTCAATGGTCGGGCACGGGGCTTCACCACGATCGACGGTACGGAGGAAGTCACGGCGTCGTGGTCGACGGGCAAGGTCGGCATGACGGGTACGTCATACAACGGGACGATTCCGCTCGCCGCCGCTTCCACCGGGGTCGAAGGCCTCGAGGCCGTCATCCCGATTGCGCCGAACACGTCGTACTACCGCTACTACCGCTCCAACGGCCTCGTGCGGCATCCCGGCGGTTACCTCGGCGAGGACGCGGACGTCCTCTACGATTTCATCAACAGTGGAGACCCGGCCGGCCGCGCGTACTGCGATGCGACCTATCGCGACGGGGAGATGGCAGCCGGGATGGACCGTGTGACCGGTGATTACAACGAGTTCTGGGCCGGTCGGGATCTTCAGACCGAACTGGACGGCATTCATGCTGCGACCCTGATGGCGCACGCGTTCAACGACTGGAATGTCATGCCCGAGCACAGCGTCCGCGTGTACGAGTACCTCAAAGCCAAAGGTGTACCGGTCCAGGCGTACTTTCACCAAGGCGGGCATGGCGGACCGCCGCCGCTCGAGCTCATGAACCGCTGGTTCACGCGGTACTTGTACGACGTCGAGAACGGGGTCGAGAACGATCCGAAGTCCTGGATCGTGCGAGAGAACGCAGACCGCAGTGCGCCCACGTCGTACCCCGACTATCCCCATCCCGACGCGATGCCTGTTGCTCTATACCCGACGGCTGGTGCGCCGCAAGCGGGGGGATTGCAGCTCGACGATGCACCCGGCCAGGGCGTCGAAACCCTGATCGACAACTTCTCGTTCAGCGGCAGGGCGTTGGCAGAGGCGGAGTGGACGGAGCACCGGCTGCTCTTCCTGACGCCCCCGCTGGCCGAGCCAGTGCACTTCTCCGGGACTCCCCAGATGACCATTCGCGTCGCGGCAAGCACGCCGGTGGCGAACCTGTCGATCTGGCTCGTGGCGCTGCCGTGGAACGAGGGTCGCCGCCTGCCGGACGGCCGGGTGTTCGGCGCCAGCGGAGGCATCATCACCCGCGGCTGGGCGGATCCACAGAACCACCAATCCCTCACCGAGAGCGCACCGCTCACGCCGGGAGCATTCGTGGAACTCACGTTTGATCTCCAACCTGACGACCAGGTCGTCCCGGCCGGCGAGCGCATCGGCCTCCTGATCTTCTCGACCGACCGGGACTTCACCCTTTGGCCGGATCCGGGAACCGAACTCACGGTCGACCTCGACGCGACCGCGATCACGCTGCCCGTCGTGGGCGGTGTCGAGGCACTGCGTTCCGCGCTCGGGGCGGACGCCGGGGCCAATTAGGTACGGACGCATGGGTGCGACCGGACCAACACCATCGGCACGTTGCCCCGCGCCGGGCGGGCGAGCCGAGACCGGCAACCTTGGGGACGCACCGGCAGGACCAGCCGTACGCCTGCGGTGGACCGCTGCACTCCTGCTGCTGGGTTGTGTCGCCCCGCTGTCGGCACAGGACGGTGCGACCGATGCGGGTGCGCGAGAAGCTGTTGTGCGGTCGTTCCTCACGTCGTACTACGACGCGCTGAGCGATCGTGACTGGCCGCGATTCGCGGCGCACTTCTGGCCGGGTGCGACCATCGGAACGGTGTGGCAGCCGCCTGGTGAGCCGGCGCCACGTGTCGACTTACAGACGGTCGCGACTTTCGTCGAGCGTGCGCCCGAGGGCCCGGGAAGCAAACCCATCTTCGAAGAGCGCATGCTGGACGCCGAGGTGCACGTGCGGGGAAACCTCGCGCTCGTATATGCACGCTACCGTGCCCGCTTCGGCGACGAGAACGATGTGACCGAGTGGGAGGGGCTCGACGCGTTCACGCTGCTCGAGCATCAGGGGGAGTGGAGAATCACGGCGCTCACCTTTGCTTCCGATTGACGATGCCCCGGCGACGCGTTGCTGCACGCCTCGCGCTCGCGGGATCCTGCATGCTGCCCTCTTCTACCTCGCGCGGCCGTGGATCGGGGTCGACCGGATCGCATGGCGCTTGCGCATCCGACGACAGTGTGGCAGCCTGTCAGGGTCCTTTCCCACACCGAATCAGCGAGTCTACCGTGTCGAACCCCGTCGAGCGATATCGGCTTCGGATTGCCGTCCGGCCCGACGACATCGACCAACTCGGACACGTCAACAACGTGGTGTACCTCCGCTGGGTGCAAGACGCCGCGGTTGCGCATTGGCGTGCCGCGGCGGACCCGCAGGACCACGAACAGCTATTCTGGGTCGTCGTCCGCCACGAGATCGACTACCGGCGACCCGCACTTGTCGATGACGACATCCTGGCCATCACCTGGGTGGGCGCCACCGTGGATCGGAACTTCGAGCGTTTCACCGAGCTGCGGCGTGCGAAAGACGATAAGGTCCTGGCGCACGCCCGCACCCTGTGGTGTCCGATGGACCGTGCGACGGGCCGACCGACGACGGTGCGCGACGCGGTCCGGAACCGCTTCTCGGTCGCTGGGGCTGCACAGCCTGGAGATACGCAGCGATGACTCGAGACGAAGCTGAGGCACTCAGGCGCGATCCCAGGTTCTGGACGCTGGGAATCATCTACCGATGCCCCAACGATCCACGGGTCATCGTGCGCGAACGGTTCCTTCCCGGCTGGACATTCAACCTCGGTCACCGTTTCGCCGTTCCGACGATCCTCGCGTTCGTGCTCATCGCGATCGGTCCGTTTCTCTGGGTGCTCACGAGCGGAGTCCGGAGTGTGCCGGCCCTCCTCGCAGTTGCGGGGATGTCGGCCGTAATCGTCATCAGCGTCGCCCACCGCATCGCGTCGGGTCCGCGATGACATTCGTGGAGTTATTAGTATGACAGGTTCCTCCGACGTTCGACCGTCACGACATGGATGGAATGTGAATGTGGTCCGGACAGCGGCCTCCTTCGTGGTTATCGGAGCGGCAGTCGCCTCTGCCCAGGCTCCCCCGCAGATGTTCCGCGGCGGATCGGCTGAGCCCGGGGTAATCCGCACCACCGGCCCCGACGCCTGGGGGATGCTTG
>JBDHJO010000015.1:0-26728 GCA_039586875.1 Gemmatimonadota bacterium | reverse complement strand
TCCGTCGTTTCCGATCAGACGAAACTGACCAGCGCTCAGCTGCAAATCGTAGATGCGGGCGTTGGAGCCGTTCAGAACCCGGAATCGGTAGCAGCCCTGATCTACCGTGAGCTTCGGATCGACGGTCCCGTTCACCAGCGGCACGTTACCCTCGTACCCACCGCGTTTGGCCTGATACTGCAGGTTCCCACTCTTGTCGAACCGAGCGTCTCGGATGATGAGCGGCACCTCGTAAGCGCCGGTCGGCAGGCCCAGGCCGTGCTCCTCGTTGTCGCGGATGATCATGGCACCCGCGAGTCCCATGTTGACTTGCTCGCCGGTCTTGCCGTGTGGGTGCGGGTGGTACCAGTTCAGGCACGCACGTTGGTCGGCGACAAAATCGTAGTTGATCGTGCCTCCGTTCCCCACGGCGTGGCGGGGGTGCCCATCGTTCATCGCGTCGACGATCAACCCGTGCCAGTGCGTCACCGACTCGTCGGCGAGCCCGTTGTGAAGGTTGATAGTCACGGGCTTCCCGCGCTCGATATCCAGCGTCGGCCCTGGCATCCCATCGTTGTACGCCCAGACGGCGGAGGTGCGGCCGCCGCCGATGTCCACTGTCGCCGGAGCAGCTGTCAAGTCGAGGGGGTGCTCGGGATGCACCACCGAGGGGATGTACAACTCGTTCCGGCTAGAGGCACCACCTCCACCGCCGCCGCCACCACCCTTCCCGCCTCCATTCCCCCCTTTGGCGAACTGTGGCGCAGTTCCCGGTTCCTCGTCGGTGCAGCTACCCACCAACCCAGCGCCTGCGACAGCACCAGCAGACGCGGCGGACAATCGCACGAACTCCCGGCGGCTGAGCCGGTTGAACGGGTTCTTACGAGACATGGTATACCCCCGAGCGATGACTCCTCGATGGCCCGTAGCGGGCCGCGGTATCTGGGAGTTTCGCTCACGGGGAATGAAACCCCGATGAATTCGATGTTAAAACCGCGGTTGTTGCAGAGGTTAATCGTTACGGATCGGCCAACCTCACCCCGAACCGAACGGATCGTCGATCGACGGACTCTGCGGCGTAAGCAGTTCGGCTCCGTCCTCGGTGATCACCATATCGTCCTCGAGCCGGACGCCGAATTCGCCCGGCAGATAGACGCCGGGCTCGTCGGAGAACGTCATCCCTGGCTCGAGCGGCAGCGTATTGCCGCGCACCAGGTACGGCCACTCGTGCCCGTCCATGCCGAGTCCGTGCCCGACGCGGTGGGTGAAGTGCTCGTAGTCCTTCCCGAAGCCGGCCTCCTCGATCACCGCCCGGGCTGCGGCATCCACCGCCTCACACGGAACACCGGGTGCCGCCATTTGAAGTGCCTTCGTCTGCGCACGCAGCACGACGTCGAACACCTCGCGCATCCGGTCCGTCGGCTCGCCGAGGACCATCGTGCGGGTGATGTCCGAGCGGAAGCCTTCCACAGAACAGCCGCCGTCGACCAGGATGATCGTCCCCTCACGCATCACCTGCGGCTCGATCGACCCATGCGGGAGCGCCGAGTACTGCCCGACCTGCACGCTCGCACCACCGGAGAAGCCAAGTCTGCTGTGGGCTGCCCGCAGCAACTGGCCCACTCGGCCCTGGGTCATCCCCTCCTCGAGCGCCAGGTAGGTGGCGTGGTACGCCTTGAGCGTCGCCTCGGAGGCGATCCCCATGAGCGCGAGCTCGTGCGCGGTCTTCACCCCGCGGCATCCAGCAGTCACCGGAGTGGCGCTCGTAACCGTGAGTGCCGGCGCTGCCTTCGCCACGCCGTCCGCGAAGACGAACGGCACCGTCTCCTCAATCCCCAAGGTGCCTGAGCCGAACCCGCGCGCCCTCATCCCCTGGGCGACCAGGGCGTACGGGTCCTCGTCCTCCTGCCAGGTGAGGACATCGGTGGCGTCACTGGTGAGCGGCCCGCGATTGAGTTGCTCGTGCGTCCGATCCTCTTCGAAGGCGGGCGTGACGACGAACGGCCGCCCTGTCTTCGGCAGTACCACCGCAAAGAGCCGTTCGCTGACCCACCACCGAATGTTCGTGAAGTAAATCGTCGACGTCCCGCCGGTCAGCATGATCCCGTCGAGCCCGTGCACCGCCATGAGTCGCTGCGCCTTGTCGATACGAGCCTGCCGCTCACCGACCGTGATCGGCGTCGGTCGATGGGCCATCGACTCCAGCGCGAGAATGGACGGTGGAAGATCCTCGCTGCCCTGCTGGGGCTCTGCGCCGGTCACCTGGGGACGGACGGTTGCTCCAGCGATCGTGGCCGCAGAAGCCCCGAGGAATGTGCGACGAGAGATCATCAAAGCACTCCAATGGAAAGGTCCATATTCGGATTACCGAACGTCGGAACGTAGACGCGAGCGCCACCGAGGGCCAGATTCGCCGTACCGGATGTCGGGTCAGGATTCGACTGCGCGGCCGCAGCGCTTGACTGCCGCCCGACACACCGCATATTGGCTTTGTAACACAAAGTACTTTACGTTATCGTCGCAATACATCTGAGTTGGGGGTTCACCTATGGCGTTCCCGTCCGTTCAGATCCTCCAGGCTGCCGCTCGGCGCGCGGCTGTTCGGTTTCCGGCTGTCCTTCTTGCGGCAACAGTTGCCGCGGTCGCCGGCATGATCGCGGTCGGACACGAGGATGAGGAATTCTGGTTCCGCCTGATGGGGACGGCGGCACTGGCCATCCCGCTCCTGCTCGCGATCGACGTGGTCGGCCAGCGGCATCGCTGGACCCTGGCGGTTCGGGCCCCGCTCTGGATCGTGGGTGCCGCGCTCCTGGCGTGGTTCCACTCAGCGTGGGCCAACTGGTCTGAACCGGTCGGCGCAGGACGATTCCTGCAGTTGTCCGCGGCGTTCCATCTCCTGGTTGCGGTCGGACCATACCTCCGGGTCCGCGAAGACAACGGTTTCTGGCAATACAACAGGGCCCTGCTCCTCCGCGGCATCGCAGCGGCGGTGTTCGCCGGGGTGCTCTTTGTCGGGCTCGCCATCGCGGTGCTGGCCCTCGACCAACTGTTCGGACTGAACGTCGAGCCCGAAACCTATCCGCGCCTGTGGTTCTTCATCGCCTTCGTCTTCGCGACCTGGTTCTTCCTGGCGGGCGTCCCCGATGACTTCGCAACACTGCACCGTGACGAGACGTACGACCGCAGCATCAAGGTGTTTGCCCAGTACGTGCTGGTACCACTCGTGGGGATCTACCTCACGATCCTCACGGTGTACCTGATCAAGGTGCTGGCAACGCAGGAATGGCCGAGCGGTTGGATCGGTTGGCTGGTCTCGAGCGTGGCGGCCGCGGGCATCTTCTCACTTCTGATGATCTACCCTGTGGCCGAACGGGAGGAGCACCGGTGGATGCGCACGTACGCCCGCGCATTCTATGTCATGATCCTCCCCGCGATCGTCATGTTGTGGCTCGCCATCGGGCAGCGGATCGGACAGTACGGAATCACGGAGCGCCGTTACTTCCTCACCCTGCTCTCCGTCTGGCTGGCCGGCATCGCTGTGTACTACGCGATCACGCGCTCGCGTGACATGCGGGTCATTCCGGCCACGCTCTGCCTGGGTGCCATCCTGGCGTTCGCCGGCCCGTGGGGAGCCTATCAAATGTCGGAGCGGAGTCAGTTGAACCGACTGCAGATCCTGCTCGAAGGAAACGCGATGCTCGTCGACGGCTCAGTACGGCCGGCACCGACTCCGATTCCGCACGATGACCAACGGGAGATCAGCGCGGTGCTCCGCTACCTGATCAACACGCACGGCACCGACGCGTTGGTTCCATGGTTCGGCGAGCGGCTGACCGTAGCCGAGACGACCGAAGACGGGACCGGGCCTTCGCCGTTCGGTCGTGTCGAGGGACGCGCGCGCGCGATCGTGGCGGTACTGGGCATCGACTACGTAGGACCGTGGACGCCCCGAGAATCCAGCCAGTTCAACTACTTCATGGACTGGAATCGCGCTCCCGTCGCCATCACCGGCTACGACGTGTGGTTGCAGGTGGAGAATCTCCTGGACAATCCTGCCGACATCGGCGAACGGATCACCATTCGCTACGACTCGGCCGCTGCGGCCATCGCCATCGAACCCGAAGACGCACCCGGTACGCTGCTCCCTATCGGGGAGGCAATCGATCGCATCGAAGCCGCGCAGCGAACATCCGGCATCCGCGGCCTTCCGCCCGAGTCGATGCGTCTGGAGTGGACGTGGGAGCAGCAGCGGCTGTTGATCTTCATCGCCCGCCTGCGCGGCGAGCGTTCCGACGAGAGTATCGCGTTGTTCGACCTGGATCTCCGGGTGTTCTACGCGCGATCTCCCTGACCCTGACACGTAGGGGGAGGGCACAGCGCCCTCCCCCTCACGCACACGGCATCTACCTCCCTCGCCAGAGCACGGCGCCCGACCCTGACACGGTCTGCCTGACCGCCGGCCGGCCGTAGAACTCGATCAGTCCCGATCCGCTCACCAGCGCGTCGAGGGTCTCCCGTACCCAGACGATCGCATACCCGGCACCAGACACTTCCACGTGTGCGTGGCGAGACTCCAGATTCTCCCCGAAGTACCGGCCGTCACCAGACAGCAGCACCCGCTGCTCGACCGCGTACCCTCGGGCGGCAACAGTACCCGATCCACTGATGACCACGCGGAGGAAATCGGTCGAGAGGTGCGTGACATCTGCCTCCCCGGCACCGGAAATCACGAGCTCGTCCAGATCCCGCACCGTGAGATGGTAGACGATTTCGCGCCGCGGCTGGATCGAACCGCCGGCCGACAGTGTCAGACGCTCGCCGGACGCGTGCGTGGTGAGGAGTGGCAACAGATTGTCTTCCGCCGTGACGATGAGCGCGGGCCGACGACCCTGCATCACCACCACCCGACCCACTCCGCTCAACACCACCTCTCGCACATCGGTGACCGGCCTCGCCTCCGAGACTACGCGCCCCGACCCGACGACCGGCGCATGGATGCCCGCAATCACCATCGGATCGCATCCGACGACGCCGAGCGTGAGCACCCCCACCACTATTGCCTGTCGTCTGTTCCGCATGGTCGCCTCCCTGCCGAGTCACTTCCCAACCGTTTCCAACAGCCGGAAGGCGCAAGAGATCGGCCATTTCCGGTCCAATCGCGTAACAGGCTGCGAGCACGGGAGATAGCCATTGCTTATGGTGAGTTGCCGTCCGTGGGTGTGTCCTCCGGATTGGACGGCACTCCGGCGGGGCGTGGACGCGGCGGAGAGCCCCCGCAGCGGGAGTGAAAATATCGCTTCTCGTCCATGCTGGTGGGGACTATCTTTATACTCCGACGAACGGCCGCTTCTTGGGCGGCCGTTTGCACCCCGAGCACAAGCGCCCGGAGATCCATGAGCACTGGCAACTCCACGAAGCCACAGATCGACTGGAACGCTATGCTGGCGCCGTACCGGAAGCCCGAGGCATGGCGCAGCATCTTCCAACTCGCGAACACGCTCCTGCCCTTCGCGGTCCTTTGGGCGCTGGCACTCTGGAGCCTCGACGTCAGCTATTGGCTGACCTTAGCGCTCACGATCCCGGCGGCCATGCTCCTCGTTCGGCTCTTCATGTTCCAACACGACTGCGGCCACATGTCGTTCTTCCGATCGCAACGCGCGTGTAACGCGGTCGGGAGCGTTCTCGGGGTGCTGACGTTGGTGCCCTACGCGTACTGGCGTAAGACCCACGCGATTCATCACGCCAACTCGGGCAACCTCGAGATGCGGGGCTTCGGCGACATCGACACCCTGACGGTCCGGGAGTACCTGAGTCGGTCGTGGTTCCAGCGGGCATTTTACCGCGTGTATCGCAACCCGTTGATACTCCTGACGATTGGCCCATTCCAACAGTTCGTCGTGAAGCACCGCTTCCCGACCGATCTCCCGCGGGACTGGAAGCGGGAGTGGAAAAGCGTTCATCGCACGAATCTCGCATTGCTCAGCGTGATCGTCGCGATGGGCCTCTTGATCGGATTCGATCGGTTCCTGATGGTGCAGGTGCCAATCTCGCTCATCGCCGGCTCGATCGGCGTCTACCTCTTTTACGTGCAGCATCAGTACGAGGACACCTACTGGCGATACCGCGAGGCGTGGAACTACTACGAGGCGGGGCTCGAGGGCGCGTCGCATCTCGTCATGCCCAAAGTGCTGCAGTGGTTCACGGCCAACATCGGGCTGCACCACATCCATCATGTAGCCAGCCGAATCCCGAATTACCACCTGCAACGCGCCTTCAATGAGAACCCGCCGCTGCAGAGGGTGACACAGTTGACCCTGCCGCAGAGCTTCAAGACCCTGTGGCTCACCCTGTGGGACGAAGATTCCAACCAACTGATCGGCTTTCGCAAGCTGCGGAGGATCCGGAAGGCGCTGCGCCAAGCCGGGGCCGCGGGCGAAGTGCAACCGACGAAGCCGGAGTCGGTGCCCACCGCCTGGCAGTGATCGCGCCGCCATGATGCGCGAGTAGACCCACGGGACAGAGGACCCTCAGTAGACCGGCTCAGCCACACTGACAACCGACGCGTGTGGACGAGTTGGGCACGCAGCTCTACCTTGCCTCGGTCATTCTCATCCCACCGAAGAGGCATCGGAGGACGGGTCATGGGCGGATTCTTCGGGGTGGTGTCCGACGGCGACGGTGTTGCCGATCTCTACTACGGTACCGACTACCACTCCCACCTCGGCACGATGCGCGGCGGTCTCGCCGTCACCAACGGCGACGGCTTCACCCGTATCATCCACGACATCACGAACGCGCAGTTTCGCAGCAAGTTCGAGGGCGACCTGCCACGGTTGGCCGGGCCGCTCGGTATCGGGGTAATCAGCGATTACGAGGATCAACCCCTCATCATCCGTTCACACCACGGCACCTACGCCATCGTCACCGTCGGCAAGGTCGCGAACCTCGATACGGTGGTCGACGCCGCACTCTCGCGTGCGGGTACGCACTTCTCGGAGATGACCGGGAGCGAAGTGAACCCCACGCAGCTCATAGCCCACCTCATCGACCAAGGCTCCACGATCGCCGAGGGTATTCGTCACGCGCTGGACGTAGTCAAGGGATCATGCTCCCTGTTGCTGTTGACGGACGACGCCGTGTACGCAGCTCGCGATCGACTCGGGCGGACTCCCGTCATCCTGGGCGAGCGGGATGGGGCATGGGCGGTCACCATGGAGACGTGCGCCCTTCCCAACCTCGGGTATCACGTGCTTCGGGATCTCGGGCCGGGCGAGGTCGTGCGCATCGACCGGGACGGTGTCACGCAGATGCTGCCGCCGGGCGCGGCGATGCAGATCTGTGCGTTTCTCTGGGTCTACTATGGGTACCCAGCCTCCGATTACGAAGGCATCAATGTGGAGGAGACCAGATATCGCTGCGGCCACGCACTCGCCGCGCGTGACGACGTCGAGGTGGACCTTGTAGCCGGAATCCCCGATTCCGGAACCGGCCACGCCATCGGGTACTCAAACGCCGCACAACTCCCGTACCGTCGCCCGTTCGTGAAGTACACCCCAACCTGGCCGCGCAGCTTCATGCCCCAGGATCAGCGGGTACGCGACCTCGTGGCCCGAATGAAGCTCATCCCTATCCGCGAGATCATCGACGGCAAGCGCGTGCTGTTCTGCGAGGACTCGATCGTGCGGGGTACGCAGCTCCAAGACATCGTAGACCGCGTGTTCGATTACGGTGCGGCGGAGGTCCATATGCGGCCTGCCTGCCCGCCGCTCGTGTTCAGCTGCAAGTTCCTGAACTTCTCACGCTCCAAGTCGGAGTTCGACCTCGCCGCCCGTCGCGCGATTCGGGATATCGAGGGAGATGCCGCCGATCTTCACGCCTACGCCGACGCCGACAGCGACTGCTACGCTGCGATGGTAGAGGCAATCCGACAGCGACTTGGGCTCACCTCGCTCAGGTATCAGCGCCTCGATGATCTAGTCGAGGCCATCGGCCTTCCCGCCGACCGTGTCTGCACGTACTGCTGGAGCGGTCGCGAGCTGCACACGTAACCGTAGGGTGCGATCAGTCGCTATCGGCGAACCTCAGGGCTCGATCGATCATGTCCGTCAGTGCCTCATAGGGCACCGCGCCCGAACCGGCCGCGAGACCGTTCACGAAAATCTGCGGCGTACCGGTGAGGCCGAGGCGATTACCCTCTCGCAGATCGGCGCGCACGATATCTCCCATGCGGCCGCTCGCGAGGCAGGCCCGGAATGCGTCGCCGTCGAGGCCGACACGTTCCGCCTTGTTCACGAGATCGGCTTCGAGCAACTGATCCTGCTCGTCGAACATCAGATCGTGCAGTTCCCAGAACTTCCCGCTTTCGTGAGCGCAGAGTGACGCCTCCGCGGCACGAAATGCCTGGGGATGGTTCGACAGCGGGAACTGGCGGAAGACGACGCGGAGTTGATCGCCGTACTCCTCGCGAGCGCGCTCGAGTGTCTGCTTGAACTGCTTGCAGAACGGGCACTGAAAATCGGAAAACTCGACGATCGTAACGGGCGCGTTGCGCGGCCCGAGCGTCGGAGCTCCAGCGTTGGCGAACTCGACGTCCAGCGGTGGCACGAGATACTCCACGTCATACTCGGCCTCGAGCTCGCGGAAGAACCCCTGCAGCACGCGCGTCTGGGCCTGTGCAAGGAGCATCTGCTCGATCTGGGGTGCCAGTTCCTCGTAGGACCGCCCACCCAACCGCGCCTGATTCTGCGCGTACCATGCCTCGACATCATCACTCGTCGGCCCGTGTCCCGCCGTGACCTCATTGACGAGTTGCTGCACGGTAGTGCCCCGCTTTTCCGCCTCGGCTTCGAGCATCCGCTGGCCCACGGTTTGCTCCGTGGCAACGAGCAGCATCCGATGGCGTTCGGTGCGGTACCGGAATTCGGCCTTTGCCAACTCGACTGCGATGCCCTCTTCGAAGTCGGCGACCGTGATGTCATCGGCACCCATCGTTGCCAGGACGGCGGTATCGCTATCGGTATCCGGCTGACCGGCCTCCGAGGTACAGGCCAGAACGGCTCCGATGGCCAGCACGGCCGCGAGTCGAGCCATGGATCTGATGACGTGCATGAATATCCTTGCGCGGGTGTGAACGTGCGCCAGTGGCGCGTGATTGCGGGCGGTGCGCCCGACCGTTCGGAAGGTAGAGGAAGTGCGCCGATGAAACCAGACGCCGTTACGCGGCGGCGCCACCGACAAACGCTTCGTGCATTTGACGAGCGAGCCGCTGCAATAGCGTTCGCCGTTCGAGTCGCTCGAGCCAAGCTACTGGAATCGCATCGGCCCCCAAAGCAGCGCCGAGGATCGCACCGCAGATCGACCCCGTGGAGTCACTGTCCCCACTGTGGTTCACTGCGGCGAGGCAGGCCCGGCGGAAGTCACCTGCAAAACGGATTGCGCAGTACAGGCCAATTGCCAGCGCTTCCTCCGCCACCCACCCGTCACCTAGAGCCGCAATCGTCTCGTCAGGCTCCTGGGTCCGCGTCGTCGCCTCCAGCGCACACTGCACGGCGTGCAGTGTCTCGGCATGATCCGGCCACGCCCCCAGCGCATTGCAGGTCTCTGCCGCGGCATTCATGAGGTCTTCGCCGCCGGCAATGCGCGCAATCAACTCGGCGAGGTACCCGGCCGCGAGGTATCCCGTCGCGTGGCCGTGCGTAATCGCGGCGGCATCGACCCCGTACCGAAACGCCACCTCCGCCGGGAACGCCAGGCCAACCGGCGCCACGCGCATCACCCCGCCACATCCCTTGCTGTCGTTGAGAGGCTGATTGACGGTGCCGATGCGTCCACTCGCGAGCGCCGTGATGCAGGTTCTCCCCGGCGCCCGCTGCTCAGCGGGGTCGTTCTGTAATTCCAACCACGCGCCGTACGCACCATGCAGCGACGCGACGACATCCGAGGCGCCGTGCTCGGCGTGGTCCTGGAAAGCGCTGAGCAACCCGACGGCGGTTGCCAACGTCATCTGTGTATCGTCGGTAAAGGCCCCGCCGGGGTGCCCACCCCAGCTATCGAGATCGGTAATCCCGTCGGGGCCGTAGTGCTCCCGGATCTGTGCCATCGAGAGGAACTCCACGGGGGCACCGAGTGCGTCTCCGACAGCCACCCCGTACATACAGCCGAGGTAACGACCGATGGGCCGAGGACCGCGACTGGGATCATGCATGCGAGTTCTTCATCACAGGGCGTACGATAGCCCTTGGCTGAAGCGCTGGCGAGTCCATCTTCTTGAAACACGAGGGGCGCCGGAACCCTGGCTCCGGCGCCCCTCACCCACGGCGCTACGGGTTCTACTCGACGATCTCGATCAACTCCACCTCGAAGACGAGCGTGGAGCCGGGGCCGCCGGGGCCGCCACCGCTGCCGTACGCCAGGTCGGCAGGTATCGCGAACCGATAGGTGCTCCCAACCGGCATGAGCTGCACGCCCTCCGTCCATCCCGGGATCACCTGGTTCAGCTGAAACACGGCTGGCTCCCCGCGGTCCCGCGAGCTTTCGAACACCGTGCCGTCCACGAGCGATCCAACGTAGTGCACCTTCACGCGATCGGTAGCCGCCGGCTTCAGGCCGGTGCCTTGCGTCAGCACCTCGTACTGGAGTCCACTCTCAGTCGTCGTCACGCCATCCTTCGCGCCGTTTTCGGCCAAATACGCCTGACCCTTCGCATGGTTCTCGGCTGCCGCGCCCGACATGTCGCCGTGGGCTGCCGCCTGCACCTGTTGTGCAAAGGTCTGCAGTACGCGCATGGCCTCCTGCTCTCCCATCACCGCCTCACCGTCGGCCATCGCGCGGAGACCCTGAATGATCATCTCCAGGTCAACGTCATCGCGAACCTGCGAAACCGATGCGCCCATGTTCATCCCGATGGCGTAGCTCGCACTGTCGGCGAACGATTCGAGCGCAGCATCCTGCTGGCCGGCGCAGCCGAAGGCAAAGAAGACCGCGGCCCCTGCAAGACCGGTCAGCTTGTTCCTGATCATGATGGTTCCGTCCTCGTGTTGGCTCGCGTCGACTCGCCGAGCACTCCGGCACCAGCAGCGCGACCGCGGGCGTGAAAAGAGCGGCACACAAGATACCCACGACAGTCGGGCGGGCCAAGGAATGCGGCCCTCCGGTGTCGCGCTCGGGCTCGGTACAGACCATCTTTGGCATACCGAACTCGCGACCAAGGTGGTCTCCACATGAACGATCCCGCCAACGCGTCACTTTCTGCCGACCTCCTCCGGCAGTTCGACCTGGTCGAGGCGAGCTCGTGGGGCACCTACTACGACGCAGCGTCGGCTGATGTCGTGCGGGATCTCGGCGTCGCTCATGAGTGGATCGACGGCGCCGTGGCGACCGCACTCGCGGAGATCGACGTGCTCGCCTACAACCGCGTGATCGGGCTCGGACTCGAGTGCCCGGTGTCCCCGTCGACCGTCGATCATATCATCGCGTTCTACCGAGACCATCGCGTGTCGCGCTGCTTCGTACAGCTCCATCCGGACACCGAACCGGACGTTGGCCCGCTGCTCGAGGCACGGGGATTCCGGCATCACAACAACTGGGTCAAGCTGTGCCGCAGCCTCGCCAGCGCGCCTCGAGGGGACACACCCTTGCGAATCGAGGAGATCGGACCCGAGCACGCATCCACGTTCGCATCCATCATCACGCGGAGCTTCGAACACCCGGACAGTCTGCAGCCGTTCCTGGCAGGCGCGGTCGGTCGGCCAGGCTACCGGGCGTACCTGGGATTCGACGGGAGCGATGCGATCGCGGCCGCATCGCTGTTCATCGACGGCGCCGTGGCCGAACTCACCTTTGCCGGCACGCTCCCGGACCGCCGCGGCCGCGGGGCGCAGGGTGCCCTCATCGCCCGCCGGCTGGCGGAGGCGCACGACGCGGGCTGTGAGTGGATCATTGCTGAAACCGGGGAGGATCGACCGGAGCACCGGGTGCAGTCCTTCCGGAACCTCACGAGCCTCGGTTTTCACCTCGTCTACCGCCGCCCGAACTACATCCTGGAGCTGGCCGCGACCACCTAATGCAATGCACGGCCGCAGCCGCGCAGTACCCGGCCGTCGAGCGTGAGCTCGACGGTCGTTTCGTATTCGTCGTCGACCATCGTGTCCAGGCACCGCTCGGCCCTGAGTCTGATCGTGAGCGACACCCCGCCGGCCTCGGTTTGGAAGAGCGACGTCCGGGCGGAATCATCCTCCTCCGGCGTTACGATCGGGAACTCGTACCGACGCTCACCGTAGTCGGTAACGAGGATGATCGTTTCGGGCCGCATGTCCATGTGCCATCCCGGCTCGTTCCCCACTGCCCGGAAATCCACGCCGCTCAGCTTGGCGTGCTCCCACACCGCCCGGCGTCCGTTGTTTCGGCACGCGCGCAGCGTGTCCGCGGGGGATTCCAGGAGCACCTCCGGGCCTTTGGACCAGAACACCACTTCGCCATCGGAGAATTTGGCACCCGAGGCGGATCCGACGCGTGGCAGTGCAACGGTGCCGGACGGTAAGAACGCCCACACCGTGTCACGCCGGAGAGCGGCAACAAACCCGGCGCCGCCCTCGCACTCGTACATGAAGGTCGAATCCGGCAGAACAGACTCGGCGCTCGTGTACTCCGTCACCGCCCGGGGAGGCGGTGCCGACTCGCAGGCGCCGAGCGTCACGGTGGTGCAGAGCAGCATTCCTCCCCACCGCCGATGCATCACTGCACTGTGAACCGTACCGTATCGGTGATGGCACCCGGAATCCGCACGTGCGCCCAATCGCCAAGCACCGCAATGACGGTGTAGTCTCCCGGCTCCAGGCCCTCGAGCGCGTGTTCGGTCTGGGCCTTCCCGAGGTGTACGATTCCCTCACCCTGGGGTATTGGCTCGCCCTCGGGCGTGAGATCGTGGTTGATGAACAGGTGCAGATGCCCGGTGTTCGGCTCTTGCGTGCCGGCCGGGGCCAGGGTGAGGTGCTCGGCGGCGAGTTCGATCGTCACGTCGGCGACTGACAGGCTCGCACCGACGACCGGAGCGACAATGACTGCCGAGGGCGGAGGAGGCACCTGCGGCTGATCTGCTGATTCGGTCTCGGAGGCACAGCCGCATAGGGTTGCACCGATCAGGAGCACGCACGTGGCGCGCAGTGCACGGACTGCCGTTCGCGTCATCATTCTCTCGCAGTTCTGGTGAGTGTTCGACGGCGCGAAATGTATCACGCCGGCGGCGAATCCGAGCTGGAGGTTGTGGGGGGCGGTGCGGCGGGCCGTCTGGGCGAGAATGGGGGGTAGCAGCCCAGATCCCCCTCCCCGTGGGGATACGTGTTGCAGGATGCAACACGCCCGGCCCATCCGCACACATGCAGTGTATGAGCCGGGCGTCAGTTGAGCGTCAGATGGCCCTCAAACAGCGCACTCCTGCCGGAAGGGCCGCACGCGCTTTGTGGCTCCCCGGTTAGAACCCGAACGACAGCCCGACTGTCACGACCGGGTAGACCTTCGCCCACGAGATATCATCCTCGAAATTCGCTGCTTCCTTTTCGAGCTCGGCCTGCAAGAGCGGATCTCCCGATAGCGTCCCGCCCTCCGACGTCAAGGTGACCCCGGGTGAGCCGTGGAACGCGACCCCGAGATCGAGAATGAAGCCCAGGCCCCTTTTGGCGACATTTCCAAAGCCAATGCCCGCATACGGCGAGAAATCCTTCGTCACGATGGCACCAGAGAGCGTACCGACCTCGTCGCCTGTGTAGATCTGATCCCCGATGTTCACTGTGCCGGTGTAGTTCCCGATTGCCTCGACCTCGGTCGTCTTGTAGCGGAACCCTCCGGACACACGGAGTCCCCCAATGAGATAGAGATCGACCATGCCGGTGTATGACATCTCGGGCAGCGACAACTCCCACTCGGTCTCGGACACCGTGACGCTCGGCTTGTACGGGATGTAGCTGGCGCCGGCCCGCACCGTGACACGCGGATGCAGGCCGACCCCAACATCGGCGCCGATACCGAGTGTGCTCACGTGCGGTGAAACCCCAAAGGTGATCGACGACCCCCCGTCCTGCGCCTGCGCCGCAGTACCGAGAGCAAGAAACGCTGTGGCTATGATCAACGTGCGCATGGTAAGACTCCATTGATGAACGAGTCGCTCCACCATCGAACCGTGTCGAACCCCTGTCGCTTCGTGTCTGCCAACCTACTTGAACACATTTTCGAGGATATCGACGACGATACCGCTCGCCTCGAGCAATACAATACGGTCGCCAAAGATCGACACCTCCACCTTCGCCTCCGACTCTCGCGGAGGCAACTGCTCGATGAGCGCAGTCGGTAGCTGGCGCTTGGCGATGCCGGGCGGCAGCGCCCTGCCGCGCTGCAGGTTCTTGGCTATCCCCGGCGGCAGCGGCTTGGCATCGTGGCGGTGATTGGCGAAGTACTCCCGGATCGTCTCCCTCTCGACCTGCGAGAACCCTGGCGGCGCCTGCGGGGGTGCCTGCTCCTGCGCCGCGGCGTCGGTCATGCCGACTGCCGCACACACGAACAGGAGGAACGTCGCTCGAATCATCAGTCGTGCTCCTGGCGGAGGACTCTACATGATTGCGGCGTGCTGGGGCTCGGGTCAATGTCTGGAGAAACCAGCCGATCCCGAATCCCGTACTATTGAATACTCCCCTCACCGGTCGCAGGTGATCGATGACAATGCGGACCGTACACGCGTGCTGCATCACGTTGCTCGTACCGCTCATGAGCGCCTGCGGGCGCGCCGGAGCGGATGAGGAAACCGCCGGTCTCCCCTACCGGATCGGTGTTGCGGACCGGGGTCCGATCCAAGTGATGATCGAGGAAACCGGGATCGTGGAGCCGGAGCGGCAGATCGTGGTCAAATCCCCGATCTCGGGGGTCACCCGGCAGCTGCACGTGCGCGAAGGCGATCGCGTCCGGACGGGCCAGCTCATGGCGACGATCGTGCCGGACATCGCCCAGGCCAACGCGCTGGCCCAGTTGCAGAGCGAGATCGCGAGCGCTGAGATCGCGGTGGGGAACCTCGAGCGGGAACACCGCCGTGCCCAGCAACTCGCGGACCGCTCCCTGATCTCGGAGTCGGATGTCGAGTCGGCCCGCGTGGACCTGGAGCAGGGTCAGAACCGCCTGAACGCCGCGCAGGAGCGCCTGCGACTCATGGAGGAAAGTGGGGTCGAGGCAACTCACGGCGCACAATCGGCACGCATTGCCGCACCGTCATCCGGTGTCGTGATTCTCCGCGGGGTCGAGGAGGGTGAGACGGTCGTCGGTGGGACCAGCACCTTCGGCGGCGGCACGGAGTTGTTCACGATCGCCGACCTGTCCACGCTGCTCATCAAGGCAGCGATCAACGAAGTGGACATCGGCAAGGTCGAGGCGGGTGATACCGTGGCGATCACGGTCGACGCCTTTCCCGACGACACCGCGAGCGGCATCGTCCGCCTCGTGCCCCCGGCTGCCCGCCAGCAGGACCGCGTGCGCGTGTTCGACGTCGAGATCGAGGTCGAGTCGGGGCATGATATCCTGCGACCCGGCATGACGGCGAACGTGAGCATCGCCGGCCCGTCGCGAATCGATGTCGTCCGAGTACCCGTGGCAGCGGTGTTCTTCGCAGAGGGCAAGCCGATCGTGCACCGCGTCATCGGTACCGACACCGAGCGAACGGACGTGACCCTCGGACTCAGCGACCTCACCTTCGTGGAGATCGTGGACGGGCTCGGGGACGGCGACTCGGTCGCGCTCGAAGACCCGGCGGAGGCGGCGCGCCGGGCGCGGTTGCGCGGGCAATAAGATGGCGCTCCTCGAAGCGCGATCGATCGAGAAGACCTATCGCCTGGGCCAGGTGGACGTTCGCGCGCTCCGGGGCGTCGATCTCGACGTGGAGCGTGGCGAGTACGTCGCCATCATGGGTCCCTCCGGGTCCGGCAAGAGCACACTCATGCACATCCTCGGCTGCCTCGACGCAGCGTCATCAGGCACCTACCGACTCGACGACACCGATGTGAGCCGCCTGCGGGGACGCGCCTTGGCGCAGGTCCGGAACCGTCTCGTTGGCTTTGTGTTTCAAACGTTCAACTTGATGCCTCGACTGACGATCGAAGAGAACGTGGCGCTGCCTCTGCAGTACCGCGGAGGCTTCGGCCGGAGGGAGCGCCTCCGACGGGCGCGCACTCTTCTCGACCGGCTCGGACTCGCCGAGCGGTTCCGGCACCGACCTGACCAACTCTCCGGCGGGGAGCGCCAGCGCGTGGCGGTCGCTCGCGCCCTGATCGGTGAGCCGGCGATCCTGCTGGTCGACGAGCCCACGGGCAACCTCGACTCCTCAGCCGGCGCGGAAGTGTTACGAACGTTCCGGGAGGTCCACGCGGGCGGCAACACCATTGTCATGGTCACGCACGACAAGCACGTCGCCGACGAGGCGGAGCGCATCGTACAAATCGCTGACGGCACGGTCGTCACGTGAGCTTTCTCGAGGCCCTGCTGGTCGGGTTGGACGAAGCGCGCCGGCATTTCGGACAGACGGTGCTCTCCCTCCTTGGGCTCGTGCTCGGCACGGCTTCGATCGTGACGGTGCTCGCGCTGTTCGGCGGCCAGACGAAGCACACGCAGGATTATCTGCAGCAGGTCGGCGGCTTCGGTACCGTGATCGTCCGAGATCGGGAGATGTCCGAACAGCCGACCGCTCGCGAACTGGCGTCAGACCGGCTGACGTATCGGGATGCTGCCTATCTCAAGAAACGCGCGACCACGCTGTCGGCCGTGGCCCCCGGGTGGTACCGAGAGCTCGAGTACCGCGCTGGCGACGCGGATTTCCGCGGTCCCGTGATCGGCACGACCCCGGACTACGCTCTGATCAACGACATCCGCCCCTTGGCCGGGCGGTACCTGAGCGACCTGGACGTACTCCAGCGGTCCCGCGTGGCGGTCCTCGGCTGGAAGTATGCGGATTCCCTGTTCGGTAGAGCCGAGCAGGCCGTCGGTCGGATGGTGCTGTTGAACGAGCGGGCGTACACCGTGGTCGGTGTCATGGAACGGGAGGAGTTCTACTTCGCCGCGTGGAGCGGGAACGCGCTCCGGTACCGCAACGAGCGGGCCTACATCCCCATCACGACCGCGTTCTCCCAATACAGCGGCACGGACGATCGGCTTGGCTTCCTCACGCTCAGGGCCACCACACCCACGGGTGCATCGGCAGCGGAGGGGCAGGTCCGTGCGATGCTGACGATGCGGCACGGTGTCGAGGATTTCGACATCGAGCGGTTCGGTGGCGGCGACTCCGACGATGCGGCCTTCATTCTGATGTTCAACTTCATCTTTCTGGTCGTGGGCATCGTCTCGCTCTTCACCGGCGGGATCGTGATTGCGAACATCCTGCTCGCGTCCGTGGTCGAGCGGGTGCGTGAATTCGGCACCCGCATGGCCCTCGGCGCATCCAGCCTGCAGATCTTCTCGCAAGTGCTCGCCCAGGTCCTCGTCATCGCAGTTCTCGGCGGATTGACCGGATTGGCGGTCGGTACGGGACTGACCGGCACCGTAGCACACTTCATGGGGCTCCCCGCTGCCGTGACGCCCCCGATTGCCGGTGTCGCCGTCGCCACGTCGCTCCTCGTGGGCATCGTCGCCGGCTTCTACCCCGCCCTGCGTGCTGCACGCCTCTCGCCGGTCGAGGCCCTCCGGTATGGGTGACGGTCGATTGGTGTGGAACGCGCCGCGGGAGGCCGCAGAGTTGATCGCCGATGCGTTTCGCGAGGTGCGGGCGCACAAACTCCGCTCGATCCTCACGCTCTCGGGCATCGTGTTCGGCACCGCGTCCGTCGTCTCGATGACTGCGCTCTCGGCTGCGATCAAGACGGTGGCCTCGGAGGAGATGTCGCGGATGGGCATGCCCCGCTCGTTCTCGCTCATCGATCGGGGTCCGCCCTCGGACGCCCGTACGGCGCGCGCGTTGCAGCACCAGGGACTGACCATCACCGACGTCGGTGCGCTGCGTGACGTCAGCGGCGTGGATCGCGCGTTTGCGCGCACGTGGGGCGGCACCCAACTCGTCACGACGGCGCGTGATCAGCGCACCGTTCCCATCGATGGTGTCGACGTCGGCTACCTGACCTTCCGGAACTGGCCCATCGTCGCGGGCCGGGAGCTGGTGCCGCTCGACATCATGAACGCCACACGCGTTGCCGTGATCGGCACGGAGCTCGTGGAACCGTTCTTCGGAGCCTCCGCACCGGTCGGTCAGACGATCGAGATCAACGGGATTCCCTTCCTCGTGGTCGGCGTCGTCGCTCCTGTCGTGATCAACTTCATCCCGGCAGAGATGACGTTCATGGCGCGCCGGGTATACATCCCGTACACCTTCATCAGCCGGTATTACCTCGGGCAGTCGCGGGTCAACAACGTGATCCTCCATGCCGGCAGCGACCACGACTTCGCGTCGGTCATGCAGGCAGGCGAGGAGACGCTGCGGAGCCGTCATCGCGGTGCCGACGACTTCCGCACCGAGAATGAAGACGCCGATCTCCTCGCCCAGCTCGCCATGGTCGACGACATCGCGACCGGGTGGGATGTCGTGCTCTTCTCCATCGCCGGCATCACGCTGCTCGTCGGGGGAATCGGGCTCTTCAGCGTGCTCCTCATCTCCGTGCGGGAGCGCGTCCGCGAGATCGGTATTCGGCAGGCACTGGGCGCCGACGACCGTGACATCCGCCGACTCTTCCTGGCGGAGTCGTTGACCCTTGCGCTGCTCGGCGGAACCATCGGCATCGTCGGCGGCGTTGCCCTGATTCACGCCACCGAGTCGATCGCGCAGGGATTCGGCCGGAACTTCGCCATCCCACTGCACGTGCCGGGCACGTTCCTCGCCGCCCTCTTCGCGATCGTCGTCGGCCTGGTGTTCGGGTGGTACCCCGCAAGCAGGGCCGCCCGACTGAACCCGATCGAGGCGATTCGCGAGTTGTAATGGAGCGCTCGGACCGAGCGGTAAACGGGCGGTCGGAGGGACGACTGTTGGAGATCCTGGCCGTCGCCGCAGTCGGGGTCGCGGTGATCGGCGTCGGCTGGGCGCTGGTGGGACCGGATCCCTTCCGGAGGCAAGCAGCCGCGTGGATCGGCAACGTCGCCATGCTGGCCGCGGTGTGGATGTGGCTCCGGCACCGCGGGCAGACCTGGGCGCACTTCGGGATCCATCTCCGACCTGGGGGATGGCGCGCCGCCGGGCGGACCATCCTGCAGTCCATCGCAGTGTTCGTGGCGGCGCTCGTCGCGTTCCTGCTCGGGTCGATGATCGTACTCAACCTGACCACCATCGCCCCCGACACGACGTCGGCCAATTACGGCTATCTACAGGGCAACCTGCCCATGCTTCTGGCGGCCCTGGTGCTGGTGTATGTCGTGTCGTCGTTCGGGGAGGAGGCGATCTACCGGGGGTTCCTCATGACCCGGATCGCGGAGATGGGCGGTAGATCGAAGGGAGCGTGGCGTTTCGCGATGGCCGTGAGCGCCATCGTGTTCGGTCTGATCCACTTCACCTGGGGGACGCTCGGCATCATCCAAACCACTTTCATGGGGCTCGCCCTAGCCGCCGCGTACCTGAAGGTCGGGCGCAGCTTGTGGCCGTTGGTGCTGGCACATGCATACATGGACACAATCCTCCTGATCCAGATGTACCTGGGATCAGCTCCCACGGGAGGCTGAGGGCGGAGGTCGCCATGACACTCTTCCAGGTCGAGGTGCGGGGCCGCGGACTCTGGATCGTCGTCGATGACGAGGCTCAGCGAGTGGAGTTCGCGGTGACGAGGGTCGTGGAGGCAACGACCGCCACCGAGGCCGCGCAGCTGGCCCTCCGCATCGTGCAGGAGGATCGGCGAGCCGCATCGGCGCCCGGCCACTCGGCACCCCAGCTCACCGTCGACGTCGTCCAGCCGACCGATAGCCTCCCCGACCCGCAGCCGGGGTTCCGGTTCTACGCCGACCCGCCGTGAGACGCGCGCGTTGAGGGGCGTACACGGTGCAAGGCACAGGGTGCAAGGGACCCGGTACCCACCGAGCGTTTAACCGTCTCTACCCTCCTGCCGGCCCCAGATACCGATCCAGCCAGTCGAGCGTTTCAGTGATGAGCCGCGTGCGTGGGACGAAGTGCCCTCCCTCGTACACGACCCACCGCTTCTGCTCGGGCGGTGTTCCCAGGAGCTCGAACATCGGCCGCTGCGACGTTTCAATGGGGAAGAAGTGGTCGTGCTCGCCATTCAACATGAGCACGGGAATCGTGATCCGCGGCAGGTGGTTGAACGGTTCGACTTCGGCCTGGCCCTCCTGAAACGCGAGACCAGCGACGTACAGCACCACGGCGTCGAGGCGCGGCTCCAGCGCCGGGATGATACCTCCGAACATCCCGCCCCAACTGACGCCGTAATACGCGAGCGTGCTTGCATCCAGATCGGGTCGAGTCTCCAGATAATCGACCGAGCGCCGGAAGTCCTGCACCCACATGATCACGTGGTCGCGATAGAAGTTCGTCTCGTCCGGGTAGTCGCTCTGTAGGCTGTCACCGCGTTCGTACGTGCTCTTGTACACCGGGTGGAAGACCGCTCGGCCACTCCGCAGGATGAAATCGAAGATGGTCGGGGAGATCTCCGCAGAATTGCGGTTGTGCAGCGCGTTCGAGCCCGGGAAGTACACCACCGTCTGGTACGGCGGTGTGCCTCCCTTGGGAACAAAGAGGTACCCGAACATCTGCTCACCATACGCCGCGTCGAAGACCACCTTCTCCACAACCCAATCCGCCGCCGTGCTGTCGACCTCTTCGACGGTGGCATTGAGTGGCGTGCGGTCGTAATCGAAGAGACGCCGGTAGACCGCGTACACCTCGTCTGAGACCGGCTGAACCTTCGAAAAATCCCTGAACGCTCGCCGGATCTCACCGGCCGCCACCGACAGGTCCTCCGTCGGATCGTACGCGGCCAGTCGGACACCGTTGGTCTCGGAGCGATCCCAGGGCGACTGCGCGTACGGATCGTTGAACTGGTAGGGCTCGTCGTTCCAACCACCCCCCAAGATGTACCGCTCGTCCCCCACGGCATTCCAGCACCACTCCCGCACGTTGCCCGCCATGTCGAACGTCTCGAACGGTCCCATCCCTCCGTGGGCCCCGACCGGCGTCGTGCCAGTGCCCCGGAGATTGCTTGGAGGGACGATCCATGCACTCGCCCGCGTTTCGGCGGCGCGCGCCCAGTGGACGACCGTCGGCAGAGCCTTGCCCGCGAACGCGGCGTACGCGGCCGCCTCGAACCAACTCACGCCCGCGACGGGATGCGCGTCCAGTCCGGCCCGGAACGAGCCTCCCTCCCACGTCGACGGTCCACTGCGTCCCGTCGCATCGGTGAAACGCGCCATGGCCTCGTCGAACGACAAGGTCCGTCCGTCGAGGACGAACGGCTCCGTCCAGAGCTCCGGCCGTGAGTAGCCACCGCTGTCGACGAAGTACTTGAACTCCTCGTTCGTCACCTCGAAGCGGCCGATGAAGTAATCGCGGATGGTCTGAGACGCGACGTGATCGAGTCCGGGCAGTTGAATCACGGTTGCGCCGCCGGACACCCGAACCATGCCGTCCGGCCGCATGCCGAGCGTATCGAGCCGAATCACTTCGGGAAGACCCCACGGGAGAATGGCACCCCCACGCGGCTCAAACCCGTCTTTGGTAATCCTGACACCGACCAGGGTATTCGGAAGGCGGACGTCAACGAGTGGCGTCGTGCCCAGCGAGACCCACGTCGTGTCGTCGTCAGCGTACCCTCGCACCTCGACCGTGGCTCCGATTGGATCGGTATTGATCGTTCGCGGCCGGCTGGTTCGATCTTGCAGTTCGCTGACGAGAGGGTGATCCGGGAGTCGCTCCTCGACTTCCCGCGCCACGACCCAGGCGCCAAACCGGTTCATGACGCCCGCGGCGAGCGCGCTGTCGATCGCCGGCAGAGCCTCCTCTTGCGCCCATCGCAACGCGGCTGCGTCCCGCGCGGCGTTCCAGCCCCATACGCCCAACGCCACAATGGCGACGGCAGCGGCCGCACTCCCGCCGATCACCGCAGGCGAGCGCCGGAGCGGACGGCCAACCGAGGGGATCCCGCTGCCGGGCGTGCCCAGCCGCTCCAGCGACTGCAGCAGGTCCTCCGCCGACTGCCACCGCTCGTCCCGATTCTTGACGAGGCAGCGCATGAGCGCCGCGGCAAGCGGTTCGGGGAGATCCTCCCGATGCTCGCGGATCGGCGCCGGCTCGTCCGCGATATGGGCGGCCATCACGGCCTGCGCGGTGGCACCCGAGAACGGCGGCCGCCCTGTCAGAAGCTCGTACGCCATCACGCCGACGGCATAGAGGTCGGCACGATGGTCCACATCCGGATCGCCGGCCGCCTGCTCCGGCGCCATGTACGGCGGCGTACCGAGGGACAACCCGGCCGTCGTGAGCTGCGGCCCCTCTTTCGCCGACTGCACCGCCTTCGCCACCCCGAAGTCCATCACCAATGCGTGGCGCTCGGCCAGCATGATGTTCTCGGGTTTGATGTCCCGATGGACGATCCCCTGCCGGTGCGCGGGAATGAGGGCGTCGACGATGTCTGCGATGTACCGAAGTGCTTCATCGACCGGCAACGGCGCGTCACGCTGCAGTCGCTCGCGCAGCGACTCCCCCTGCACGTACGGCATCACGTAGTAGAGGATACCGTCCACTTCACCCGAGTCGATCAGCGTCAGGATGTTGGGGTGCTGCAGGCTCGCCGAGATCCGTATTTCGCGGTCGAACCGCTCGCCGCCGATGAGGGCGGCCAGCTCCGGGCGCAGCACCTTGACCGCCACCTTCCGGTCGTGCTTCACGTCGTGTGCGAGGTGGACGGTGGCCATCCCGCCGGCGCCGAGTTCGTGCTCGATCGTGTAGCGATCAGCGAGAGCAACGCGAAGTCGTTCGATGATGTCGTTCACACGCCTGTCTCCTCAGTACGGGCGGCCAGCAACGTCGCTCGGGCGGGTGCAACGTACGACGTGCAAGGTGCAGGGGAACGGTGTCCGTCGTTCGTGTCGCTCCATCTACCGCCCCTCCGCCCCGCGCCTCAACTCTTCGAACCAGTTCTCGATCAGCACGATCGCTTCTATGTCGGCAGCGAGACTCCCCGCCTCGGACCGCAGAAGCAGGAACCGCTGATCGTCTGGGGTCACCCCGTAGTACCGGTGATCGTCGTTCGTGAGGTATTCGCTCGATAGCGGAAACAGTTGCCGCACCCCGTCAATTCGGAACCCGTCCGTCGTCGATACCACCGCGACGTTCATGCCCTCACGATCGCGAAAGAACAACTCCCTGCCATTGTGCGCCCACGTTGGCTCCCAGCCGCCATTGATCGAGATCTGCCATCGGCCGGCGGTTACATCGGGAAACGGGCGCACGTAGATCTGCTTGGCACCGGATTCATCGGAGGCATAGGCGAGCCACCGGCCATCCGGCGACACCGTGGGGGACGTCTCCTCGGCCGGCGTGGCTACCAATTCGACGTCGGTCGTGTCGCCGGACGTCCGCCGCGCGAGAATGTCGCCCCGGCCGGGAGCGAGGTCGTCAGTTCGGAACACGAGCCACTCCCCGTCGGGCGTCCAGAGGGCTTCCCACACCGGACGATCACTTGCCAGAAGCTGACGTGCCTCCTGGCTGCCGTCGGCGCGCTTCCGCCAGATCGTCTGCCGACCCGACCGATTCGACACCCAGAGGATCTCGGAGCCGTCGACACTCCAGGTGGGCCTGATGTTCTGGCTCCCGTCGAATGTGAGCCGAGATGCCGGTCCGGTCGGCAACTGCTTCACGACCACGTGCGATCCGTCGCCGCCTGGGTCGACGACCGAGAATGCGAACCGTGTGCCGTCCGGGGAGATCGACAGGCCGGCATTGCCCACCGTGGTGACCGCCTCGAGGCTCCAACTGGAATCGACGAGCGCCTCGTCGCCGTCACGAGTGATCCAGACCGGCTTGTTCTTCAGACCGGACTGCATCGACGGCCGGCCGGCCGCGTGCAGCACCGTTCCATTGCGCGAGACGTGAAACAGCGGCAGGCCGCCGAACGACTGGACGTCGCTCAGTACCGGGATGGCCGCACCGGTCAGTTGGAGGTCATCAACATCGAAGGGTACGGCGAAGATCCCCCCGGTTCGATTCGCGTAAACCACGTGCCCCGTCGGGATATGCCACGCGCCACTGCTGTTTTCGAACAGGGGACGGTGCGAGCCGTCGTCAAAGTCGACTACCCACACGTTGCCCTGGGTACACGGAAACGTGGTGCATCCAGACACCAGCACCCCGCGACCGCCGAACACAGGATGCACACCGAGCAGCAATTGTCCAATCTCGTCAGCCGTGAGCAACCGCTCGGCAGCACCGCCTTCCTCGGGGATGCGCAGCAGCATCGTGAGGTCGCCCCCGATGAAGACGATCGTCCCGTCCTCCATCCAGGCGCCCGGAACGCCGAGGCCACCCGAGTCGGATAGGGTGATGGCGGCGCCACCTCCCCGCGCAATCTTGTTGAGACGGCCGTCCGCGCTGAAGGCAATCCACTGCCCGTCGGGCGAGAAGAACGGTGCCCTGCCGCCTTCCGTACCGGGCAGGGGCACCGGCATAGCCCGATCGCGCTCCTTGATCCACAGCGAGTTGCCCTCGGTCGTGTCCGTTCGGAACACGATGGCCGATCCGTCCGGGGCGAGCGCCGTTGCGAAGTACAGCGTGCCCCCCTCCATGGGGACCGAATCCGCATCCAGCACGATGCGCTGCCGACTGACACCGCGCTCGACCGCCGGGGGCGAGCGAAGCCACCCCACTGCGGCGACGACGAGCAACAGGACGCTCACGAGTGCGAGGATCACCAGCACGCGACCGTGGCGGTCGGGTGACCCCGCCTGCGGCTGAGCAGTCGCCGTCGTCCCCGACATGGTGAACGACGGGTTCGTCAACGCCTCCACGAACTTCACCGCCGTGGTGAACCGGTCCGCCGGACTCTTGGCCAGCGCCATGAGCACTGCCGCTTCGACGTTCAGCGGGACCAGCTTGCGGGCACGGGTGATCGGCGTCGGATCGTCGGTGAGGATCTTTGCCACAACGGCCTGGACACTGCTGCCGATGTGCGGGGGATCGCCGACGAGCATTTCGTAGACCATTGCCCCGAGGGAGTAGACGTCGCTCCGCGCATCGAGCGTGCGGTCTCCCGTCGCCTGCTCGGGGCTCATGTAGTGTGGTGTGCCGAGGCTGAGTCCGGTCTCCGTCAGGCGCGTGCCGCCTGCGTGGCTCACGGCGAGCGCGATGCCGAAGTCGGCGACGACCGGCTGCCCGCTCTGGAGCAGGATGTTCTCCGGTTTGATATCGCGGTGGACCACGCCGCGCTCGTGCGCGAATGACAGGGCCCCCGCGATGGCCTTCGCCAACCCGACTGTCTCCTCGACGCTCAACTGCCTCTCCCGGTCGAGCCGATCGCGCAGGGTTTCTCCCTCCACGTACGGCATGACGTAGTAGAGGAACGAGTCCGCGGCCCCCGAATCATAGAGCGGCAGGATGTTTGGATGCTGGAGGTTGGCGGTGAGCTCGATCTCCTTGAGGAACCGCTCACCACCGATGACGGCGGCCAGCTCCGGGCGCAGCACCTTCACCGCAACCTTGCGGTTGTGCTTCACATCGTGCGCGAGATACACGGTGGCCATCCCGCCAGCGCCGAGCTCCCGCTCGATCGTGTAGCGATCGGCGAGGGCGGATGTCAGTCGCTCGATGTTGTCGTTCACGCGCCGGTCTCCTCAGTACGGGCGGTCAGCAACGTCCCTTGGGCGGGTGCAACGTACAAGGTGCAAGGCGCAACGGAACGACCTTCATCGTTCTCGTCGCTCCATCTACCGCCCCTCCGCCCCGCGCTTCAACTCTTCCGTCCAGTTCAACACCACCATCGGCCTCACGCCCGACACACCGAGCCGGACAAACGCGAAGTGTCGTCCATCCGGGCTGATGTCGTATTCGGGCCATCGAATGTTCTCGTAGTACGGACCCGAAAACAGCGAATCTCGGCGGACGACGGTGACGCCGGCGTCGCCGAACTCGAGTGACGCGGCCAGCACCGTGGGGACACGGCGGAAATACAGCGTCCGCCCGCTCGGGTCCCATACGGGTTCGGCGCCCCCATCCGCCGAGATCTGCCACTCCGCGGCGCCACCGGGCCACTGGCGCAGGTACACCTCATTGCGGCCGGACTGATCCGAGACGTAGGCGAGCCAGCGGCCGTCCGGTGAGATCTGGGGTGAGCTTTCGTTGAACGCGGTCACGAGCACCGGCGTGGACGACCGATCGCCGTCCAGCGTCATGCTGTGGATGTCGAACCCCGTCCCCGCCGCCGTCTCGCGAAAGAACAGCGTCTTTCCGTCGGGCGTGATCGAGTTCGGGAACCGGATCTCGCTGCCTGCGAGTAGCTGTTCCTCCTGGCCGGATCCGTCGAGGGGCTTCCACCACAACCCGGCAATGCCCGACCGCCGGGAGGTGTAGGCGATGCTCCTGCCGTCGGGAGTCCAGACCGGATAGAGGTTCTCGCTGCCGAACGTGAGCCGGGAGAGCGTGCCCTGTCCGAGTTCGTACACCCAGAGGTCGCCCTCGTTGCCGTGCGCGATCTCGAACGCCAGGCGCGAGCCGTCGGGGGAGAAGCGCGGATCCTTGTAGTCCTTCGGC
>JBDHJO010000337.1:0-2811 GCA_039586875.1 Gemmatimonadota bacterium | reverse complement strand
TTCCGACGTGCAACTGTCGACGAAGATCCTCGCCGTTGCCGGCGCGGTGGGCGTGGGGGTCCTGCGCGTCGCCGCTGCCAAGCACTTCCCGTCGGACGTTGTCGTTGGTGCAGTGGTGGGCACGGCTACCGGTTTCGTCCTGCACCGTCTAAGGTTCTAGGATCGGCACCTTCACTGCTTAGGCGGGTAGCAACGCGGCGATGAGATTCAGACCCATATTTCGTGGTATTCCCAACCGAACTTCAGTGCTCGCGATCGCGTTGGCAGTGCTGCCGGCCGGTCTCGCCGCGCAGACCGACGTCGAGATGACGGGGAGGATGCTGAGTGGGGCGCAGCCTCCGGCGGGCTACTACGACATGGTGGCCCAGAATCCTGACGCATTTCAATTCTCGAAGTCCAACGGCTGGATCCAGCGGGCAAAGCGCATCGCCGAGGCTCGTCGTGCGTTCCGGGGGGCCATGCTTGCGGGGCCGCAACCCGCCGCGCAGGCGCACGCCGCGAATGGGATCATGCAGGGCGACCTCAACGTGCCGGCGTTCCTCGCGATGTATGCCAATACGGACTCGGTGGCGATCGCAGACTCGCTGCCCCATGCAGTCATGGCAGACCGCCTGTACGGCACGAGCCCCGCCTCGGGGTATTCCGTGCACACGTACTACCGGGAGGTCTCGAACGACTCACTTCGGGTCAACGGGACGGTGTTCCCCTGGACGCGCGTCCTGAACAACGACACGCATTATGAGGGGAACGACAACGGGCTTGATTCGAGTGGCGACATTCCGGGCCTGATCCGCGAACTCGTGCAAGCCCACGACGATACAGTGGACTTCGGCCATTTCGATAATGACGGACCCGATGGGATCCCAAACTCCGGTGACGACGACGGCATCGTGGATGGCATTGTCATTCTGCACCCGGAGCTGGACGGTGCCTGCGGTGGCAACGGCAACATTTGGGCACATCGCTTCTCGTACAGTGGGTGGACGTCGGGGTCGCTCCTCAGCACGCAGGATCCATCAAACAGTGCGGGCGTCACGTTCATCCGGGTGAACGACTACATCATTCAGGGAGGGCAGGGAGGCGATCAGGGGTGCACCGCCAACGAGCCCGTGGCGATGGGCATCGTCGGGCACGAGACGGGGCACCTCATCGATTTGCCGGATCTGTACGACACGGGCTTCGGTGGGGACGAGGGGATTGGCTATTGGGGGCTCATGGGGTCCGGCAACTGGAACGAGCCGTTCAGCCCTGCCCATTTGAGTGCGTGGTCGAAGGCGGATCTGGGATGGATCACGGAAGTGCTCGTGAACCAGAATGCGACGCTCGACCTCGGTCCGATCATCACGGCGGATACGGCGTACATCGTGCCGATCAACTCCTCGAATGAGTATTTCCTGCTGGTGGCAACACCGTCAACGCGTTCGATCCCAAAGGGCTCGCACTGGAACAGGCCGATGGCCGCGATGATCTGCAAAGGACAGATTCAAGCAAGAATCGTGGCGATGCCGGCGATCCGTTTCCGGGAGCGACGAATGCGACGGTGTTCGGCCCGGGGACGAATCCGTCGACGGCACGGAACGACGGGAGTCCGACCTACCTGACCATCGATTCCATCGGGCAGGTCGGAGGGACGCTCCGGTTGCGGGCACGCGTCAGGTTTCCGGGTCGAATTGCCGCGTCGGACACGATCGCGGAGTTTCGGTTGGACGGCGAACCGTATCAGGTGTTCAACGGGTCGCTCGACGCCGGGTCGACGCATACGCTCGACATCGATTCGGTGCAGCTCGGCAACCAGGACCGCAGTCGATTCACCTGGGTCTCATGGTCGAACGGCGGTGCGCGGTCGCACACCTTCACCGCCGTCGGAACCGACACGATCACGGCAGAACTGGATGTCGAGCATCGTCTTCGGTTTGAGCGGGAGGGCTCTGGGGGTACGGTTGCCTCGGCGCCCGCAGTCGACGCTGCCGGCACCTTTATCCCCGCAGGCACGCCGGTCACGCTCAGCGCTGACGTGACCACGGCAGGTCATGTGTTCGAGGGCTGGGTGGGCGACACGGTCTCGTTCAGCCCGACGTTGCAGCTCGACATGCAACGTCCCTATGACGTAACCGCACGCTTTGCAGCGCCGCTCGTGATCACCGAGGGTCAGCCTGCCGAGGCCGTGATGGGGGGGAGGTACGAGTTTGCGTTCGGAGCGTCGGGCGGTCTCGAGACCAAGACGTGGTCGGTCGTCAACGGTCCGCTTCCGAGTGCGTTGCGGCTTCAGGGCGACGGTACGCTGACCGGAGAGGCCACCGAAACAGGCACGTTCCCCTTCACGGTGAAGGTGATCTCAGGCTCCCAGCAGCAGACGATCGCGACCCAGCTCGTGATCGCGGCACCCGCGATGGCGATGGGTGACGTGGTGGCCGAGGTCACCAACGCGGCGGAGACGCTGACACCCGAAGAACGCCGCTACCTGGATCTCGTGGGGAACGAGAACGGCCGAGTCGATGTCGGCGACTTCCTGGCGTGGATCGAGACGACGGGTGGCGCGGTGAGCGCAGCAACGATCCAGCGTGTACTCGCCTCCGCCGCGGAGGTGGAACCATGATCCTCCGCCGACTGACCCGGCTGCTCCCGCTCTTCGCCGTGTTGATGGTGTGGACATGTGACTTTGGCCCCAAGGCCGGCAACATCCCGGTCGAGCTGATCGGGCCGCAGACCTCGCTCGGGGCGGCGTCGTTCCTCGCAACGGCCCTCGACCCATTCACGATCGACACCGTCACGGCGGCGTGCCAGGGGTGCACGGTCTACATGACGCGCGTG
>JBDHJO010000157.1:0-6780 GCA_039586875.1 Gemmatimonadota bacterium | reverse complement strand
CTGCACCGGATCAGGGCCGTCCACATCCATTCTCCGAACCGACTCCGCGGGGATCGAGATCGTCTCCCATACCGGTGACGACATCCCGCTCGAGTGGTCCTTCACCGCCGCGTTTTCGATCGGTGGCGAGGACTCCGACGAGTCGTTCTACGCGGTCGATCCCACGACGGTCGGGATCGACGACTCGGGTCGCTTCTACGTGCTCGACCGGGACGCGTATCGCGTGCTCGTCTACGACGCTCGGGGCCGGTACCTCCGATCCATGGGAGGCGAGGGAGGCGGTCCCGGCGAGATGCGCTTCCCGTTTGCGATACTGGTGGCCGCGGACGGAACGGTGGGCGTGTTCGACATTTCCAAGCGTGGGTTCGTACGGTTCGGCCCGGACGGCACCATCCTGGACGAGCAGCGGTTCGTTGCGGGTTATGGCGGCGGGTTGATCCGGCAGGTCGGCAGTTCACTGGTGCTGTCAGCCGACGAACTGGACGTCGACGGTGGCACCCACACCGACGAGCTCATCGCGATCACCGAATCGGACACGACGGCGTTCGTGCACATCGAGCGGCCGGCGGGCGGGGTCATCGACCTGGCGAGCTGCGGCATGCGCATTATGGGCATCGGCCCAGTCTTCAGGCCGAGCATTCGCTGGACCCCGCTTGGGACGACCGTCGCCGCCGCCACCGCGGCGGATTACGACATCTCCGTCTATCGAGGCGGATCCCCGATGCGGATCGTGCGCCGCTCCGTTGCCCCCACGCCGGCCACGCCCGAACTGGCGGCCGCGAGCGTCGGTACCGGCATGAAGGTGCAGACCACTGGAGGCATCCGCACGTGCGATGCCAACGAGGTGGTTGAGCAACGGGGCGTCGCCGATGTGATCCCGGTGATCGACGATATCGCCGAGGGCCCGAACGGCACCTTGTGGGTGCGTCGCACGACCGGACCTGGTGGCCCTCGGCCGATCGACGTGTTCAACCCCGACGGCTCCTACCTCGGCACGCTGCCGGATGACACCCCCTTCCCCGTCGCTGTCCTTGGGTCGCGGCTCGTGACCATCGAGGCGGATGAAGTGGATGTGGAACGGCTCGTGATCTACGATCTGACGCAAGACGCTTCGTGAGAAGATGAAGAGCCCGGCTCGCAGGGGCGAGCCGGGCTCCGGAGGAAGGACTCGGTGCGCTTTCCGAGCCGGGTCGTGTTGCGCTACTGCGTTACGGCAGCAGCACCGTGTCAATCACGTGGATCACGCCATTCGATGCCTCTACGTCGGCCTTCACGACCTTCGCATCGTTGATCTTCACGCCATAGGACGTGTCGATGCTGAGATCACCGCCCTGCACGGTCGTCGCGGAGGTCAAGCCGGCGACGTCGGACGACATAACCTTCCCCGCAACCACATGGTACGTCAGAATCGCCGTCAGCTTCTCGGTGTCCTGAAGCAGGGCTTCGACGGTGCCGTCGGGCAATTTGGCGAAAGCTTCGTCCGTCGGTGCGAAGACCGTGAACGGGCCCTCGCCGGACAGGACGTCGACCAGGCCGGCCGCCTTCACGGCCGCAACGAGCGTGTTGAACGAGCCTGCGGCGACGGCAGTCTCGACGATGTTCATCTCGGGCTTTTTGACCATGTCGTGGCCCGGCATTTGAGCAGCGAGCGGCGAGGCCATAAATGCCGCGGCCACCAGTGCGAGAGTCAGGTTCTTCATGCATTCTCCCTGCCGGCTCAGCGCCGGCGTTCGTGTTTGGTCCGTCGTTATACCATGTACAGTACCCACGAACACGACGTTTGTCAAGCTTTTGTCCAATTTGGATCGCCCCTAAAGCTCGACAAAAAATTAACGTGCCGGCACTCTGGAACTTAGGCTCGACCGGTTTGACCGGCCTGGCGGCCCGTCGAAGCTGCTTGCTCGCCGGCCCTTCACGGGCCCAAGTTCCCTTCAACCCATGGCCTGAGGCAGCGACGGTGAATCGGACAGCCTGTGCGGTGGTGGTTTCCTGGAACGCGCTCGCGGGGCAATGACATTATGACGCGGTGGCTCCGCCCGGCGGCAGTCGGCGTGCTCGCTGCACTGCTATTCGTGACAACCGTGGCCGGGCTCTCCGATGCCTGGGATAACCGAGTGGCCGCCGAGACACCGCTGCAGCGGTGGTTCATCCTGCCGCAACTGGCCTACGCACTTACCGGCCTCCTCGCCGGAGTCGGTGTCCTCGGGCGACGCCGGTGGGCTCGTTGGTCCCTTCGGGCCTGGGGTGCATGCATCACCGTGGCGGCGGGTCTTGCCCCGATAGCATGGAGCGGCACCGGCATTGGCCCGGCCCTCGCCGCCGGGGTATCGGCAGGCGCGATCGCGACGCTGCTCGTGCTGGCCGCAGAGCGATTGCTGCACACCCGGCGACACCCCGCAGCCAATCCCGAGCCGGGAGCCTGATGTCATGCCTCATGGTATGCACGGCACGTACGCCCGTTGTATGCTTCCCACCCTCGCTGCAGCGGCGCTGAGCGCCACCGCGCTCGTCCAGGACCGGCGTTGGCCGACGCCGGCTGGATGACGACGTCGCTCGAGGCATCCGTGCAACCCTGACGGCCCCGTCGGCACTCACCCGACACATGGAGCTCACGTGAAAGCCGTTCGCTACCTCGGACCGAAACAACCGTTTGTGATGCAGGACGTGCCGGTTCCCGACCCCGGTCCGGGCGACGTGCGCGTCCGCATCCGTGCCGCCGGCATGTGCCACACGGAGCTCCATTTCGAGTCCGGACTCCTGAACCTGGGCGTCGCTCCGATCACGATGGGCCACGAGATGGCCGGCGAGATCGAGGCCGTGGGATCGGGCGTCGACGCGTCCCGCGTCGGCGAGCGCGTGATCGTGTACTACTATGCCGGTTGTGGTACCTGCGAATGGTGCAAGCAGGGTCTCGAGAACCTCTGCGGCAACCTCCGGGCGGAGTACGGGTTCTTCCACGACGGTGCCTATGCCGAGTACATCGTCGTACCCGCTCGAAACGCCGTAGCGCTTCCTGACAACATCTCGTTCGCGCAGGCGGCCCCAATTGGCTGCGGGGTCACGACGGCGGTGCATGCCTGTGCGCTCGCCAACGTCCGAGAGGGCGATACCGTTGCGGTGTATGGAGTCGGCGCGGTGGCGTACGGCATGATCCAGTTGGCCTCACTCCGAGGAGCAACGGTGATCGGGATCGGCCGCACGCCGGCGAAGCTCGAGCAGGCGAAAGCACTTGGCGCCGCCCACGTGCTCGACGCGACCGATCCGTCGACGGTGTCGGATGCCGTGCGCGATCTCACCGGAGGCCGCGGCGCCGATGTGGTATTCGAGTTGGTCGCGACGGCCGCCACGATGCAGCAGTCGACGAACATGCTCGCGAAACGTGGGCGCTTGGTGTTCGTGGGCTACTCGGAGGACGCCTACACGGTGCACCCGATCCAACTCGTCATCAACGAGGCCGTTGTCACCGCGGGCGTGGGTAACACCCTCGATGAACTCAAGGAGGCAGTGCAGTTGGTCGCGGACGGCAAGGTCGCGACCGTCGTCGACCGCACGCTCCCCCTCGACCAGTGGGGCGAGGGCATGGACTCCCTGCGCTCCGGCAGTGTCTCCGGCCGCGTCGTGTTGGAGCCGTAGCTCCGCCCTCCGTGTTGCGCCAACCGTACGAGGACTGCAGCATTTGCCTATGAGTGGATACCGATCCGCGGGACGCTGCCTTCTCGCTGTGCTTGCCGCCATGGTGTTCGCAGCCTGCGTGAAGGTCCCGCAACAGACCGACAACATGAGCCGCGCCGGGATCGAGCACCTGACGGCGACGCAGTTGCGGGAACTGGTCCTGCAGTACGCAGGCGAGTTCACGCAAGCCGTCGAGCACACCGCGGACAGCATCGCCACCGTGAGTGACGACCCGGTCGTCCGGCGGCGGCTGCTGCTCTGGAAGCTGGTCACCGTGCGCAGCGTGCGGGAGGCTGCACTCATATCCGACCCGCTGTTCGGATTGGTCGACGTGTGGCTCTTCGCTGCCCAGTCGCGGCAATTCCTAGAGGATCCACCCCCCGAGTCCAACATGGTGCCGAACGAGTTCGTCGCGATCGCGCTGGACGTGGTGCGGCAGCAGGAGTTGGAGGCGCGGCAGCTGGCGGTCAACGTGGCAGGTGCTGCGCGCGTGGACCGGTTCGAGCCACAACTCCTCGAGTTCGCGATGCGCAACCCGATCGACCCCCTGACATTCGAGCGCACGTCCATCCTGGCGGCTGACTCGCTCGTTATGCGTCCGATGGGCGGGGGAATCGGGGCGGCCATGGCGGCGACCTACTGGGGGATGCGCGAGCTCGACGACCGGCTCGAGGCGATCAATTCGGCTCTGGGGAAAGAGCTGCGGTGGAACATCGAGTTGCTCGCGCGGGATATGGCCGCCCTGCCGGTCGTGGACAGTACCCTGCAATCGCTGACCGCCTCGCTCGAGCGGTTTGCCGTCCTGGCAGACACATTGCCGTCCCTGGTCGGCAGCGAGCGTGCCGCGGTCCTCGAGGCGCTGCACGCGGAGCTCGCTGCGCTCACTGACGCGATCGACGCCATGCGCCGGGAGACGCTCGACGCCGTGTCGTCCGAGCGAATGGCTGTGCTCGAAGCCATTACGCAGGAGCGCCTGGCCGTCTTGGAGGCGGTGTCAGCGGAGCGCATGGCGACGCTGGCCACGGTGGACAGCCTGCTGACTCGGGCGATGGATCGTTCCGAACAGGTGGTGGACCACCTGATCTGGCGGATGGTGCAGGTAGGTCTGGTCGCCGGCGTCCTCGTGTTCGCGGCCGTGCTGATCACGCTCCGCTTGCGTCGTCCGACAATCTCGTAGACACCCACCCTTCCGGATCGGAGCCGGCTACGAACCCGGCTCGGCGTTCGCAACCTTGGCGACCTCGATAACCCCGAGCCAGGCGCCCACCTCCACAAGCAGCCGCTCGACGGCCGTCATCGTTTCCCGCTCGGCCATCACCGCACGTGCCACCGCCGGAACGTCGGTGATGATGTTGTCCACGCCGCGGCTCATCAGGACCGACATCTGCACGGGATCGTTGACGGTCCACACGTGCACGGCACGGCCGCGGCCATGTGCCGCCCGAATGAACGACCGCGTGGCGAGGGACGTGCTGACCGCGAGGAAGTCCGCTTCGAGGCGGGCAGCATTCCCGAGCGCGACCGCGGTGAGCAGTCCGACGGTCCAGTCGGGCCTGAGCGCCTTGGCCTGCCGCACAGCTTCCTGCTTGAGAGACATGAGGACGACCTCCTGCTCCATGCCCTCATCTTCGACGATCCCGATTACGCGTTCGGCCAGGGTGCCGAGCGGCCCATAGTACTTGAGCTCGACGTTCACACGCGCGCGCCCCCGTGCAACGTTCAGCACCTCAGCCAGCGTCGGAATCCTCTCGCCGGCGAACACTGGGTCGAACCAACTGCCGACGTCGATGGCGCGCACGTCGTCGTACGTCGCTTGCGGTACCACGATGGTCACGCCGCCGAGTCGCTTGAGGTCGCGATCGTGGACGACCGCGACCGTTCCATCAGCAAGCTCCTGCACGTCGATCTCGATCCAGTCCGCACCCTCGGCAATCGCGCGTTCGAAAGCCGCCAGTGTATTCTCGGGTGCTTCCGCCGAGCTACCGCGGTGTGCAGTGATCGCCGTGACATCCTGCACGCGAAGCGTGCTGACGGCGACGGTCGCGACGGCCGTGACGATGACCACGGTCAGCACGAGCCCGAAGACGAAGGCCCGCATCGTCCCGACGCGAGCACGCCGGTCGGATCGGCTCTCCGATCGCGGCATGAACCGGGCGTCCGGCAATCCAGACCCACCGGCGGTGCTGTACACCCGTTCGACAAGGACCCCGAGCAGCGATACCACGGCAATGGACACGAGGACGTTGAGGCCGACGGCAACAACCACCGCCACGCCGATGGCCAGAGCCACGACGGTCAGCGATCCGCTTTCCGTGGGCACCACGAAGCGGCCGACCGCGCCAACGATGCCGGTCACCGCACTCGAGCTCCCGAGCGCCGCCGCGGCCCACACGCCAAGCCACACGGCGATCGACCAGCGGTGAGACCTCGTGCGGGTGAGACTTCCACGAAACGCACGGGGCACCGAGGTTCGCTCGAACAACAGGATCGGAACCGCGACGACCCACCGGACCAGCAGCAGGAGCACCACCAGGGCCAGCGTTGCTCCCAGGATGCCCATAAGGGTCCCGGCAAGCCAGAATGCCGGCGGTCGTATCGCCAGGTAGTAGTTGATGTCGAACTCGGTGAGGAGCGAGACGTACGCGAGCGCGCCGAGTGCGACGAACGGGCTGGCGACGACGAGGAGGCGCACGATGAGCCCTGCCGCGAACTGCAGCATCGCTGCCGAGCGCGCGGCGACCACTCCGTACGCCCAGCGCACCGTCACGCGCTGTCCTCTGGCTGTGGCATGGGCGACCGTCACGATCACCCCGTGCTCGACGAAGAGAATCCACAGCAGCACCGCCCCAACCGCGACGAGTGCCACGACGCCACCGGGGCTCAGCGCAAACCACAGAATCGCTTCGTCGGTGAGGACAGCGCTCCCGCGGCGAGCCGAGAGCCAGCGCAGGAGGAGTGCGGAAACCGGCGCGACCACGAGGACGCCCAGGGCCTTGGCAATCAGATCGACTGCCAGGAGTTGAGGCCATGAGCGCCGCACGATGCGGAGCACACCGGGTAGAACTGCCTTCGGAGCGAGATTGGTCACGTCAGCCGATGATATCGCCG
>JBDHJO010000156.1:0-7003 GCA_039586875.1 Gemmatimonadota bacterium | reverse complement strand
GTAGAGGTCCGGGTTCAGCTTGCGGGCAATGGCCACGCCCCGGCGCGTATCCGCCGATGCAGCGATGGCGAATACGAGCGCCCGTGCGTGTTCGATGCCGACATGCTCCAACACGTCGCGCCTCGTGCCGTCACCGAAGAAGATGGGCTCGCGGTTCATCCGAGCCCGCCGCACGGTCTGGCCGTTCTGTTCCAGAATCACGTAGCGGATGTTGGCCGCCTTCAGCACGCGGGCGAGGTTCCGCCCATTCAGGCCGTAGCCCACGATGATGACGTGATCACGCAGCTGCTGCACCGCCTGGTACTCGCGCGTCGTCAGCCGGAGCGCCGGCAATCGCAACCATCGCCCCACCGCATCGGCGAACGCCGGCGCGCCGGCAATCAGCAGCGGCGTCACCAGCATGGACAGCACGGAGATCGCCAGGAACGTCTGGTAGGCATCGTCGGAGAGCAGGCCCGCGCCGATACCGACGCTGGCGAGCACGAAGGAGAACTCTCCCACCTGCGCGATCGAGAACCCTGCCACGATGCTGAGTTGCAGCGAGCGGCCAAGGCTGCGAGCCGCCAGGGTCCCGACGATCCCCTTGAGCAAGATCACGCCGACCGTGAGGCCGAGCACGAGCCCCAGGTGCTGCAGCACGAAGTCGGGATCGACGAGCATGCCGACGGAAATGAAGAAGATGCCGGTGAAGCTGTCGCGAAACGGCAGGGCGTCCGACAACGCTTGCAGGCCGTACTCGGACTCGGAGATGAGGAGGCCTGCAATGAAGGCCCCGAGCGCCAACGACAGGCCGAAGGTCGCCGTCACGAACGCTGCGCCGAGCCCGATGAACACGATGCTGAGCGTGAAGATCTCCCGGTTCTGCACTCCCACGACACGCTCGAGCACCCAGGGGATCGCGAACCGGCCTCCCACGATGAGCGCGCCGACGACCTCCAGGCTCACGAGCGTCGCCCGCAACGCCGCCCCCACGCCTGCGTCGGCGCCGGCGAGCACCGGCGTCAGGAGCATCAGCGGCACGACGCAGAGGTCCTGGAACAGCAGAATGGCAACGACGATCCGGCCGTGGGAGAGGTCCAACTCGCGCCGATCGTTGTAGAGCTTGAGGACGACGGCCGTGGACGAGAGTGCCAACAGTGCGCCGAAGAACGTCGCGCGCGGCGCATCCAGGCCTGCCCACGCTGCGAGGACCCCGAAGACAACCGCGGTGCCGATCAGCTGGACGGTGCCGCCCTGCAAGACGGGCCGCCCCAGGCGGATGATCCGCGAGAGCGAGAGCTCGAGCCCGATCGTGAAGAGGAGCAGCACGACGCCCAACTCAGCGAGTCCTGCGACCGCCTCCGTTTGGTGAATGATCCCCAGGGCATGCGGTCCGATCGCCAGCCCGGTCAGGAGAAACCCGACGACGGTCGGTATGCGGAAGCGTTGGGTGACTGCCACCACGGGGATCGCGACGCCGACGAGGATGACGAGGTCGCGGAGGATATCGAGTTCGTGCATGCAGAATTATAGAGCGGAGTGACGACGCCGCACACTACCGATTAACGTTGGACGACGGAGAAACCACGACCCGGAAAGGACGGCCCTGCCGTGAGCACGCTCGCACGACGTTGGGAATTCGACTTGGATGTGGAGTTCGGGCATCGCAACATCAGTCCGGAGGTGCAGGACCTGGTGCAGGACGCGCAGGTCACGACGGGGCTTGTCACGGTACACGTCACGGGGTCGACCGGGGCGATCACCGCAATCGAGTATGAACGGGGGGCGCTCGAAGATCTTCGGCGCGCACTCGACCAGATCGCGCCACCGACCGAGGATTACGCCCACAACGAAGCGTACCACGACGGCAATGGGTTCTCCCACGTGCGGTCGGCGCTGTTGAAGCCGAGCCTGACGATCCCGGTCATCGATGGACGGCTGCAACTCGGCACGTGGCAGGAAGTGCTACTGCTCAACCTCGATAATCGACCACGCCGCCGGTCGGTCGTGGGGGTCGTCGTCGGCGAGTAACGGTGCGGCGCCCTAGCGCCGGCGCGTCGACCACACCTCGACAGTCCCGCGGTTGCCGACGAAGGCATTCGCGGCCCAACCGGTGAGCCCGACAATGATCGACGCCAGGATCGCGGTGCCCAGCCCCTCCACGTGAAACGTGTTCATGAGCCGGGAGACGAGCAGTACCATCGCACCGTTCACGACGAAGACAAATAGCCCCAGCGTGATCAGCGTGAACGGCAGTGTCAGGATGATGAGGATCGGCCGGAGCACAGCGTTCACGAAACCGAGGAGCAGTGCGGCAATCCACAGCGCGGCCACGCCGTCGAAGCGCACGCCATCGAGAGCCAGGTCCGCCATCCACAGGCCGAATGCCGTGATGAAGAGTCGGGCAATGAATCCGCGCATGGGACGGTCCTCCTCGGTACCGGTGCAGTCGACGGCAGACCCAGCAACCTCTCGCGTGCCCGACAACCGGTCAAGGGTGAGCGATCGCGGGTGATCGAACGCTAGGTCGCGAATTCGACTTCGTCGATCAGGTCCACCGGGTTCGTCAGCGTCTTGTGCACTGGGCATCGACCGACGATCTGCGTCAAACGCTTCCGTTGTGCCTCATCGAAGGTGCCGGCGATCCGTACCCGACTGGTGATGCGGTCGATCATGCCCTTGGTCGGCTCGTTGCAGTTCTTGCAGTCCTCGGCATGGATCCGGTCGTGTTCGTAGGTTGCGGTCACTGCTTTGAGCGGGATGTCCTTGTGCTGGCAGTAAAGCGCCAGCGTCACCGCTGTGCAGGCGGCGAGCGACCCGATGAGCATCTCGTACGGTGTTGGGCCCGTGTCGGCACCGCCCGCGGCGGCCGGTTCGTCCGCTCGCCACGTGTGACGCCCGTTCGACACGGTCACCTGCAGGCCTGCCGTGAGTTCGGCTGTGATGCGCGCCATGGAGTGATTGTCCCCGTATCAGGGTGATGACGAAGGAAGTACGGTTCCAAGAAAGGTCACGATGGCCCGAGCCGCCGCGCGGGCGTGGCGTTCGTGCGTGAACAGGTGATTGGCCTCGGGCACCGATGCGAACCACCGCGGCTGCCGTGCGGCCGCAAAGATGCGCTCCCCTTCTTCAATGCCCACTACCCGATCGGCCGAGCCGTGGACGACGAGGAGCGGGCGTGCCAGGGCGGCAATGCGTTCGGGCGAACAATGTGCCTCGAGGTCGTCGAAGAATGCTCGGCTGATCTGAAACTCACGACCGGCGATGGAGACGGCGATCCGGCCTTCGCTGCGCGCTCGATCGATATCCTGCTCGGCGAAGAGATGCCGGACGTGTTCGACGGAGAACGGTGCGGCCACGGCCACGATCGCCTGTGCGTCCGGAACGGCATCGGCCGCCAACAGCGTGGCCGCGCCCCCGAGCGAGTGTCCGGCCAACACGATCTGTTCGTACCCGCGCTTCCGGAGGTACCGCGCCGCGGCGACGATATCACTGACGTTCGTCGTGACTGATGTGCTGTCAAACTCGCCGTCACTGTCGCCGAGGCCGGTGAAGTCGAACCGCAAGACGGCATAGCCGCCGTCCTCGATGCCGGTCGCAAGGCTGCGCGTGATCTTGAGGGACCTGGAGCACGTGAAGCAGTGGGCGAGCACAACGCCCACGGTCGCCGAGGAATGTGGAACGTGGAGGGTTCCTGACAGCTGACCCGCATCGCCCTCGAAGGAGACCAACTCATGTACGTGCGACGGTGCGCCCATCACCCGGGGTCGCTCAGAAGATGGGCAACTTGGCCGCTGCAACCTCGAAGGCGTCGGGGACCGTGGCTTTGAGCGCTTCCCCGACGATCGCGGAGAGTTGCTGGCCGGTCTCCTTGTCGTATCCTGCGATGGCCAGGAGACGGCGGACGGCGGCCGGCGTGGCCATGGCGAGCATCTCACCCGTGGCACCGTCTTGGAACGGTGCCATCATCATCCACTCTCCCGAATCGGGAAAGGCAGAGCTGATCTGGGTAAACGTCCGCATGTCGCCTGCCATGCGGAGCGCGATGAAGACGGTGCCCAAACCCTTCTTTGCTTTGTCCTCCTCCACACCCAACCGCTTCACGACGTCCTGAACCAGATCCACAGTCTTCTCCTCTCCTAGCAGATCACGCCCCCACCCAGCAATTGATCATCGCGGTACACGGCACCCGATTGCCCAGGGGTTATGGCCTTCGCGGGCTCCAGCAACTCGAGGTGCAGCCGTCCGGTGGCCGCGCGGTCCGTCACCTGCGCTGGTACCGGCCGAGCCCGGTACCGAATCTGAATATCGCATTGATCGCCCACCTGCAAGGGGGGGACGAGCCAATTGACCTCTTCCAACGTCACCTGGTTGCCGAAGAGCTCGGCTTCTCCTCCCACGACCACCGCCCGCTCCTCGGGCACGATCCGCAGGACATATAGGGGTTCCGGTGATCCACCGGGAAGACGGCGGCGTTGCCCGACCGTATATCGCGCATACCCATCGTGCGAGCCGATGACGGTGCCGGTCTCGGTCCGGATCGGGCCTGCCGTGAGGGCCGGATCGTCCGGTTCCAGGTGCTGTTCGAGAACCGCTGCGTAGTCCCCGTCGGGCACGAAACAGATCTCGACCGACTCGGGCTTGTCCGCCGTGACGAGTCCCAATCGGCGCGCATAATCCCGCGTCTCGGGCTTGGTCAGCGTCCCGATCGGCGTGAGCATGTGCTCTACCACCGACCGGTCGATCCCCCACAAGAAGTAGGTCTGGTCCTTCCCGCGATCGACCCCGCGGAAGATCCGCCCATCCACCGTCCGTGCGTAATGCCCGGTGGCCACGAACTCGCACTCCAAGGCCCGCGCATGGGCGAGCAGGTCGCGGAACTTCGTGAACGTGTTGCAGCGCACGCACGGAATCGGCGTCCGCCCGCGAGCGTACTCCGCGACGAAGTCGTCGATCACCTCCCGCTTGAATCGGTCCTCGAGATCCAGCACGTAGTGGGGGACGCCGAGGTTCGCCGCGACGGACGCCGCATCCGTGATGGAATCGACCGAGCAGCAGGGGCGGTCGGGGACCGTTTCACCGTAGCAGAAGAGGCGCATCGTGGCGCCGATGACGTCGTATCCCTGCTCGACGAGCATCGCTGCGGCGACCGACGAATCCACACCGCCTGACATCGCGACCAGCACCCGCCCCTTGCTCACGTCTCACCCCGCAACGCCGCTGTCAGCACCCGCACACGATCGATGACGTCGGGCATGCGCCGCAGGAGCGCGTCGACGTCGGCCCTCGTCGTGGTCGGCGCAAGGGAAAGCCGCAGGGCGGAGCCGTTCCAGTCGTTCGCTGTCCCCATCGCGACGAGCACGTGCGACGGACCGACCCTACCGCTCGCGCACGCCGATCCGGTCGAACATGCAATGCCCGCTTGGTCCAGATGGGTCAGAAGCGCGCTGCCGTCGATCGCGGGAATCGTGACGTGAAGAATGTGCGGTGCCCCGTCAGCTGTGTCGGTGATCTCGAGCCCGGGCACAGCTGCGGTCAACTCGGCGGCGAGCAGGCGCTTCAGATCTCGCACGCGTTCCATGGCTGCCGGGCGTTCGGCAACGGCGAGGGCCACGGCTTCACCGAGCCCGACCGCTCCGGCAACGTTCTCCGTGCCGGGACGTACGCCTCCCTGTTGGCCACCACCGTGGATGAGCGGCTCGATCAGGTCCGGCACGCGCATGATGAGGGCCCCGATGCCCTTCGGCGCTCCGAGCTTGTGTCCGGAGATCGATGCCAGGGCGATCGCCGTGCCACCCAGGTCGCTGGGCACCTTGCCGACCGCTTGCACGGCGTCGGTGTGAAACGGTACGCCCGCGTCCCGCGCGAGTTCGGCGAGCCCCACAACGTCATGGGTCACACCGGTCTCGTTGTTGACCCACATGACGCTGGCCACGGCCGCGCCCCGTGCGAGGGCGTCGCGGTAGGCGTCCATCGCGATCTGGCCGGTGCGATCGACATCGAGCAGGACGGCCTCGCCGCCCAACCGCTCCACGGCACCAGCCGCGTCGAGGATGGCCTTGTGCTCCGTGCGCGCCACGATGGCCCGGAATGCCCGCCCCTCGAGGTGCGCCCGCAGTGCGGTACCCAACACGGCGAGGTTATCTGCCTCGGTTCCGCCCGATGTGAAGATCACATGCCCCGCGGCGCAGCCCAGCGCGTCGGCGATTCGTGACCGCGCCCGATCCAGGGCCGCCTGCGCTTCGCGCCCAGCCCGGTGCCCGGACGACGGATTGCCATACGCCTCGGAGGACAGGAAGGGGGACATAGCATCCCGCACTTCCGGCCGGACCGGCGTGGTCGCCGCATGGTCGAAGTAGACGATTTCTGACATCAGCTGTGCTGTAGTAACTACGGAGTAACGTAGAGGGCGGAACCCCGGATGTGAACGGCTACATCGATCGCGCGCCCATCGCCACCACATCGTCGATGCGCACGGTTTCGTGCGTGAAGAAGGGCTCGCCGAACGCCGTGCGGATGAGACTGCCGTACCGAGCGCAGTGCATACGGACGTTGTCGTAGACGTCACCGCCGGCGGGGAAGATCTCGCCCGCCGCCATCTTGCCGTCGAATTGCGAGGCGTAGCACCGAATGGCCTCCAGCTTGGTCTCGAATTCGTCGGAGATGTCCACGACGAAGGTCGGCTTCACGGGGTCTTCGCGGTACGACTGCGTGTACTTCGCGGTACGACTGCGTGTACACGACCTTCTCGGGCCGATGTGGCACACCGTCGGCGGCATAGTTCGCCAGCCCGGCGAGATAGGACGCGTCCCGGCAGAGCTCAGAGGCAATGCGGTGATCGGGATGCCGGCCGATCGGAAAGGGCAGAATCACCACGCGGGGGCGCAGTTCGCGGATCAACGCAATCACAGTGCGTCGGGTGGCGTCGGTGTTGTGCAACCCGGCGTCGGGCAATCCGGCATTCCGCCGCACCACGAGCCCCAGGACCACGGCGGCGCGCTCTGCTTCCTCGGCCCGGAGGTCG
>JBDHJO010000155.1:0-12969 GCA_039586875.1 Gemmatimonadota bacterium | reverse complement strand
GCCGACACGCCCGAGTCCGTGACGCTCGAGTATCTCGACGCCATGCGGGAGCGTGACTGGAATCGCATCGCACGACTCACGCATCCGGATGCATTCGGAGAGCTACGCGAGCTGTTGCACCCGCTCTTCGAGTCACGGCTGCCCGAGGCGGACGACTTCCGCCAACAGTTCCTCGGGGTTCGCACTCTCGGTGAGGCGCAGGCCCTGACCGACACGACCGTATTCATCAACTTCCTGCGGTTCATGGGCGAGCGTGTGCCGGCGCTCGAGGACGCATCACGGCGCGCAGTGATCGAGCCCATCGGTCACATCGTGCAGGCAGATACCGCATACGTCGTCTATCGCTCGACAACGACGATGCAAGGGATGCCGATCTCGACAATGGCGGTGTTCAGCTTGCGGCAAGTGGGCGAGACGTGGCGTGGCCTGCTGACCGGCGACTTCACCGCTCTCGCAACTGCCCTCCGTCAAGCACTCGGTGGCTGATTTGGACCACGCCGCGCCGGAAGGTGGGCGGCGCGCCGCAGTCGTACTGTTGCTCCTCGCCGTCGCCGAGCTCCTCGGCATGAGCTTGTGGTTCTCGGCGAGCGCGGTCGCCGAAGAATTTCAGCGGATGTGGGGCCTCACGCAGGTGCAGGCGGCGTGGCTCACGACCGTCGTGCAGTTTGGGTTCGTCGCCGGCACCGCCGTCGCCGCAGTGCTGAACCTCGCCGACGTCATCCCCGCCCGCACCTATTTTGCCGCAAGCGCGCTCTTGGCCGCTGCAGCGAATGCCGCCCTGGTCCTGGCGCCGCATTACGAGTCCGCCCTGCTGTCGCGATTCGCCACCGGGTTCTTTCTCGCGGGCGTGTATCCGCCGGGCATGAAGATGGCGGCAACCTGGTACCGCACGGGACGGGGCTTCGCGATCGGCGTGATCGTCGGCGCGCTCACGATCGGAAAAGCGGCACCCTACCTCATGAAGGCTTGGGTCCCCGGCGGCATCCTTCCGGTGGTGCTGTCGGTCTCGGGCGGTGCAGTCCTCGCCGCATTGCTCGTGTTCCTCGGTTACCGCGACGGCCCGTACCCGTTCCTGCGGCGGCCCTTCTCCTGGCAGCTCGTCGGCACCGTGCTGCGCCACCGCGAATGGCGGTTCGCCACCGGCGGATACCTCGGGCACATGTGGGAGCTCTACGCCTTCTGGACCTGGATTCCGGTTTATCTCGCCGCGAGTGTTGCCGTTGCCGGGTCCGGGCCGTCTCCCAAGTGGATCGGCGTGGCCGCCTTCGTCGCCATCGCCGTCGGCGGCATCAGTTGCGTTTGGGGCGGTCGCACGGCCGATCGTATCGGGTACGACCGACTGGTCATCGGTGCCATGATCGCGAGTGGGGCATGCAGCCTCCTCATGGGGGTCGCCTTCGGGTCGGCGTTCTGGATCGTCGTGCCGCTCGCCGTCACGTGGGGGTTCTTCGTGATCGCGGATTCCGCTCAGTTCTCGGCGATGGTGACCGAAGTCGTGCCACCGCACGCCGTCGGCACCGCGCTCACGCTGCAAACGTCGCTTGGATTTCTCCTCACTATGGTGACGATTCAACTCGTGCCGTGGATTGCCGAGGGTGGTAGCTGGCGCTGGGCGTTCGCGGTACTGGCCCTGGGTCCGTTGGCGGGTGTCTGGTCGATTCGCCGTTTGCAGCGACTCGGGCGGACGTGGCGGCCCAGTTAGCGAACGGCCGCTATCTTGCGTCATGCTCCGGACCATGCTCTTGGGTTACTGTCCGGCATGCGGCCGCGGGCGACTCTTCGCCGGATGGCTGAGGCTCGCAGACCCCTGCACCGAGTGCGGCGTGCGCTTCGACCGGTATACCGGCAATTGGCTCGGCCCGACCATCATGGCGTACGGGGTGGGAGCGATCGCGGCCGGCATCGCTGGGCTGTTGATCGTACCGATCTTCGGTTTCTTTCGCGGATTGACGTTACTGCTCGTACTGATCGCGACCACAGCTGCGCTGATCGCCATGCGCCCGTTCAAGGCCTGGTGGATCTGGCTCATGTGGCGGACCGGCCTCGTTGGCCGCGATGGCGATGTCGATGCCGAGTGAGCGACAGCAACAGGAGAGAAGGTGATGCGACGCTATCATCATATCGGCATCCCGACCGCGGAGCGTCGAGCGGAGGAGCGGTACCTGCCCGAGTACGGCCTCTATGTCTCCGGGTTCGAGACCAGCCAGTACGGCATCGAGTGGATGCGGTTCGACCCCGACTCGCCGCTTCCTGAGTTGGTCAAGACGGTGCCGCACGTGGCGTTCGAGGTGGACGATCTCGCGGCGGCGATCGAGGGCAAGGACGTACTCATCGAGCCCAACAGCCCGTCCGAGGGTGTACGGGTGGCGTTCATCGTCGAGAACGGCGCACCAGTGGAGTTCCTGGAGCGACCGGACCATACGACCTGAAGACTGCCTGCAGGAGGGGATCTATGGATCACAAGTTCCCGCTGCGCACTCTGCTCGAGTTCAATACGCGGCAGTTTCATGCGGCAATCGACGGTATCGACGACCACCGAGCCTCCCGCGTGCTCGGTACGTCCTGCCGTCGCATCGATCACATCGCGGCTCATATGATCGATGCGCGCGCTCACGTTGCCCGCCTGCTTGGCGTACGCCCGCACCTCGACATCCTCGACGTGCTCGAGGCCGTGCCAACGTTCGAGAAACTCGGTGACCGCGTGCCCTTGTCAGCCCTCCGGGACGCGTGGGACCTCCTTACAGACCCGCTGCGCACGGGATTTGACGCCCTCACCGACGAAGCCTTCGTGGCGACAACGGACCATCAGTTCCCGGTCGACGACCCGTCGCTGCGTGGGGCCATTACCTTCTTCGTACAACACGAGGCGTATCACCTCGGTCAACTCGGACTCTTGCGTCGAGAGCTGGGACTACCGGCGATCGTCTACCCCGAAACCGAGCGCTGACGCGATCGGGTTGCCTCGCGTTTCGGTGCGCGGGTACAATTCGCCCGTCATCACTTCCCCAACTTTGGATCGCACGGGCCCGTCATGCGTTTACACACCCTCTCGATCTTCACGCTGGTCGTTTCGTCCGCGCTCGCGCTGTCGGCTTGCATCGGTGAGACAACCGCACACGAGTTCATCTCGGCAAGCGAACTAGCCAGTCAAATCGATGGGGCAGACGCCCCCGTCGTACTGGATGTTCGAAGCCCGGATGAATACCGGAACGGACACGTGCCCGGCGCGATCAATATTCCCCATCGCCAAGTGGGCGTGCGGTTGGATGAATTGGCGAGTGCCAAGGAGCGTGGATTGGTGGTGTACTGCGAAGGTGGGCAACGGACGGAGTACGCGGAGTCAGTGTTGCGGAGCGCCGGCTTCACGAACATCCGCCACCTGCAGGGTGACATGGGGGCGTGGCGTCAGGGCCGGTTGCCCATGGCCACGAACTGACCGGCACGGACGAGGCATGCCGGTCACCCACGCGTCGGGCCGGGCGCATCCGGGCCGCAGTTACGAGGCGATCTACGCGGTCGTACGCCGCATCCCTCGGGGGCGCGTCGCCACGTACGGGCAGGTCGCCGAGCTTTCGGCCCGGCCCGGTCACGCGCGGCAAGTAGGGTACGCGCTGCACGCTCTTCCGGCGGATACGGCCGTGCCATGGCACAGGGTCGTCAACGCGCGTGGAGCCGTGAGTCGGCGCTCGCACGCAGGTGACACCGTCGAGCAGCGGCTCCGGCTCGAGGCCGAGGGCGTCGTATTCGACGCCAATGATCGGATCGAGCTGGAGCGCTATCGCTGGAAACCCCGCGGGCGCCACTAGGGACAGCCGGCGCGCATGCTTGCGGTGATGCCTTCCGGTGGGTCCATTCCTTGATAGCGCGTCGCCATGCGGCGATTCGCGCTCGCGCAGCCGGCACCACGGAGAGTCTCACGGCATGTCCCAGTCTTTGCCCCCGATCATCTTCGACGCCCTGCACGACGACGTGTCGCCGCCGGCGCGCCAGACCACAGACGCCGCAGGGTACGATTTGCGCGCCTACTTGCGAGGGCGGCAGGTGCAGGTGCGACGGGCCGACTCCGGCGCGATCGCATCCGTCGCTGTCGACGGTGCACTCGAGTTGCACCCCGGTGACGTGGCGCTCGTTCCAACCGGCTTCCGTGCCCGCCTGCCTGCGGGGTTCGAAGCACAGATTCGTCTACGCTCCTCGCTCGCGTTCCGGAAGGGCCTGATCCTCCCGAACGCGCCGGGGACCATCGATGCCGATTACCCCGACGAGTGGTTGGTCATGACCAAGAACGACTCGACGACGTCGGTGATCCTGGAACACGGTGAACGCATCGCGCAGGCCATTATCATGCCGTTTGCCGCGCCGGATTGGGTGCCCGGCACCGTAACCCAGACCACCGACCGGACCGGTGGCCTCGGGAGCACCGGAACTTCGTAAGGAGCCCACCGAACATGGCTGACACGACGAAGACCTACGAGAGCGAAGCGATCCGCGTGCAGTTCGATCCGGGTCGGTGCATCCACGCTGCGCGGTGCGTGCATGGGTTGAGAGCAGTGTTCAACCACGAAGCGCGGCCGTGGATCGATCCGACGGAAGGCTCCGCAGACGACATTGCGGCCGTCGTCGCCACCTGCCCGAGCGGTGCGCTGCAGTTCGCTCGGAAAGACGGTGGTGCTGCAGAGGCCCCAGCCGACCGCAACACCGTGCACATCGAGCCGAATGGTCCTGCCTACGTGCGGGGCGCCATCGCGCTGCAACGCGATGGCACGAGTGCCACTACGGAGACGCGGATCGCGCTCTGCCGATGCGGGGCCTCAACGCACAAACCGTTCTGTGACGGGAAACACGCTCGATGTGGCTTCACCGACCCGGGAACCGTCATGAGGGAGATGTCCGCCGAGGCACCTCCACCCGGCACTCTGACCGTCACGCCCCGCCGGAATGGATCGGTCCTGCTCGAAGGACCGTTCGAGGTCGTGGATGGGACGGGCAACACCATTGGCAGCCTCGGTAAGGCCTCGCTCTGCCGCTGCGGACACTCACAGAACAAGCCCTTCTGTGACGGCTCTCATAAAGCGGCGGGGTTCACGGCGGACTAGGCGTGCACCGGTGCCACCTATCCGCGCGTGGATGAACCTGTGGGTGCTCGCCATGATGACGGGCATCGTCGGTGGATGCATCGGGGACCGAAGCGGCACCGGAGCCGTCACGTTGACGTGGACGCCGATCGACTCCGTGAATGCCACGCTGCCCGTCGCCATTCGGGTGTACGCGGGTCAGAACGACGTGTACCCGCTCCGCGCGTGGTATGTCACCATCGATGAGCGACACCCGCTGGTCGAGACCAGGGTGCTGCTCTCGGCCGACGCCGGCGATCTCCGCGAGACGGTCACGAGCTTCTCCAAACGGCCGAGGTCGTGCGTGGCAGTGAATGGCGGCTACTTCGTCATGAACCAGTCACTGAGCGTCCACGCGGGTCTGCTCTACTCGGATGGGAAGCTCGAGGCCCCGGCAACGCGTGCCGTGACCCGTGCCGACGTGACGTATCCGGTGGCCCGCGCGGCGATCGGGTTCACTGCGGACGGAGATATCGAGCTCGCTTGGGCCACGAATCGCGACGACAGCCTCTTCGTATGGGATCGCCCGCCCGCGCATCGCCCGGGCCAGCCCGCTGCACTGCCCGAGCGCGCCGCAGTGTTCTGGGATGTACGCGATGCCGTGAGTGCCGGTCCGATGCTCGTGCACCGCGGCCGCCAACACGTGACCGATGACGAAGAAGTGTTCTTCGGCAGTGCGATCCCGGATGTCCACCCCCGCACGGCCGCCGGGCGAACGGCCGACGGGCGCCTGCTCCTCCTCGTCGTCGACGGGCGCCAACCGGTGAGCCGTGGCGTCGACCTCGAACAGCTCGCCGGCATCATGGAGGACATCGGTGCGGTCGAGGCCCTCAACCTCGACGGCGGCGGATCGTCGGCGCTGGTCGTAAACGGCACGCTGCTCAACCGCCCCACCGGCACGAGCATCGAGCGGGAGGTGATGTCCGCGATCGTGACCTTCTGCCTGCCATCATCACCCGAGATGCGAACACCGTAATGCCCGACCGCGATTCGCTATGACACCGGAGGAGTTCCGGCGCGCCGGCTACGCGATGGTCGACTGGGTCACGCGCTATTTCGAGACCCTCGAGCAATATCCGGTCCAGTCGGATCTCGCCCCGGGGGCCGTGCGGGACCGGTTGCCCAATATGCCGCCGGACATCGGGGAGCCGTGGGAGGCCATCCTGCGGGATCTCGACGAGGTCATCCTTCCCGGCATCACGCATTGGCAATCGCCACGGTTCTTTGCCTACTTTCCCGCCAACGCATCGCCCCCGGCCGTGCTCGGCGAGTTGGCCTCGGCCGGGCTCGGCGTTCAGGGCATGCTGTGGTCGACCAGCCCTGCCTGCACCGAGCTCGAGACCCACGTGCTCGATTGGCTCGTGGACATGCTCGGCCTCCCCGCCCGTTTCAAGTCGTCGACGACGGGTGGCGGGGTCATTCAGGACACCGCATCGTCCGCCACGCTCTGCGCCCTGGTCGCGGCCCGCGATCGTGCCACCGCCGGTACCGCCAGGGAACGGGGCATCACACGGCCGCTCACGGTGTACGCGTCCGACCAGGCGCACTCGCTGGTCGAGAAGGCCGTGATCATCGCCGGCGTGGGCAAGGACAACCTCCGCCTGATCGACACCGACCAGCACTACGCGATGCGACCTGACGCGCTCGAGGCGGCCATTCGCCGCGACCGCGAAGACGGGATGGTCCCGTGTTTGATCTGTGCCACCGTGGGCACCACATCCTCGACGGCCGTGGACCCCGTGCGGGACATCGGTGCGATCGCGCAGCAGCACGACGTCTGGTTGCACGTCGATGCCGCGCTGGCGGGAAGTGCCGCGGTGTGCCCGGAGTTCCAATGGCTCCACGACGGCGTCGAGCTCGCCGACAGCTACTGCTTCAACCCGCACAAGTGGCTGCTCACGAACTTCGACTGCGACTGTTTCTACGTCGCCGACCGTGGAGACCTCATCCGCACGTTGTCCGTGCTGCCGGACTATCTGCGAAACCGGGCGTCCGATTCCGGAGCCGTCATCGACTACCGTGACTGGCACGTACCGCTCGGCCGCCGATTCCGATCGCTCAAGCTGTGGTTCGTGTTGCGCCACTACGGTATCGACGGGCTGCGTCGGCACATACGGCGACATGTCACGATGGCGCGAGGGTTCGCGGACCGGATCGCGGAGCACCCGCTGCTCGAGCTGGTGGTCCCCCCGGTGCTCAACCTCGTGTGCTTCAGGGTCCGCGGTAGCGACGAGAAGAACGAACGGCTCCTGGCTGCCGTGAACGCCACGGGCGTCTATCTCACGCACACGCGGCTGGATGGTCGGTTCGTGCTCCGCATGGCCTTGGGTGGGACGTACACGGACCAACGGCACGTGGATCAGGTCTGGACGGCGGTTCACGACGCCGCGGTGGCACTCGCCGCGGAGGAGTAAGCATGGGCAGTCACGGTACGCTGCACCGCCTGTATCAATGGCTCTTCGTCATCGGCATCGCCGTGCTCTTCGCGCCGCCGCTACTCAGCCTCAGCACTCGCAGCGCAGTCCGCCGCAACCAGGAGTGGGCGGAGACCATGAATTGGACGCTCGATTCCCTGGCGGCGATCCGCGATACGACGACTGCTCCAGCCAGGGTCGCATGGCTCGACGACGCCATGGAGGTCACGCGCACCGGTCTCGCACGGGCCGAACAGCAACTGGCGAACGCACGTGATCTGTCGGATTCGATGTGGCGTTGGAACGGCCGTGGCCCTCTGTTACTCGTCACCGGCGGCATCTTCGTCTTCATCGCCATCCGACTCAGACGCTTTGAGCGTTACGGCGTCTGACACCAGCAGCCGGAGGATCACCGTGAGCTTCGAACTCGACTCCGCCGCGGCGCTTCTCGAGCGCACGCCGTCTGTGTTGGATGCGTTCGTCCGCGACCTGCCAGAGGGTTGGACCACGATCGACGAAGGGCCGGATACTTGGACGGTCATCGACGTCCTGGGTCATCTCGTTCACGGTGAGCGCACCGACTGGATCCCCCGCGCACGGATCATCCTGCACGAGGGGGAAGCAACGCCGTTCCCTCCCTTCGACCGCTTCGCGCAAATGCACGACGGTGCGCCGAAGGATGTGCGCGAGCTCCTCGACGAATTCCGGCGGCTGCGCCGCCAGAACCTCGACACCCTCCGCGGTTGGCAACTCACCCCGGCAACGTTGGACCGGTCGGGCACGCACCCGGAGTTCGGTCGGGTCACTTTGAAGGAGTTGATCGCGACCTGGACAGTGCACGATCTCACGCATCTTGCCCAAATCGCTCGCGTGATGGCGAAGAGGTTCGATCGGGACGTCGGCCCTTGGAAGACCTATCTCCGCATACTCCATTCCTGACCGGAGCGCGCAGATTGCGACGCCCATGCCACAGCGGGCGGTAACGGGAGTCAAATGCTGCGTTTTCCGACACCCGTCGTGAAGCACGGAGCGTCTTGCAGCACCACTTTTCGGGGGCTACTCTTGCCGAGCCTCCCAAACGGCATAATCGTTGCAGGTATGAGATAGACTGCAACTAGCTGATGGGACGGGGTTTGGCCTCTCTTGCCTCAAGCCTCTTCTCACGGGACTGACAGGACTGACCACTATGGGCAGCACCCTCGTGTCGCTGAATCGGAAACTCCGGGGCCGTCGTCTCATCACCGGGCTGGTGGCCGCCACGCTGTTCGCGGTGGCGTGTGAGCTGACGGACCCATCAGAGTCGGTCATCGTCATCGAAATGACGACGGATTCCACCTTGGTGGTGGGCAGCCCGTTCGTCGCGCGGTTCACCGTGACGGTCGATGGATTGCCGATCACCGACCCGCGGCTCCTGCTGCAGTCGTCGGACGCATCGGTCATTCAGGTTTCCGGCGACACCCTGCAGCCGCTGCGGCGGGGTACTGCCGATCTCACGATCGTGCTGCTCTCGTCAACCATCGGCGATGAACTCCCGACCGTCACGCTGACCCTCCGCGCCATCGCTGCATCGGTGGACATCGCCGAGGCCAGCATTTTGCTCGAGAGCCTCGGTGATACGGTGAAGCTGACACCGGTTGCCCTGTCGAGCGAGGACGACACGCTGACCGTCGAGGGGGCCCAGTGGCTCACCGACGATGCGACGGTCGCCACCGTGAGCGCCGACGGATGGGTGGAGGCAGTGAAGAACGGGTCGATCACCGTACGACTCGTGGTGGATGACGACACGGCATCCGTGCCCGTCGAGGTCAAGCAGCGTCTCGTCCGCTACGGGCTGGCACCGAGCCCGCTGACGATCGCCTCGCTCGGTGCGACATCGTCGGTCACCGCAACTCCGCTCGATGCGGGTGGTTCGGTCATCCCCGCCGGCGCCGCAGCTGCACCCACATGGGCATCTCGGGACGAGACGATTGCTACGGTCACCAACGCCGGTGCGGTGACGTCGATCGAGAACGGAGAGACCTATATCGTCGCCACCGCGACCGATGTCGCCGACAGCGTGGAGCTCGTCGTGCGGCAGCTGGCGACGACCATCGACATCTTGCCCTCGCGGACGGTCCTGGGCGCCATCGAGGACACGGTCCGGCTCTCCGCGGTCGCCACCGACGCGCTCGGCGAGTTCGTGCTCAACCGCCTGCCCTCATGGGTCTCGCGTAATCCGCTCGTTGCCCAGGTCGATCCGACGAGCGGTGTCGTCCGCGCCCTCGACGAGGGATCGGTCGTCATCGTCGCTCGTATGGATCAGGCGGCGGACTCGGTCACGCTGACGATTGCGGATTCGGCTGCCGTGGTGGCGCTGCCCGCCGATACGTTCCGGTTCAGCAGTCTCAACGACACGACGCTGGTGTCGGTGTCCGTGCGCAACAAGCTGGGAGCGTTGCTTGCCGATCAGTCGGTCAGCTGGACGACGGGTGACCCCACGATCGCTGAGGTCTTGTCGGACGGCCGACTCATCGCCAACGGGATCGGTACCACGGTCCTCGTGGCGAACGCAACCGACCCTGCCAAGGTTGAGGCTGTGGACACGGCAGCCGTCGTCGTGCAGAACCTGCCCGAGACGGTCAGTATCGTACCGGTGGACACGGTGTTGACGTCCGTCGGTGACCAGTACAGTCCGACCGTCGACATTCGGAACACCCGCGGAGACCCGCTCGATCGCTCGGCCGCCGCTTGGTCAACGAAGGACTCGACGGTTGCAACTGTGAACTCGTCCGGCTTGATCGTCGGCCGAGGACGTGGCACTACTTTCATTCTCGCCGTCAACCCGCTCAACGCAGCGCGGCGTGACTCCGTTGAAATCACGGTGAGCAATGCACCCGCGACGGTCGACCTGTCGCCGGATAACGTGATCCTCACGGCGCCAGGCCGAACGCAGCAGTACCAGGTCCTCGTGCGCAACGCGCGCGGCGATGTCATCAGCGGCGAGCCGGTTCGCTACATCTCGCGGAACGAAGCGTTCGTCACCATCGATGACATCGGCTTTGCGACGGGTGCGGCAGAAGGCGCGACGTGGATCGTTGCGGAAGCCGGCGGTGGCGGCGAGCTCTTCCCGTTGGTTCGGGACAGCGTCGCGATCACCGTCGAGAACAACGTGGTTCAGGTCACTCTCAACCCGACGTCCTGGATCATCCCGAGTATTGGCGACGAAAAGGTTCTCGAAGCCCGAGCGTTGAACGACTTTGGGAATACGGTCGAGAACGTCCCCTTCGTGTGGTCATCCAACAATACGGGCGTTGCCGAGGTGAGTCCGCTGGGTATCGTCACGGCCACGGGTATCGGAACCGCCATCATCACGGTGGAGTTCTCCGGTCTCTCCGCTACGAGCGAGATCGAGGTGCGGAACTCCCCGGTGGTTATCGACATCGCCGAAGACACCCTCGACTTCGCCAGCGTGCAAGATGTGCAGTTCCCGAACGTCACACTGCTCAACTCGCTCAATGCGTCACTGCCCAACAGTGCTGCGCTGTGGACAAGTGACCGTCCGGATATTGCCGAAGTTGACGATGTCGGGAACATCACCGCGCTCAAACGCGGGAAAACGGTCGTGCGGGCCTCCAGTCCGCTCAATGCGAGCGTCACCGACTCCGTCATCGTACGCGTCCTGAACACGCCGATCGACATCATCGTCGAGCCAGCCGGCACATCCACCATTACGGCGATCGGCGACGACGAGCGGTATTTCGCGAGAGTGCTCAACAACAACAACGCGGTCATGACCGACATTTCGGTCATCTGGACGACCGGGTCGGATGCCGTAGCGCAGATTCAGTCCACGTCATCCACGGAAGCCGTCGCGACGGCAACCGGACCAGGAACGACCCAGGTGACTGCCACCGTTGACGAGTCCGACCTCCTCGAACCCCTGACGAGTCCCTTGACCGACGTGGCGACGCTCGTGGTGAGCAACAATGCCACGACGCTGGTCATCGACCCCAACCCGGTCAACCTCAGTAGCTCAGGCTTCTCGACCCAACTCACACTCGACGTGCGCAACGCCCTCGGCGATCCCATCCCAGATCCCGACATCGAGTGGAGCGTGAACAACGTCTCCATCGCCACCGTCGTGGAAGACCCCGGCGATGCACGTCTCGCGACCGTGACGGCACAGGCGGCCGGCATCACCGATGTGGTAGCGAAGGCGCTCGACGACAACGGTGTCGTCGTCAAGACGACGTCAGCCCAGGTCATCGTCACCGACTACCCATCCACCATCAGCATCGAACCGCCGGCAGCTGCGACGCTCGCAAGCGTCGGAAACATTCTGCAACTGGTGCAGTATGTGGAGGGCAGCCCGCAGGCAAATCAGGTCGAGATTCGCAATGCCAACGGCGACCTCCTGGCGCTGAATAACCCCGGTGTCGTGTGGTCTACGTCCGGGAATGGCGTGGTCGACGTGACTCAAGGTGGACGCATCACAGCGACTGCGGCAGGAGTCGATACGGTCACGGTCGCGAGCGTGCAGAACCCCACCGTCGTTGCCGAGTTCGAGGTGACGGTCACGAATGCCACGGTATCGCTGACCATCGAGCGGAAGTCGGATGGCGCGGACATCACAGGCACGAGTTTCGCCCTCGCACCGGTCGATGCAGCAATCGACGTCAAGGCCACGCCGCGCAACGCGGCAGGCAACGAGACGACGACCCCCGTCACCTGGGCATCGTCGGTTCCCGGTGTCGTGAGCATCACGCCTGTGGCTGGCACCACGGAGGCGGAGATCCTTGCATCCGGTGTCGGCACCACGACCGTGACGGCCACTGCGCAGGACAACAGCACGCAAGCCGATATCACGATCACGGTGACGAACCCGGCGACGGAGATCACACTGACACCGGCCGCTGACACCATTCCGGAGCCGAGTGGTACAGTGCAACTGACTGCGACCGCGAAGAATTCCCTTGGCGCAGTATTGCCCGACGACGAGGTGCTGTTCGAGCTCGTCGATCCGAACGACACGACGATCGCCACGGTCAGTAACGACCCTGCGACGGTCGGGCTGGTGACGGCGACAGATATCCGCAGTCGGCTGCTGAGCCCGCGGACCGTGATCGTCCGCGCCCGAGACGTGGGCAACAATGTGTCCAAGACGTCGACGATCATCGTTGTCGTGGCACCGGCAACGATTCTGTTCACCGAGCTAAACAGCGCCACGGAGCTCACGAGCCTCGACTTCACGAGCATCGGCGCGAAGGCCAAACCCGACTCGGCAGGATACTCGATCGTACTCGAAGACACACAGGGCAATCAATTGGCCCCGTCGACCGCTGAGTGGACCGTGTCGCAGGCGGGAACGATCAGCGTCGACAATGCAACCGGCCGGATCACAGCACTCGCGGAAGGGACCGTCACACTCACGGCGACGAGCATCTACGATCCGAACATTACTGACG
>JBDHJO010000336.1:0-2433 GCA_039586875.1 Gemmatimonadota bacterium | reverse complement strand
CAATCCATCCGAGGAGCCCGCGGACGTGGTGCTCGCGCACGAGGACCACGTGATTGCGCAGATCGAGGCGGCCGACGGTGAGCCCTTCTCATGCGAAGAGGTGCTCACACCGGGCTGGCAGATCGAGATCCACTTCCCCTCCGGAGAGACGGTGGTTCTCGGCGATCCCTTCGCCGAGGACTGATCGTTCGTGCCGGCGCGATGAGCCCCGATCCGCGACTTTCCCTCGCGCGGCGGCTCGAGCTGGAGAGCGGGCCCGACCTCCTCGACCGTTGGGCGGCCGAGCATGGCTTCGACGAGGCGTGGCTCGTCTTCCGTGAGGGCGTGCTGACGGGGTTGCGGTCCGAGCCCGCCCAGGTCCTCGAGATCGTCGAACGCGTGCGGGCCGCGAGCGGGGCCGGCCTGGATTCCGATCATCGAGGCCGTCTCGAGCGCCTCTTCGCCCATGCCCTGAAGGCCTGCGGTCGGATGAAGGAGGCTGACGCGGCCTACGCGCGGTCCTGGAAGCTCCTGGACTCCTCGACGCCGATCGAGCGGGCGCGGACAGCAACTGGTTGGAGTGACACGCTCGCATTGGTCGGCCGCGCGGCCGAAGCCCTCGAGATCGCCGAGCGTGGGCGGCAACTGTTGGGACGGCGCGATCCGGTCCTGAGGGCGCGGATCGACGGCAACCTGGGAACCGCCTACTACCTGATGGGGCGGTTGGAGGATGCGGCAAAGGAATATCGGAGCGCGCGTCGGCGCTTTCTGCGCGCTGCACATCCGATCGACGCCGCGGTGTGCGCGTGGAACCTGGGTTCCGCGTCTGCACTGCCGATACGGTCTGGCTGCCCTGGCGCTCGGGGCGGGAGACTGGGCCACGGGTCTCGATGAGCTGACGTCGGTACGCGAGGCGCTTCTGGAGGCCGGGGATCAGCGCGCGGCCGCGAACGTGGACGAGGACACGGCCGCTCTGCTGGCCTCGCTTGGCGCGAATGGACTGGCTGCCGAATCGGCGTCTCGTGCACACGGTGCCTTCCGGAGACTGGGACTCGAGCACGAGCAGGCGCGGTGCGCGGCGCTTCACGCTCGTGCGCTCGCGATCGAGGGGCGCAAGCACGATGCGGCCGTCCGCCTGGAGCAGGCCATCGAGTACTGGCGCGAGATCGGAAACGTCGCCGCGCGCCGCCGCGTCGAGCTGGAGTTGGCTCGGGTCGAGCATGCCCGTGGTCGATCCGGAGACGCCCTCGCGCGCATCTCCTCGATCCAGCGATGGGCCGATCGCGCCGATCCCGGGGGGCTCGGCGCACGCACTCGGGCACTGCGCGCCTCCATCGTCCTGGAGCGAGGTCACTCCGCGGATGCGGCGCGATTGGCGCGCCGCGCACACCGGGAGGCGCGGCGTCATCCGGCCCGCTGGGAACGCCCCTTCACGGCGCTCCTGGTAGCCCAGGCCGAGGGTCGCCGGGGACGCTCCGGAGAAGCGGTTCGTTGGGCCCGCAAGGCAGTTCGCGAGTACGAGCAACTCGCGATCCGATTGGGCCGCGGCCGCCTGCGGGCGGCATCCACCTCCTCGCTGGAATCACTCGTACGCGGTGCCGTCGACGTGGTTCTGGACCACGCCGGTCCCCGCGCGGCTCGTGCTGCGATGGATCTGCTCACCGTCGCGCGTTCCCCCGCACTGCTCGAGGATCTGTTGCGCGGCCGGCGGGAGCCGCTGGAGGAGGAGCTGCGAACCGCAATCACGCGACTTCGTGATCAGTTGCTGGCCGAGGAAGAGGGTGGCCCGTCTGACGTTCGCACGCGCTCGTTGCGGGGCGAGGTCGAGGTGTTGGAGCGGCGTCTCGAGCGGTTGCATCGATCGATGCCCGCGCTCGCGCGTGAGGTGTTGGCCGGGCGGCAGGCTCGCGCCTGGATCCCACGGCTGGGGAATCGGCAGCTCGTCCTTTTCGATCGGTCCGACCGCGGATGGCGTGCCTTCGTCGTCACGGGAGATCGGCGCGTGGACTGGGTTGCCCTACCCGGCGCGGAAGATGCCGTGCGCCACGCGTGGCTTCCGTTGCGGATGATGCTCGAGGCCGCGGCTCACGCCCCGGCCATCGCCAGAGATCGACTGCTCGATCGTACGGCCGAGGAAGCGGAGGAGTGTCTCCGCACCCTGCGCGAAGCGTTCTGGGAACCCCTCGGTGCGGTCGCGGACGAGATCGTGATCACTCCGGTCGGCCCGCTCAACGGAGTCCCTCTGGAGGCGGCCCTCGAGTGCGGCGGCGTCGGGCCCAGAAGTGTCACTCGCGTTCCCCATCCCGCTCTCATACCGGGCGACCGATCGCGTCGGTCGCTGGATGCGCTTTTGTTGCGTGGATCGGTGCCGGGCGCGGACGCGGAGATCCGGGCCGTCCAGGGCCGTCTCGAAGCAGCGGGGTACCGGGCTCGGGTGGAGAGCACGCGACTGGC
>JBDHJO010000154.1:0-7936 GCA_039586875.1 Gemmatimonadota bacterium | reverse complement strand
TTCATCGCGGCCCTGCTCAGTGTGTACCTCACGACCGTGACCGATGCGCTGGTTCGGTGGGCCCGCATGCGCCGCTGGATCGCGCTCACGATTGCCATTGTGGGTTCCCTGGCCGCGGCCACGGGTATCGCGGCGCTCGTCCTGCCGACGGTCGTGCTCCAGGTGCAGGAATTGGCCTCTCGGCTGCCGCGGTATGCGCAGGACTTCGACGCGCTGCTCGCGCAGCTCGCCGAGCGGTACCCCGTGCTCCAGGGGACGGCCCTCGGGTCGGAAGGCGGCGGGTTCGTCCAGATCATGATCGACGACGCCTCCGAGTTCGTGCGCGGCTCCCTCCTGCCGTACCTCACGACCGGTGGGAAGGTGGCCGTCGAGCTCGTGAGCGTGCTCGCGATGGCGATCTACATGGCGCGGAGCCCTGCGATGTATCGGGAGGGCGTGCTGTCCCTCGTCCCACCGAAATACCGGCAACTCGCCCGGACCGTGGTGACGGACCTGCGGGATACCATGCGGACGTGGATCTGGGCGCAGCTCCTCGCCATGCTGGTGCTGGCCGTGCTCACCGGCGTCGGCTTGTGGCTCCTGCGGGTGCCGTACGCGCTCGCCTTTGGCGTCTTTACCGGCGCCGTGGCGATCGTCCCGTTCTTCGGGACCATCGTGTCGACGATCCTGCCGGCGCTGTTGATCCTCACGATCAGCACCGGATGGCACGCGTTCGCCGTACTCGGGCTCGGTGTCGTCGTCCACTTGATCGAAGCGAACGTCGTCGCACCCATCATCTTCCAGGAGCGCGTGAGCCTCCCGCCCGTGCTCACCATCACGAGCGTCCTCGTCATGGCGACGTTGCTGGGCGTCTTCGGGCTGCTGGTGGCTGTGCCCACCCTCGCGGCGGTGATCGTGCTGGTGCGTCACATCCTGTTCGGGCAGGTGTATGCCGAGCAGGACCCGCGCGCGGTGTCGAGTGCCGTGCTCGTCGCAGCGACCGGTGAGCGAAAGGCGATCGTCCTCACGGAGTAAGGAGCGCCTCGGTGCGAGTGATTCTCGCCTTCGGACTGATGGTTGGCTTGACCGTCACGGGCCCGAACCTGTGTGCGCAAGGGGTCGCTGTCCGGGGCCTCGTCCTCCAGGAGAATACGGAGCGCGCCGCGAACGGCGCAGTGGTCACGGTGGAGCCGGAGGGTGTCGATCAGCGCGTGGATGCGAACGGCGCCTTTCGTTTCGACGCGCTGACGACCGGCCGGCACACCCTCACGATCCGCTGCATCGGCTTCCGTCCGGTGAGACTCGGGCTCGAATTGACCACGGGTGACACCGTGGTGGACGTCGGGCAGGTCGCGCTCGTGCCGCTGGTGCGGCAACTCGACCCCGTCGTGGTCGAGGCGGAGCGACTGACGGCCCACCTGCAGCGGATGGGTTTCTACGCGCGTCGGGACGATGGAGCGGGTGCGTTTGTCACCCGCGAGGAGTTCGAGAGCTGGACCCCTCGACAGGTAACCGATGTGCTCCGGCGTATGCCGGGCGTCGTGGTGCGCCCCAATCCGAACTACGGTGGGAAGCGGCAGCCGCAACGGTCCGTGCTTGGGTACGCCGTCGAGGACACCCACGGCCGGGATCTTCGCCGCACCATCGTCTACACCCCGCGCGCGCCAAACGCGCAGCAGTGCCCGCCGCTCTACTTCATCGATGGGGTGTTTGCCGGGAACGCCATGGACGCCGACATCGATGCGCGGCTCACTGCCCCGAGCCTGGATGCCGTGGAGTTCTATGCCGGGGCGGCCTCGTTGCCGCCCCAGTTCAACCGCACGGGCGCCGCCTGCGGCGTGTTCGTGTTCTGGACACGCTCCGGCCGCTAATCCTCCCGGGACACTTCGCCCCAGCCCGCAACGATCGGGTGCGCGTCCCAACCTCCGCCGTGGTAGCGTAGCGCCGTCCGGTCGGTCCTCACCGCCACCGAGAGTGGAGGAGGTACCGATGAAAACGCTGATCACGAGTGCCGCATTGGCCGGGGTGGTGGCGCTGCTGCCCAATCCCCAACCCGCCGATGCCACAGACCGGTTGGGAAAGTGTCTCATCGAATCCGTCAACACATGCGACCAGGACTTTGCGGGCTACGATCCGTACACGATCGCCGCGCGGGGATACTGCTACATGATCCGGACGGGCATGTGCTACGCCATGGACGAGTAGCAGCACCGCGCACCGATTCGCACATCCAACGGACCGATCGGATCCCGCCGGGGGGCGACCGCCCCCCGGTGCGGCCCGACCACCTATTCGGTTCCGTGGCACTCGCTGCTCTGCAGGCGGAGGTCCGCTTCGCGTGGCACGCCACCGTGCGCGGACGCGCGTACCGCATGGTCGTGCTCCTGGCCTCCTTGGCGCTGCTGACGGCGATGGCCGATGGAGGAATCTCGGGGACCCACGTGGTCCTGGCCGCCGGGCTCCTCGGTGCCGTTGGGGGCGCGATCCTGCTTGCACCGGGGCCGGCGCTCGAGGCGGTGCGGAGCACGGCAGCACCGTGGTGGGTGCCGCCGGTTGGCCGGCTGCTGGGTGCGGCGGCGGCCGCGTTGCCGGTCCTCTTGCCGGCCGTCGCCGCGACGGCCGTCCAGGGGGGTGCGTGGAGCCAAGTCGTGCTCGTCGCCGCCGCTGCCCTGTCGTTCCTGCTCGCCAGTGCCGCCTGCGGCATGGTTCTCGGGCCGTTTGTGGGCGAGAGCGCCGCGGGGGCGCTGGGCTTCGTCGCGGTCTGGCTCGGTGGGTTGCCGCCGTCGGTGGTGCATGACCTGCTTGCGGGCGTGCCGTATCTCCAACGACCAGCGGTCCTCGGCTGGAACACCCTGCCGCTTGCGTGGCGCGCACGCGGGGTGCTCGCCGGCACGGGCCGCGATCTGCTCGTGCTGTGCTGCTGGACCGGCGCGTGCGTGGTGCTCGCGGCGTGGGCGGTCGGTCGGGTAGGGAGCGGCGAGGGCGCACCGTGAGTGCGCTCCGCATCGAGGCCGCGGTTCGGCGGTTCGGCTCACGCGGGAGCGAGCGGGTGGCACTCCACGCCACGAGCCTCAGGGCCGGTCCCGGGGAGGTGATCGCGCTGGTCGGACCGAACGGGGCGGGGAAGACCACCCTCCTCAAGCTGATAGCGGGCCAGCTCATGCTCAGCGCGGGAGCCGTCACGATCGACGGGTGCCGCGCGGGCACGCGGGCAGCACGGCGTCTGGTCGGCCTGGCCCCCGAGCCGCCGGTCGTGCCGCCGTTCCTCTCCGGCCGGCAGTGGCTGCGGTACCTGGCGGCGCATCGCGCGCAGCCGGTCGGCGTGTCCGGCGCCCTCGTGTCCTGGGCGCTGGACCTCGTCGAGCTCGGCGATGTGGCCGATCGCAGGGTGCATGGCTACTCACGCGGCATGCGGCAGCGGCTGGCGCTGGCCGGGGCGGCGATCCTCGGGCAGCGAGTCGTGCTGTTGGACGAGACCCTGAGCGGCATCGATCCGCTGTTGCTCCGTCGGCTCCGCGGGCGGCTCAAGTCGATCGCCGAGGCCGGGCGGATCGTTCTGGTGGCATCGCACGACCTGGCCGGGATCGAGCGCCTGGCGACGCGCGTGTTGGTGCTCGTGGGTGGGCGAATCCGCGGTGACGAGCCCACCGCCCGGTTGGCGCGGGAGCGGGTGGCGGAACTGACGCTCACGGGTGGGGCGCTGGGCGGTGTGGGCCGGATTCTGGCACGATACCGGGGCGCCGTCCGCACTGGTGACGGTGTGGCGGTGCCACTGACCGGCGGCATCTCGGTCGAGCAGGTGCTCGCCACCTGTCGGCAGGACCGGATCGCGGTCACTGCCTCGCGGGTGCGGTACCGCGCGCTCGAGGATCTCCTCGTCGACGCCGTTGCGGGCGAGCAGGTGGCATGAACGGGTGGTCGGCGTGGCTGTCGGGCTTCCGGGTGCTGGTGGATCCGGATGGAGCGGTGCGGGCTACCGTTACGTCGCCGGCGCCATGGCGGACCCTACTCACCCTCGGCGCGAGTTGGACCGTGCTCGGGCTCGGGACGCTGCCGCGGCAACTGTCGATGTTGTGGCAGGGATTCGCTCCCACCGACGATGCGCCGCTTGCCGCCGGGCGTGAGGCGCTGGCGAGCGGCCTCGTGCGCTTGATGGTGTTCGACCGGCTCGTGCCCGCCCCCGCCGTATTGGTCGGCGCGGTGATCCTCGTGTGGGCGGCCGAGCCCGTTCTGATGCTCGCGCGGGAGCGTCGCGCCGCACTCGCGGCTGTCGCGGTGTTGGGCTTGGCGCCGCTCGTCGTCGGGCGGATCGGTGAGCTTGCCTACACGTGGATCGTCCATGCCAACACCGGCACCACGCCGGGCGCCGCACTCACGGTGCCGCACCGGTTCGCCACCGGCGTTCGGCTCTTCTGGCTCGATACCACCCCGCCGCCGGCATGGGTGGAGGTGCTCGAAGCGCGCGTGAACCTGGTGACGCTGTGGTGTGCTGCGCTCTGGGCCCTGGGGCTTTCCCGCCTCGAATCGGGACGCGTGCAGGCCTGGCACGTGGTGCTGGCACTCGCGTGTCTGGTGTTGGGTGGGGTGGTCACGTGGGTCGTCGGCCCCGTCGTCGCACCGATGGTACTGCGGGGCGTGGGATAGCGGCACCCGGCGCCTCCTGCTGGGGGAAACCGAGTTGACGGGCCGGTTGGTGAGGCTAGCTTACGCGCCACCCAACGCCTGATCCGAGCTCGAGCCATGGCCCTCCGCCTCTACAACACGCTGACCCGTCAGATCGAGGATTTTGCGCCGCTCGCGCCGCCGCGTGTGACGTTCTACATGTGCGGGCCGACGGTCTACAACTACGCGCACATCGGGAACTTTCGAACGTTCGTGTTCGGCGATCTGTTGCACCGCTACCTGGCCTACGTTGGGTACGACGTGTTCATGATCATGAATCTGACCGACGTCGACGATCGGACGATCAAGGCGGCGGCCGAGGCGGGCGTGTCGCTCACCGAGCACACCGCACCCTTCATCCAGGCGTTCTACGACGACCGCGACTATCTCCGCATCCAGCCCGCGGACGTGTACCCGCGGGCCACGGATTACGTGGAGCCGATGGTGGATCTGGTGCAGACGCTGATCGATCGGGATGTGGCATACGTCGGTGACGACGGCTCGGTCTATTTCGGGGTCGAGCGCTTCCCGACCTACGGGCGGTTGTCGAATCTGGACCGGCGCGAGCTCAAGGCCGGCGCGCGTGTGGCGAGTGACGAGTACAGCAAGGAAGACGTGCGCGACTTTGCGTTGTGGAAGCGCGCCGTGGACGAGGACGAGCAGGTCGGGGCGGCGTGGGACGCGGGCTTCGGGCGCGGCCGGCCGGGGTGGCACCTCGAGTGCTCCGCGATGTCGCTGGCGGAGATCAAGCGGCGGTTCGGGGTCGAGACGTTGGACATCCACGCGGGGGGGGTCGATCTGATCTTCCCGCATCACGAGAATGAGATCGCCCAGTCGGAGGGCGCGACGGAAACGCCGTTCGCACGGCACTGGATGCACGGTGAGTTCCTGTTCATCCGCGGGACGAAGATGTCCAAGCGGTTCGGGAACACGCTCACCGCGCGGGATCTGCGCGAGGAGGGGGTGGACGCGGCGGCGGTGCGCATCCTGCTCTTCTCCACGCACTACCGACAGCAGTTGAACTTCACCGACGAGGCGCTCGAGGGTGCGGTCGAGGCGGCCCGCCGGATTGGGGATTTCCGGGAGCGGTTGGCCGAAGCGGCGGGTGCTGCCGGAGCCGATGATGACGGGGCGAAGCCGGCAGCCCTCACCGAGTTCGAGGCGGCGTTCGTGGCTGCCATGGACGACGATCTGAGCGCCCCGCAGGCGTTGGGAGCGCTGTTCAGCTTCATCCGGGCCGCGAACCGCGAGCTTGACGAGGGACGGTGGGGCGAGCCGGACGCGGCGGCGGCGCTGGCCGGTTTCGACCGGATCATGGGCGTCCTCGACGTGGTGCCGGGGGCGGGGGCGGTGGACGCCGAGCTGGGCGAGTGGATCGAGGCGAAGATCGCGGAACGGGCGGCGGCCCGGAAAGCCAGGGATTTCGCCACTGCCGACCGGGTGCGGGACGAGCTCACGGCGCGCGGCGTGGAGCTCGAGGACACCCCCCAAGGGACCCGCTGGAAGCTCCGGGGCAGCCCGGGCTGAGACCCCCCAAGTAGCGGTCCTGTCGGGCGTTGACGCCCATTCAAGCGCTGGTTATTCTACAAGTCTCGCGAAAATCGGCCTGGCTGACGTAGCTCAACTGGTAGAGCAGCTGATTTGTAATCAGCAGGTTAGGGGTTCGAGTCCCCTCGTCAGCTCCAGTAAGCACCGCAGGGGCGCTCGTGTCGTCCCTGTGTGTTCTCCGCCATCGGGCGGGCGAGGAGTAGCAACGTCGAGAACGCGGGCAACGGTGGGGTGCCCGAGCGGCCAAAGGGAGCAGACTGTAAATCTGCCGGCGAATGCCTACGAAGGTTCGAATCCTTCCCCCACCATGGACGGCGGGTTTGCGGCACCCCTGAGCGGATGCGCGGGTGTAGCTCAGTTGGTAGAGCATCAGCCTTCCAAGCTGAGGGTCGCGGGTTCGAGTCCCGTCGCCCGCTTGCCGCTCGCGTAGCTCAGTGGTAGAGCGCGTCCTTGGTAAGGACGAGGTCACGGGTTCAATCCCCGTCGCGAGCTTGCAGGACCTGAGTACCGAACCGCGTGGATGACCGAGTAGACCAGAACCTGGGTTCTTTACAATCATGGCGAAGGCAAAGTTTGAGCGGACGAAGCCGCATGTGAACGTGGGCACGATTGGGCACGTGGATCACGGGAAGACGACGTTGACGGCGGCGATCACGGAAGTGCAGGCGAAGCGCGGCTTTGCGGATTTTGTGCCGTTTGATCAGATCGACAAGGCGCCGGAGGAGCGGGAGCGGGGGATCACGATTGCGACCGCGCACCTGGAGTACCAGTCGGAGGCGCGGCACTATGCGCACGTGGACTGTCCGGGGCACGCCGACTACGTGAAGAACATGATCACGGGGGCGGCGCAGATGGACGGGGCGGTGCTGGTGGTGAGCGCGGCCGATGGGCCGATGCCGCAGACGCGCGAGCACGTGTTGTTGGCGCGGCAGGTGAACGTGCCGTACATCGTCGTGTTCCTGAACAAGGTGGACATGGTGGACGACCCCGAGCTGTTGGAGTTGGTGGAGCTCGAGGTGCGGGAGCTGTTGTCGAGCTACGACTTTCCGGGCGATGAGATTCCGGTGATCAAGGGCTCGGCGCTGAAGGCGCTGGAGAACGGGGAGCCGGGGACGGACGACACGAAGTGCATCGACGAGCTGCTGGAGGCGCTGGACAGCTATATCCCGGTGCCGGAGCGAGACATCGACAAGCCGTTTTTGATGCCGGTGGAGGATGTGTTCTCGATCACGGGCCGGGGGACGGTGGCGACGGGGCGGATCGAGCGCGGGAAGATCGTGTTGCAGGAGGAAGTGGCGCTGGTGGGGTTTGGGGCGGAGAAGAAGACGGTGGTGACGGGGGTGGAGATGTTCCGCAAGCTCTTGGACGAGGGGCAGGCGGGGGACAACGTGGGGCTGTTGCTCCGCGGGGTGGACAAGGAAGAGATCGAGCGGGGGATGGTGCTGGCGAAGCCGGGGTCGGTGACGCCGCACACGCATTTTGAGGCGGAAGTGTACGTGCTGACGAAGGAAGAGGGCGGGCGGCATACGCCGTTTTTCAAGGGGTATCGGCCGCAGTTTTACTTCCGGACGACGGACGTGACGGGGAATGTGGAGCTGCCCGGCGGCGTGGAGATGGTGATGCCGGGGGACAACACGAAGATGACGATCGATTTGATCACGCCGATAGCGATGGAGGAGGGGCTGCGGTTCGCGATTCGCGAGGGCGGCCGCACCGTCGGCGCCGGCGTCGTCACCAAGATCCTGCA
>JBDHJO010000153.1:0-10788 GCA_039586875.1 Gemmatimonadota bacterium | reverse complement strand
AGCGTGCCCTGTCCGAGTTCGTACACCCAGAGGTCGCCCTCGTTGCCGTGCGCGATCTCGAACGCCAGGCGCGAGCCGTCGGGGGAGAAGCGCGGATCCTTGTAGTCCTTCGGCACCGTCAACAGCGGCACCTCGCGCCCAGTCTTGTCCACCAGGACCAGCGTGTTGCGCGCCTCGCCGCCCGAGAGAAACACGGCCGTGCCGTTGCGGGCAACATCCAGGTGGGCCCCGCCCGAAGCGTTCTGCGCCACGACATCGCGCACCGGTTGCCGGACGCCGGACGGCTGCGGATCCGAAGGGTCGACGGTGGTCGTCACCAAGGTGCCGTCGCTGAGTAGCACCAGCAGCAGGTCCTCGCCCAGATACAGCGCGAACGTCGCGTCGTCGACAAGCGTTCGCACCTCGCCGGTCTCGAGGGACACGGCGACGACCAGAGACAGGCTCCCTTCCCCTCCCTGGTAGGTACCGGCGATGAGCCATCGTTCGCCGGGCAAGAGTGTCGGCCAGAAGAACAGGCTGGTCGTATCCCGGACGGGAACCTGTGTGAGCGGGCCGCCGGTGCCCGGCAGTGAGAACAAACCGCCCACCGCTTCGAGTGCCACGATGATCGTGTCCTTCGTGCTCCACGCAGCGCCGGCGATCAGCGCCGACCGGTCCAGGGTGGTCAGCGTTACCGCGGCGCCACTCACCAGATCGACCTTCCGGAGCCGCTTGCCCTCCAGGAAGCCCACCCAGCGCCCGTCCGAGGAAAAGAACGGCGTGTCGGCCCCTTCCGTGCCCGGAATCGGCACCCACGCCAGCGCGTCGAGCTCCCGACGGTACAGCTGCTTCTCCGGCTCGCCGGGGCCCACCATCACGATGGTTCGCCCGTCCGGCGAGATCGCGATCTGCGACGTGATCGTGCTGGTCACCCGGAGGCTGACGTTCGTCCCGTCGCCAGGTTGGTCCATCACGAAGCGCGCGGGTTCGCGCGGCGGTTCGGGCGCCCTGCGGAGCCAGCCCCACCCCGCCAGCATGGCGCAGGCGAGGGTCGCGACGGAAAGGCCAATCACGACTCGTCGCGATCCAGCGGCCGCGGGAACCGGCGCCATGGCTGTGGCCTGCGCCGTTCCCGTCGCCGCCCCGCTCTGCAGTGCTGCCGTGAACTCGGCAGCCGTCGCGAACCGATCGGCCGGCAGTTTCTGCAGCGCCTGCAGCAGTGCACGATCGACCTGCGGCGGAACGGTTTTCCGGTAGGTCGTGACCGGCTCGGGTTGTGACGACAGCACCTTCGCGACGATCGACTGCGCCGTGGGTCCCGTGAACGGCGGTTCACCGGCGAGCATCTCGTACAGCGTCGCGGCCAGGGCGTACACGTCGCTGCGCGCATCGAGGTCGCGCTCACCCATCGCCTGTTCCGGGCTCATGTAGTGCGGCGTGCCGAGGCTCATGCCGGTCTCGGTCATGCGCGTACTGCCCGCGCTACTCACCGCCAGCGCAATGCCGAAGTCGGCCACCATCGCCCGGCCATCGTGCAGGAGGATGTTCTCGGGTTTGATGTCGCGGTGGATCACGCCGTGGCGGTGCGCGTAGTCCAGTGCCGACGCTACTTCACCCGCAATGCGCACCGCCTCGGACACCGGCAACTGTTTCTCTGCCGTGATCTTGTCGCGCAGGGTCTCACCTTCGACGTGCGGCATCACGTAGTAGAGGAAGCCGTGGGCTTCACCGGAGTCGAACAGCGGGAGGATGTGCGGGTGCTGCAGGTTCGCGGTGACCTCGATTTCCTTCAGGAACCGATCGGCACCGATGACCGCCGCCAGCTCGGGCCGGAGCACCTTGAGCGCCACCTTGCGATTGTGCTTGGCGTCGTGTGCGAGGTAGACGGTGGCCATGCCGCCGGCACCGAGCTCCTGCTCGACGACGTAGCGGCCGGCCAACGCTGTTCTCAGTTGTTCGGTGACACTCACAGGCTGACCCTCAGGTCAAAGTCGTTTCAGATCCTTGATGCGGGAGTGCAAGGTGCAACGTACACGGTGCAAGGTCCTGCCATCCGCTACCGTCCAACGTTTGCACGCGTCACCGTCCTTCGAACTTCGCCTCGAGCTCGCCGAGCCAGCCCATGACCAGCACGATCTCATCCGACGTTCCGCCCAGATCCTTGACCATGAGAAACCGCTGATCGTCCGGCGCGACGGTGTACGAACGGTGAAACGTGCTCAGAACAGAGTACCCTCCACCATCGAACAACACGCGCTGCATTCCCAACGAAAACGTCGGGGTCAGCGTGACAGCAGCGGTGACCAGGCCGCCGTCGGCGTCGCGGTAGTAGAGCTCCCGGCCACTGCGCGCCCACTGTGGCTGGATCCCTCCATCGGTCGAGACCTGCCACTTCCCCTCACCCGTATCCGGGAATGGTCGCACATACACCTGTGGTCGCCCGGATTCTTCCGACACATAGGCCAGCCAGCGACTGTCCGGCGAGAGGGCGGGTGCGTACTCCTCAAAAGGTGAGCCCAGAAGCTCGTGCGGCACGCTGTCCACACCCGGGCGGATCCCAAGAATGTCCCGCTGCCCGCCGTCGCCGCCCACGCGGTACACGATCCAGTCGCCCTGCGGCGACCAGAACGCCTCCTCCACGCCCCGCTCGTGGGTCGCGAGCAGCGACGGCGCGGAACTGCCGTCAGCCCGCTGTGACCACGCGCTCCACGAACCCGCCTCGCCTCGATCCGAGATATAGGTCACGGTGCGGCCGTCCGGATGCCAGGCCGCTCGATAGGTCTGTGAACCGTCGAACGTCAGCTTCGACGCAGGCCCGTTCGGCATGCGGCGGATCCACAGCTGTTCGTCGTCCCGCATGAGACTCGCCGCCAGCGCCCGTCCATCCGGCGAGATGGCCGGCGGTCCGAACTGGCCGCTCCACTCGTCGTCCACCGGCTCTTCGATCCCCTCCCGGTCGACCCACACCAACCGCTCGCCTCCGGCCTCGCCCACCGTCGACGCGTAGACGAGCCGTCCGTTTCTGGAGAGATCGTAGTCGGGCGACCCAAAGTTCTTGACCACGAACCCGTCGAGTATCGGTGCCGCTGCTCCCGTGAGCTCCAGGCGATCCAGGTCGAACGGTGCGGCCAGCAACGCCCCGTCCTCACGCACGAAGAGGATGTGACCCGTCTCCGCATACTTGGCACTCGTCCCCCGGACCAGGATGCGCCGCTCCATCGTCGTCAAATCCAATACCGCGATGTCGTACTGACTGTCGTCCGAGGGCGGCGTGCGTCCGACCGTGAACAGCAATCCCCTCGCTTCGGGCAGGGCGTGGGGCCAGTGGTGGACACCCTCTCCGGCGGCGGAGTCGAGTTCGGTCACGACCTCGATGCTACCGCCCGTTTCGGACACCCGGCTCAGACCCCACGCGGCGTTCGTGAAGTAGACCCACCCGTCCTCACTCCAGGTCGGATTGAACCATCGGGCCGAGTCGGTCAGCGTGATCGGCGGCTCACCGGTGAGCGAGACGATGTGCAGCGGTGTGACCCCCGCCCCGCTCAGGAAGGCGATCGCGCGGCCGTCGGGCGAGAAGGTCGCGCCGTACCCTCCTTCGGTTCCCGGGATCGGTGCTGCGTGGAGCAGATTGAACGGCCGCAACCACAACTGCCCTTGTCCCGGCGTACCGCTGCCGTAGACCATGTTCGAGCCATCCGGCGACAAGGCTATCCGCGGATTCCAGGGCGTGCTGAGCGGCGTCTCGCCTTCCCGGAACGTCATGCCAACCCGGACCACCGGCTGTGACTCGGAGTCGTCGCCGAGCACGCTCAACACGAGCGATCCCGCGAGCAGGACGGTGATCGCCCCTAACATCCCGGCGATTGCCTTCCACCTCCGAGCCGACGGCGGCATCGTCCGGGCGGAGACCTCCGTGCCCACGCTTCCGCGAACTGCGCCGCCGTGACGAACCGATCGGCCGGGAGCTTGTTGAGCGCCTTGCCGACCGCTGCCGCCACGTGGCTGGGAACGGTGTCACGGGAGACGGTGACCGGCGGGGCCTTCTCGGTGATCACCTTGGCTACGATCGCCTGGGCGGTGTTGCCCATGTACGGTGGGTCGCCTGCCAGCATCTCGTAGAGCATGGCCCCCAGGCTGTAGACGTCGCTCCGGGCGTCCAGTTCGCGGTCGCCCATGGCCTGCTCGGGGCTCATGTAGTGCGGGGTTCCAATGGATAGCCCTGTTTCCGTGAGCCGTGATCCGCCGGCGTGGCTCACGGCCAGTGCGATGCCGAAGTCGGCGATGAGCGGCTGGCCGTCGTGCATGAGGACGTTTTCGGGCTTGATGTCGCGGTGGATCACACCCTTTCGGTGGGCATAGTCCAGAGCCGCTGCAACGTTGCGAGCGATCTCGACGGCATCGTCGATCCCGAGCTGCTTTTCCCGCTCGATCTTGGCCCGCAGGGTCTCACCCTCGACGAACGGCATGACGTAGTAAAGAAACGAGTCTGCCTCTCCGCTGTCGTGCAACGGCAGGATGTGCGGGTGCTGGAGGTTTGCGGTGACCTCGATTTCCTGGAGGAACCGCTCCGCGCCGATCATCGCCGCGAGTTCCGGCCGCAGCACCTTGAGCGCAACTTTGCGGTTGTGCTTGGCGTCGTGGGCGAGATATACGGTCGCCATCCCTCCCGCCCCGAGCTCCTCCTCGATGACGTAGCGATCGGCGAGCGCGACTCTCAGTTGTTCGGTGACACTCATCGGCTGACCCTCAGGTCAAAGTCCCTCTGTCCCTCAGTGCGGGCGTGCAAGGTGCACCGTACACGGGGCATGGGTCCTATGGCTCTACGGCAAACACAAAGGCGGTCGGCGATCCTGCCCACTCATCCACCCAGAAACCGGAGGGCCGTCCTGACATCGCAGCGATGTACTGCGTGCCGTCCAGTTCGTAGGTCACGATGCCGCCGCCCATCGGGCCGCCGGTGTTGAACCGGTAGAGGATCTCTCCCGTATCGGCATCGAGGGCGATGAAGTCGCCGTTGAGTTCGCCGGTGAGCACGAGGCCGCCGGCCGTGGTCGTGACGTTGGCAACCATCGGGCGCTCGGAACGGTACTTCCACCGCACGGTGCCGGCGGAGGCGTCGACCGCGGTGACCCAACCCTGCCACGGTCGATCGCTCCACTCGTACTCCCCGCCGAGGTAGTTCTCGCCAGGTACGTACCGGATCTCTTCGGCCATGATGAACGTACCGCACCAGTCCACCGCCGGCGTGTAGAGCATGTTCGTGACCGGGTTGTACGCCGGTCCGCTCCACTCCACACCGCCCAGGATGCCGGGGCAGGCGAACGTGCCCTCGGTCGTCACCGGCGCGTCCACGTTCTCGAGGGTGGTTACCGGCGTCTCGAACAGGCGCTCGTGACTCTCGCGATCGAGCACGCGCAGAACACCGTCCTTGCCGACCGTGGCGATGAGATCGCGGTCTTCACCTGCCACGGTGGTGCGGTACAGCGGGCTCACCTGCGTGAGGTCCCAATCGTGGTCATCGGCCGGGACCAACTGGTCGTACCACGCGAGCGTTCCGGTACGCACGTCGAGCGCGATCATGGCGTTGGTGTAGAGGTTGTCGCCGCCACGGAGCGCCGCCGGAAAGTCCGGTGCAGGATTGGTCGCCGCCACGTGCAGCAGTCCGCGCTCGGTATCCAGCGACATTGGCGTCCACACGCCACCGCCGCCGACGGGAATCCCCGGCGGATTGTCCCACGTTTCGGATCCAGGCTCTCCCGGCTCGGGCACGATGTTGAATCGCCAGACCGGCTCGCCGTCGTGGAGACGGAAGGCACCGACCCACCCGCGCACCGCGTTCTCGCTCCCGGCCGGCCCGATGAGGATCAGGTCCTCGTAGATCATCGGGGCCATCGTGAACGTCTCGCCGAGATCCGCATTCGCCGCATGCCGAGCCCACAACAATTCGCCGGTGAGCCGGTCGAGCGCGAACAGATACCCGTCCGATGTGGCACGCACGACCCGGCCGTCCTTGATGGCCACACCGCGGTTGTTGCCCCACACGTCGCGATCCTGCACGTCCCATTCGTGTTTCCAGATCGGCTTACAGGTGGCGGCGTCGATCGCCACCGTCCAGTGCAGCGTCGTCAGGTACATCACCCCGTCGTACACGACGGGGCTCGTCTGGAAGTTTCGGAGTTCACCCATCTGGTGGGCGCACACCGGTCTGAGTGCTGCGACATTCGAGCGGTTGATCTGCTCCAACGGCGAATAGCGCGTGCCGGCGTAGTTCTGGGTCTGATACAGCCAGTTGCGCATGTCCTGCGCGGCGGCGTCCAACTCCGCCTGCGTGGGGCCGGTCCCAGACGGCTCGAGCCCGTTCGGCCCCGCGATGAAGTCGGGCGGCGGCGTCCGGTCCTCCACTGCGCCCAGGGCTCCAGCGTCGAGGGACACCTGCAACACCGTCGGATCGCTTCCCAACTCGTGTGCACCGGCCGGAAATCCGTTGCGGTTCAGGATGTATGCCAGCACGTCAGCGTGCTGCGCGTCGGTCAGCGACCGCGAGCGGCCCGGCGGCATGGTCGTGCTGAGAATGTAGAACAGGTCGTCGACCGTACGATCCGAACGGGCCCACGTCTTGAGAAAGTTCTCGCCGGCTAACGCCGGACCCGCCGCACCTTGCAGGGCCGCTCCATGGCAGGTCGTGCACTCTGCCCGGTAGACGCTGGCGCCGCGCTCCGCCTGTGCCTCGGTGTACACCGCCTGCGCAGCGGCGGCTTCCGCGCCCACTACCATCATGGCGCCGACAGCAACGACACACTGCGCGCGCGACATACCGCTCATCACGAACATTCGCGATTCTCCGTCCGAAATGTTGAAGCGTGAGCGCACCTCGGGCCCGGTGCACCATGCGGTGCGCCGGGCCCGGCGTGACGACTGTGCGTTTCAGTTACCAAGCGGCCGCGGCCGCCCAGTCGGCAAACGATGTTGGCGCGACACCAAACTCCTTCGCCGTGCCCTCAATATCCACGTCGTATCCGGTGTGCTCGAACCACTCGGTCATGATGGCGAAGTCCTCACTGAACTTTCGGAGTTCTTCGATCGGGACCTGGAAGTGCGTGACCGTCCGGCCGGCGTGCTTGCTGATGATCTCCGCAGTGGCCGGCATCGTCAGTTCGTCGCCGGCAATGCCGATCGTGCGCCCGTTGAGCTCCGCGTGGTTCTCGAACGCCAGCTTTCCATATTTCCCGATGTCGGCGACGGCAACCATCTGCAGCAGCGTGTTCGGTCCGATCCCCACGGCGAGGTTCCCCTCGTCGATCGCCGGCTTGAACCACGGGGTCACGAGGTTCTCCATGAAGAACACCGGCTGCAGAATCACCCAGGACGGCAACCCCGACGCCTTCAGGGATGCTTCGACTCGGCCCTTGTTGTCGAAGTGCGGGATGCCCGTGTTGCGCTCGGCTGCCTGCACCGATGTGTACACGTAGTGCGGCACGCCAACCTCCTTGGCGACCTCGACCTGCCGCTTGCCCTGGACCTCCTCCAGCTCGACGCCCGCTTCCCACGTGTTCTGCACCGCGAACACGCCCCAGGCACCGGTCATCGCAGCCTTCAGAGAGTCGGCGTCATCCAAATCGCCCCGAACCACCTCCGCCCCGAGCGCCGCCAACGCCTGCGCGGCATCGCCGTCGGGGTTGCGCGTCATTGCTCGGATCTTGTGGCCCGCAGCGAGTAACTCACGAGCAGTAGCCCCACCCTGCTGGCCCGTGGCACCAGTGATCAGAATCAAGTCCGTTCCAACGTTCATCGTTCCCATCCCCTACCGTATTGAGTGAAGTGTCGTCTTCCTGTGGCACCGCACCATGCGTCATCGGTGCTTGTGCCACATCATTGCGCCATGCGTTGTTCCAGCTCCGTAAACCAGTTCTGCACCACGACCAGGTCCCCGGAGACGTCGGGGGTCCCGGGCCGCTGGATCATGACGAACCGGCCATCGGCCGCGACGTCGATGAGTCGATTGCGCGCGTTTGCCTCGTAGTCGTTCTGTTCGGGCAGCGTGAACAGCGTGCGTCGCGTCACGAAGTTTGGACCGCGGCTCATGTCGGCCATCTCGACCGTCGATCCGGCCACGCTCCGATAATAGAGTGTCCGTCCATCGCGGCTCCACACCGGTTCCGACCCACCGTCGGTGGAGACCTGCCACTTTCCGTCCGCCACGTCAGGAAACGTACGAACGTAGACCTCCTCCTGGCCGGACTCGTTCGAGACGTAAGCGATCCAACGACCGTCGGGCGCCAACGCCGGGGTGTACTCATCGAACCCATCGGCGAGCAGGGGGACCGGCATCGAGTCCACAGCCGGACGCATCGCGAGGATGTCGTCATTCTCCTGGGCGCCGCCAACGGCGATGAGCAGCCACTCCCCATCCGGAGACCACTCCGTCACCCACACGTCCCGCTCGAGGTCGAGCAGTTGCGTCTCCGTACCCGTCCCGTCGGCTCGCTTGCTCCACACATCCCATTCGCCGTCCCGAAGCGATGCGTAGACCACCGAACGCCCATCCGGTGTCCACGACGGGTACCCGTTGTACTCGCCACCGAAGGTCAGGCGCGAGAGCGGGCCCTCGTCGAGTTCCTTGATCCACACGTCGCCGCGGCTGCCGCCCTCGATAACCACGGCCAACCGTCGGCCATCGGGTGACAAGGCCAGGCCCTCGAACTCAATATCGCGGGTCCAGTTCGGGTCGATCTTGCGCGTCTGGCCCGATCGGCTCACCCACACGGGTTCTTCGGGCGCATTGAAGCCCGGGGTGGTGTACACGAGCGTGCCGTTGTCGGCAATGGCGATGTCGGTGGCACCGCCGTACCGGAGGTCGAGGCCCTCGATGAGCGACATCGGCCGGCCCACCTCCATGCCCCCCAGATCGAATGGGGCTCCCATGAGGGTCGCGCTCGCGAAGGCACCGACCATGGTGCCCGCCATCGCCGATCCGGTCACGTATACCAGATGGCCGGACGAGGTGTACACGCCGTTGTTGCCCTGCACCGAGGCGTGCGGCTCACCGGTCTCCAAGTCGAACACGATGACCTGCGACTCCTCCCGCGCACGCAGACCGCCTTGCGTGAGTTGGTCCGGTGTCGACTGGTGGCCGAAGGTCGTGAGGCTCCCCGGCATGCGCAACGATACGACCTGGTCCATACCGCCGGTGACGAGAATGGCACGCCCATTGGGCAACACGGATGGCCAGGCAAACCGCATGCCTTCGGGACCGCTGAGAGCGACCACGTCTTCGACCGGTCCTCCTGTCGCAGCGACGCGCTTGACGAGCCGTTGTGACTGGTCGAGGAAATAGAGGTGATCGTCCGGCCCCCAGGAGGCGCTACTGCCCACACCCGAGTCCGCCACGGTGACCGGCGGTCCCCCGCTCACCGACACCACCTTGATCGCCCGCGCGTTCGCGCCGAGCATGAACGCGACGCGGTCACCGTCCGGGCCGAAGTGCGGTGCGAACGCCCCGTCCGTTCCCGGCAGCGGCTGCGCATCCAGCTGATCGAGCCGTCGGCGCCAGAGGCGTGGACCTGCTTCCCCGGGTCCCACATAGACCAGGTCACGCCCGCTCGGGGAAATGGTCAATCGCGGTGGTTGCCCCTGACCGCTGAAGTACAAGGCCTGATCCTCGGGTAGGAGCACCGTGAACCTCGTGACGTCGGCCGAGGGATCGGACCGGAGCAGCGCCCAACCGGCCACCACCGTCAGCGCCGCAGCCGCCAATGCCAGTCCTTTGCTCAGCGGATTCCACATCGACCGCGCTGCTACGAGTTCCGATGCCGGCAGCGCGGCGGTGAACCCTGCGTTCGACAGTGCGGCCGCAAACTCCGCCGCCGAGTGGAATCGGTCGGCCGGCAGCTTGTTCAGCGCCTTGCCGATCGACGCGGCGACGTGCGTGGGCACGGTGTCGCGCGCCGCCGTCACCGGCGGTGCCTTCTCCGTGATGACCTTGGCGACGATGGCCTGCGCCGTCGATCCGGTGTACGGAGGATCACCGGCCAGCATCTCGTAGAGCATCGCCCCGAGCGAGTAGACGTCGCTCCGGGCATCGAGCTCCCGATCGCCCATCGCCTGCTCGGGACTCATGTAGTGTGGGGTCCCGATGCTGAGTCCCGTCTCCGTCAGCCGGCTCCCACCGGCATGGCTCAAGGCTAGCGCGATTCCGAAGTCGGCGACCACCGGCTTACCGTCGTGGAGCAGAATATTCTCGGGCTTGATGTCGCGGTGGATGACGCCCTGCCGATGCGCGTAGTCCAAAGCGGACGCCACGTCTCGCGCGATCTCGACGGCTTCGTCCACGCCCATCTGCTTTTCACGGTCCAGCAGATCCCTGAGCGACTCGCCGTCGACGTACGGCATGACGTAGAACAGGAACGTGTCGGCCTCACCCGAATCGTGCAGTGCGAGAATGTGGGGGTGCTGCAGGTTGGCCGTGACCTTGATCTCGTGCAGAAACCGCTCGGCGCCGATCACCGCGGCCAACTCCGGTCGCAGCACCTTGAGCGCCACCTTGCGATCGTGCTTCACATCGTGCGCCAGGTAGACCGTGGCCATCCCGCCCGCCCCGAGCTCCCGCTCGATCACGTACCGGTCGGCGATCGCCGTGCTCAGGCGTGCGGTGTCCTCTCCCACGTTACCGCTCCCCCCGGAACCGGCCGCGAATCTCCTCGAACCAGTTCTGCACGAGAATGAGGTTGATGTCCGAACCGTCGGTTCCGAGGCTGGTGATCAGGATGCGCTCACCGTCGGGGTCGATCGAGAAGGACGGGTGGTAAGTCT
>JBDHJO010000152.1:0-7185 GCA_039586875.1 Gemmatimonadota bacterium | reverse complement strand
CGCCTCGTGGACGAAGTAGGATCCGCGGCGCCCGCACATGCGGGTCTCGGGATGCACATCGCGGCCCGCGCGGAAGGCATCGAGTTGCAGCGACGAGAGCAGCCGCACCGTCTCCGGCGGACGGGTGGACCAGCACACCGTTGCCCGGAGTGCCTCGGCGGGCTCGGGGCTGTCACCGGGGATGGAGCTGAAGGCGAACGTCGCGATGCCGCTGTCGGTCTCCAGTTCGTTCTGTTTGTACGCGTCTCCGAGGCAGCTGTACTTGCTCTGGAAGAACTCCGCCATGCCCCACGGAAGGATGTTCTCGATCCCGTCCAGGATTTCCACCGAGCGGGCCTCTGTACCGGTATTCTGAAGCTCGGCACGCTTCACGAACCCAAACCGGTCGGACGACGTCCACGTGTAGCGGAACACGAGCTCGAGGTCGTGATTCACCTCTTCGAACATCAGCGTGGTGCCGAACACGTTCTTGTAGACGTTGCGGGAGATGCGGTAGAGCGTGCCGCACTGTCGGGTGAAGGGTTCCCACAGCCGCCGGGTACCGTCGACGGCGACCCGCACGATCGTTCTGGACCCGGTGTGATCCCAGTTGTCGTGGATCTTGTCTTCCGTGTAGTAGGGGAAGATCGCGTTGTCCGCGTTTCGTCGCCCCGCCGTCATCCCGCCGTTGCTCGAGATGAACAGCCAGTGGTTCGAGCCGCTCACGATGCTCATGAAGAACGGCGGCATACGGTCGTAGTTGGCGATGCGGTAGTACCGCTCCTCGCCGATCGACACGTAGTCGCCGTGGACGGCATCGGCCGACGCGTGGAGGCGGGCGGATCCGATGTGGACGGGGGCGTCGTTCATGCGCTCATCATTCTCGAGGTCACCAGGCGGGGACGCGCGCACCGGGCCGGCTCACGCACCCGCCGTCGCCTCGCGCTCGCGGCGCTCGTCCAGCTCACGCTTCATCGTGTCGCAGGTTGCGGCGTCGATCGTGTAGAAGAGCAGCACGAACGCGCAGGAGATGTAGAGGAGGCCCGGGAACACCGAGATCAAGAGCTTGATCCCGGTGAGGGCGAGGGCGGTCTGCTCAGCGGCCTGCTCGACATAGCCGAAGGCGGCGAGCATCCAGCCGGCCAATGCGCCGCCGATGCCCCAGCCGCCCTTCTGCGCGAACGTGGCGGCCGAGAAGAAGAGGCCCGTGGCCCGCCGCCCGGTCGTCCATTCCCCGTAGTCGGCGGCATCCGCAATCATGGTCCACAAGAGTGGCACGGCCGGCGCGTACGCCATCTTGCCCAGCACGTTCAGGGTGTACAGCGCGCCGACGCTTTCCGCACCCGGCAGGTACAGCAGGCTGAAGCACGTGCCGGAGATGATCGAGCTGGCGATGAACACGTTCTTCTTCCCGAACCGCTGCGCGAGCGGTTTGGAAAGCGGCAGTGCCACGATCAGGGCGACGCTCCCCACCACGTTGAACAGCTGGACACTCTCCTCGCGGCCCACGTAATACTTGAAGTAGAAGGCCATGGAGAGATTCTGCAGCGCGAACATGATGAAGGAGATGATCCCGACGGTGGCGAGAATGATCCACGGCCGGTTGCGCAGCAGAATCTTGAAGTCCTGTTTGAGCGAGTCCTGCTGCGCCTTCGGTGGCTGGATGCGTTCCCGGGTCGTCCGGAACGTGATGAGGAAGAGCGCGAAGCTGATCACCGCGAAGAGCACGACGGTGAGCTGGTAGCCTCGTGCGGTGTCGCCCTGACCGAAGCGGTGGGCCAGGGTCAGGGCGAGCCCGGAGACGATCAGCTGCCCGATGAACGCGCAGACGAACCGGTAGGTATTCAAGCTCGTCCGCTCGTACGAGTCCGACGTCATCACCGCACCCAGGGACGAGTAGGGCAGGTTGATCGCGGTATAGGCGGTCATCAGGAGCAGGTAGGTCACCGCTGCGTAGATGACCTTGCCGGTCTGTCCGAGGTCCGGTGTCGAGAACGCCAGCACCGCGAGCACGCCGTAGGGCAGGGCCATCCAGAGGATGTACGGCCGGAACTTCCCCCACTTGGTGCGCGTGCGGTCGGAGATCACCCCCATCAGCGGGTCGCTGGCCATGTCCCAGAACCGCGCGATGAGCATGATCGTGCCGGCCGCGGCCGCCGAGATCCCGAACGTGTCGGTGTAGAAGATCAGGATCCAGAAGCCGACCATGTCCCACACGAAGTGGGAAGCCGTGTCCCCCAGGCCGTAGCCGAGCTTCTCCTTGACCGAGAGGCGGCCGCTGTCTGACGTCATTGGGTTTCCCTCGAGGTCATGGGTGTTGCGGCGCGTTACAGGCGATACACCGCGTTGCCAACGCCGACGGAATCTATCAGCCAATCACCCACGTGCGCATCTTCACCGCGACTGCGGTGCACGCTCGGGTTGGGCACCGGCACGGAGCCGTGCCCCTCATCCCATCCAGAATCCCTTCCGGTGCGTGACGCCGAGCACGGCGCGGCACAGGCTGCAGAAGTAGACGTACCGCCGGCCGAGGACGCTGTTGAGCTCGCGGAAGGCCAACGAGCGGATCGTCTCTTCGCAGTAGGGGCAGATGGGGTCGATGTCGTCGCGCTGTTCGAGGTTCAGCATGGCGGTCTCCAGGGGCAGTGTCCACACAACGTACGGCTGATTCCGGATCCTCGTAGCCCCTTGCGACACGCGGGGTCGCCGATGACCTTCCTCCATTCCGTGACCCCTTTCGATGCAGTGAGACCCTAGCCGACCCGTGAGCACTGTGGCAGATCGGACCGCAGCCGTTACGCTCGAACAGCGCCCGGACGCCTCCGTCCTGCGGCTGGCCGGTGATTGGCACCTGGGAGGCGCGGCGGCTGACACCGCGGGCGTGCTGGCCGGTCTTCGGAGCCTCCCGCGGGGTGACACCGTGCGCGTCGAGGCGGGAGATCTCGGTGCGTGGGATTCCGCACTCGTGTCCTTCCTGCTCCAAGCGGCCGATGCGATTCGCGCCCAGGAGTGTGAGCTCGATCTCGGCGGTGTGCCCGAGGGACTGGCCAAACTCCTGGAACTCGCGCTCGCGGTACCGGAAAAGCGCGATGCACGCCGCGCGGACGTCACGCCGCCCTTCGTCGAACGCGTGGGGCGCGCCACCGTCAGGCTCCACGACGAGATCCAGGGTTTCGTCGGCTTTTTCGGTGAGATCGGCGAAGCGCTCGGGCGCTTCGTCACGGGACGGGCGCGGTATCGCAAGAGCGATCTCGGGCTCATCATGCAGCAGGTCGGCGTGGACGCCCTTGGCGTCGTCGCCCTCATCAACTTCCTGGTCGGGCTCATCCTGGCGTTCGTCGGCGCCGCACAACTCAGGCAGTTCGGTGCTGCGGTGTACGTCGCCGACCTCGTCGGGATCGCGATGGTCAGGGACATGGCCGCCATCATGACCGCGATCGTCATGGCGGGCCGCTCGGGGGCGGCCTTCGCGGCATCCCTCGGCACGATGCAGTCGAACCAGGAGATCGATGCGCTCCGCACCACCGGCATTTCCCCGATGGACTACCTCGTGTTGCCGCGCGTGATCGCACTCTTCCTCATGATGCCGCTGTTGACACTCTACGCCGACGTGCTCGGTGTGCTTGGCGGCGCCCTCGTGGGCATTCTAATGCTGGATTTGTCACCCACGCTGTATTTCCAGCAGACCTTCGATGCGGTCGGCCTGGACCACCTGTTCGGCGGTCTGTTCAAGGGCACCGTCTACGGCGGGCTCGTGGCGATCGCCGGCTGTTGGCGCGGCATGCTGTCGGGCCGGACGGCGGCAGCGGTGGGGCAGGCGACCACGTCGGCCGTCGTGACCGGTATCCTCCTTATTATCTCTGCCGCCGGCCTCTTCGCCGTGTTGTTCTATGCCCTCGGCCTCTGATCCGATTACGGTCCGGAACCTCACGATGGGGTTCGGCAGCTTCGTGCTGATGCGCGATCTCGACTTCTCGATCCGCGCGGGTGAGGTCTTCGTCATCATGGGTGGATCCGGGTGCGGCAAGAGCACGCTGCTGCGCCACTTTCTCGGGTTGCAGGAGCCGCTCGCCGGTGAGATCGAGTTCTATGGGGAGAACTTCACCGGTGCCGCCGAGGATGACCGCACCCGGATGCTCCGGCGCACGGGCGTGCTCTTCCAAACCGGTGCGTTGTGGAGTTCCATGACCTTGGCCGAGAACGTCGCTGTCGCCCTGCAGGAATTCACCGATCTGAGCCCAACAGACATTCGGGATGTCGCGAGCCTCAAACTCGCGCTCGTCGGCCTCCGCGGCTTCGAGGACTATTATCCGTCGGAGATCAGCGGTGGGATGCAGAAGCGGGCAGGGCTCGCCAGAGCGATGGCCCTCGATCCCGATATCCTGTTCTTCGACGAGCCGTCGGCCGGTCTGGACCCGGTCTCGTCGACGTTGCTCGACCGCCTGATCCTGCAACTGCGTGACAGCCTTGGAGCGACGATCGTCATCGTCACCCACGAACTCGACAGCATCTTCACCATCGGCACCGACAGCATCTTCTTGGACGTGGAGACCCGCACCATGATCGCGAGAGGTAATCCGCGGGAACTTCGAGATCACTCGGAGATTCCCGCTGTCCGCCGCTTTCTGCACCGCGGACGAGACGGCAACGAGGGAGCAGACTGATGGCTACATGGCATCCCAAACGGGTGGGGGCGTTCGTGCTCATGGGGGCGGCCCTGCTGGTGGTCGCGGTACTCGTGCTGGGGTCCGGGGCGTTGTTCAGTCGCAAGCACACGTTCGTCAGCTACTTCAGCGGCTCGGTGTCCGGCCTCAGGACCGGCGCACCCGTGAAGCTGCGCGGAATCACCATCGGCCAGGTGCGAGGTGTATACCTCACGTTGGACGAGCAGATCGATCTGTCCCGCGTGCCCGTCATCTATGAGGTGGACGAGCGGCTGGTGCGCAAGCGAGGCGCGGCCGGAGACCGCATCGGGGATCCCGAGTACCTCGAGGAACTGCTCGGGATCGGGCTGCGGGCACAAATGGGGCTCGAGAGCTTCGTGACCGGACAGCGATACATCGAGTTGGATTTCTTCCCGGACGCGCCAATGGTCTTTGCGCAGGATCCGGAACACGATCATCCCGAGATTCCGGTGTTCGACGCGGGCGGGTTGCAGGCGGATCTTCATGCGTTTGTGGACGAATTGCGTGCGGCAGACATCGCCGGGCTCATTCGTCGGCTGTCACGGCTGGCCGAGCGTGCGGATTCATCAGTGGCCGATGTCCGCATTCACGAACTTCGGGCGACGCTTGATTCCACGCTCGGTACCGCCGGCGCCGCCCTCCAGTCCCTGGCTGATCTTTCGGAGCGTCTCGACCAACAGGTGCCGCGGTTGGCGGAGCGGGCGGCGGATGCAACGGAACAGCTGAACGAAACGCTGCAGACGCTCGATGCAACGCTGCGCACCATTCAGGCCGCCGTCGATCCGGAGTCGCCGGTTGCCGTCGGTCTTGAACAGTCGCTGTCGGAACTCGGCGGCGCCGCACGAGCCTTGAGGGAGTTGCTCGAATTCCTGGAACGCAATCCCGGCGCGCTCCTGCGCGGCCGTCTGCAGGAGGAACAGCCATGAGCCGCCGTCTTTCCATATTGCTCCTCGTGGCCGCGAGCGCGACCGCCTGCATCAAGATGGGCCCAACGGCGGATGTCACACGCTATTTCGTCCTCGCGCCGGCGCCCGCGGCGACGGGGACGTCCACGACTGCGGCCGGGCCTGTGATCGGGGTCGGGCCCGTGACGATCCCGGACTATCTCGATCGTCAGGCGATCGTGACGCGCATCGGGCCGAGCGAGGTGAACCCATCAGAGACCCACCGATGGGCGCAGCCGCTGCGCACGACGTTCCTCGAGACGCTGGCAGCGAACCTGACCGCCGATCTTGGTGCGTCCCAGAGCCTCGTCTACCCGTGGCGCCGCGACCTCGAGCCGGCGATCACGTTCGACGTCGACATCAAGCGATTCGAGCCCACCGTGGACGGCACGGTCGTGCTCGACGCGGCATGGACGGTGACGACGAACGGGCACGTGCAGCATGGGTCGTCGGTGCTGTCCGAGCCCATCGGCGGTGCGGGGCCCGACGCGCAGGTCGCCGCGATGAGCCGGCTGGTCGAGCTGCTCAGCGGGGAGCTGGCGGCCGCGGCGACGCCGTAGGTCCTTCGCCCGGGCATGAACCCCCGGGCGCCCAGTGGGTACGAGAATCCATGGGGTTCCTTGGCACGCTGCTCACGGCCTTCTGGTGGATCGTCGTCATTGCCGTCGTGGCGGTGATCGTCGGCCTGCGGTTCCGAAAGCGCTGACCGACCATGCTGTCGTTGCTCCTCGCCGCCTGTTGCCTCACGAATCTACCGGACACCCCGAGTGGTCCCGGCCTCCCGCCTGACTGGGATCTACGTGGTGTGCGCGGCGCGCCGAAACCCGCGTTCCAGGTGTTGGATGGCGGTGTGCTGCGCGTCGAGGGAACGGGTGCAGCGGGTTTTGCGGTCTACGAACTCGCCGAACAGATCCGGCCGGAACCCGGCACGCTAAGTTGGCGTTGGCGCACCGGCACGCCGATCGACGGTGCCGATCTGCGCCACCGCGACGCCGACGACAGTCCCGTCCGACTCCTCGTGGTCTTCCGCGACCGGCGCATGCTGTTCTACACGTGGGGCAATGCCGAAGCCACCGGTGCATGGTTTGCCAGTTGGACGGGGGATGATCGGATCGTGTGGGTGCTCCGTACCGCCGCGGAAGCGGCCCGTTTCTCGATTACCGCACGGCGTTCAACCGCGACCCGGTGCCCATCGCCGCGGTCGGGGTGGTCCAGGATACCGAGCAACTCGAGGCGGTAGGGTGGGCGGAAGTGCAGCGCCTGGACTGGATCCCGACGGCAGGCACGCCGTAGGATCTCAGAAGCCTGCTGCCGTGCGCGTGGCGCACCTCAGCGAATCTCGAGCACTATGCCGTCGACTGTCGGCGGAGGCGTGAGGTCCGCGAGCTCGGCCAGGGTCGGGGCGATATCGACGGTGCGAGCCGATGTCGTGTCGCGCAGCGGGGAGATCCCCGCACCCAGGAAGATGAGCGGGACTTCACGATCGTAGGGATGCGCCGATCCGTGAGCTGAGCGCGCCGTGTAGATCTGCGCGTGCGCGTCGAGTTCCACGACGACACCCCAGTTGGCGGGATGCG
>JBDHJO010000014.1:0-27733 GCA_039586875.1 Gemmatimonadota bacterium | reverse complement strand
CAGCATGCGTGCTTCAACCGATATCACTCGGAAACGGAGATGCTGCGGTATCTGAAGCGCCTCGAGGACCGGGACATCTCGCTCACCTCCTCGATGATCCCGCTCGGCTCGTGCACCATGAAGCTCAATGCAACGGCCGAGATGGTCGGCGTGAGCTGGCCCGAGCTCGGCGCGATTCATCCGTTCGCCCCGCCCGAGCAAGCCGCGGGCTACGCGCAACTATTCGACGAACTCCGATCCGACCTGCGGGAAATCACGGGATTCGCGGAGGTCTCGCTCCAGCCCAACGCCGGTTCGCAGGGCGAGTTCACCGGTCTCCTGGTGATCAGAGCCTACCAGAAGGCACAGGGTGAGGGGCACCGGTCCATCTGCCTGATCCCGCGTTCGGCGCACGGGACCAATCCAGCGAGTGCCGTGATGGCAGGCCTCACCGTCGTGACGGTGAAGACCGACGACGGGGGCAACGTCGATATGGAGGACCTGCGCGCCAAGGCCGAGCAGCACCGAGACAATCTCGCCGCGCTCATGATCACGTACCCGTCGACGCATGGTGTCTTCGAGACGACCATCCGCGAGATGTGCGAGATCATCCACACGAACGGGGGCCAGGTCTATCTGGACGGCGCGAACATGAACGCGCTCGTCGGGATTTGCCGGCCGGGTGACATCGGCACCGATGTGTGTCACCTGAATCTCCACAAGACCTTCAGCATTCCCCACGGGGGTGGCGGACCCGGCATGGGCCCGATCGGCGTTGCCGCCCATCTGGTGCCGCATCTCCCGGACCACCCGGTCGTGCCCCTCGGCAACGCAGACTCGTGCGGCACCGTGTCGGCCGCACCGTGGGGCAGCCCATCGATCCTGCCGATCTCGTGGGCCTACATCCGCATGATGGGAAGCGACGGGCTCACGGAAGCCACGAAGGTTGCGATCCTGAACGCCAACTACATCGCCCACAAGCTGCGCGGGCACTACGAGTTACTCTACGCCGGTCGCGAGGGCCTCATCGCACATGAGTGCATTCTCGACACGCGGCCCTTCAAAACCTCGGCGGGCGTGGACGTAAGTGACATCGCGACCCGGTTGATGGACTACGGCATTCACGCCCCTACCGTGTCCTTCCCGGTCGCAGGAACGTTGATGGTCGAGCCGACTGAGAGCGAGAGCATGGAAGAGCTCGATCGCTTCATCGAAGCCATGATCGCGATCCGTGACGAGATCCGAGAGATCGAAGACGGCCGGGCCGACGGCGAGGACAATCTCCTGCGCAACGCCCCGCACACGCTCGAGGACCTGCTGGCGGATAACTGGAGCCACCCCTACTCGCGGGAGCGGGCCGGCTTCCCAACGGCGGCCGTGCGCGCACACAAGGTCTGGCCTCCAGTGGGGCGTGCGGATGCTGCGTTCGGCGACCGCCATCTCGTGTGCACCTGCCCACCGATGGAGGCGTACGAGCCCGCCGGAGCCGCGTGACGCAGAACGGAACCGACGTCATGCCGCGGTGGCGGCTCCTCGTCGAGGCGGATGGCCGGTCCGGAGCGGAGAACATGGCAGTAGACGATGCCCTCCTGCGCGATGCAAAGGAGGGCATTGCTTCGCTCAGGCTGTACCGCTGGTCCCCACCGTGTCTCTCCTTCGGCCGCAACGAGGCCGCACGTGACCGATACGACCCGGAGCGTATCGCCGCGCTCGGTCTCGCCACCGTGCGCCGGCCAACCGGCGGGCGCGCCGTCTGGCATGAGGCGGAAGTGACGTACGCGATCGCCGCGCCCTGCGCGATGTTCGGGTCGCTGCGGGAGGCCTACATTAGGATTCACCGCATGCTGGCGCGCGCCCTGAGACGGCTCGACGTGGACGTGACGCTGGCAGACAGACGGCGTGCGCGCAGTCACACGCCGGACGTGGGCGCGTGCTTCGCGAGTCCGGTCGGGGGCGAGTTGATCTCGGGAACGCAGAAGCTCGTCGGCAGCGCCCAGATTCGCGAGGGCGCCGCCTTCCTGCAGCATGGGTCTATACTGTTAGAAGACGGGCAACATATCGTCACGCAGGTCACGGTCGGTCAAGCACTCGACCCGACCTCGACCGCCCTCGGCACGATCCTGCGTCGCCCCGTCACCTTTACGGAGGTCGCCGATGCCATCATCGCCGAAGCACGCACGACGTGGCCCGGACGCTGGGAGGACCACCGGACCGAGCCGACCGTCGCGGACGTGGCGCGGTTCACCAGCGACGACTGGACGTGGAGGCGATAGCGGCCTCCACACGCTCTTGCGTGCGCTCGGCCGTCTGACCGCTGCGGCGGCACTCCTGCTGGCCGGCTGCGCCGAATCCCCGCAATGTCCCGACGGGTGGTGCGGAACCGTCGTTGTCACCGACCCGGCCGAGGCCGACGTTCTCATGCCTCCTGTCGCCCAGTCGGACGTTGCGCGGTCGATTGTCGACCTCGTCTTTCTCAAATTGGCCGATATCGGCCCGCAGTTGAATACGGTCGATACCGCTTCGTACGTGCCGAAGCTGGCGTCCTCATGGACGTTCGAGGATCCCCGGACGCTCGTGTTCACTCTGAACACCCAGGCACGTTGGCACGACGGCATGCCCGTGACGGCAGCTGACGTGGTGTTCAGCTTCGCGGTCTACCGGGACACGCTCGTCGCATCGCCTGCGCGCCCGCGGTTGTCCCGCATCGACTCCGTCACCGCACGCGACGCCTCCACGGTGGCCTTCCACTTTGCCAAGCAGTATCCCGAACAGCTGTTCGATGCGGTGTACCACCTGTGGATTATCCCCGAACACCTGCTCGACACGGTCCCGCGTACAGCGTTCGTATCACATCCCTTCGGACGGGCCCCGATCGGATCCGGGCCGTACCGATTCGCCAACTGGGTGGCCGGGCAGTCGTTGGAACTCCAGGGTGACCCGGACTTTGTCGGGGGCCGGCCGGGCATCCGGCGGGTGATCTGGCGCTTCGCCGGCAGTCCGGATGCCGCCCTCTCTCAACTACTTTCGGGCGAGGCCGACCTCTTCAGGTATCTGACTCCCGAGGCTCAGCAACAAGTGGAGGAAGACGAGGACCTGACGAGGGTGCCGTATCTCTCCTCCACGATCTACAACTACATGGTGTTTAACCTCCGCCGTGCGGACGACGTGAATCGACCGCACCCGCTCTTCGCGGATGTCCGGCTCCGACGCGCCATCACCATGGGTGTAGATCGCGAAGCGATCGTGCGGGCCGTCGACGGTCCCGCAGGCGCGACTGCAGGTGGTCCGTTGAGTCCGGCGTACTGGATCAGCGGCGATGACCATGTGCAGTTGCCCTTCGACTCGGCGGGAGCGCGTCGCGCGCTGGGGGAGCTGGGCTGGCACGATTCCGACGGCGATGGGATCCTCGATCGCTCCGGCACGATGCTGTCCTTCGGTATCACGCTGCCGGTCACCAGCACGCAGCGGCGTCGCATGGCCATCATCGCGCAAGAACAACTCCGGCGTTTGGGCATCGATGTCCGACTCGTCGAGGTCGACTTCGGCACCTTCCTGGAGCAGGCCGACGCTGGCGCATTCGACGTGCTGTTCGGATCGTACGGTGGGGATCCGAGCCCGTCCGCGATCGCCGAGGTGTGGAGTGAGGCGGCAATAGGCGGGTACAACTACGGTCGGTACGCAAATCCCGCGTTCGATCGTGCGGTCACCCACGCCATCGACGCCACCGACCTCGCATCGGCTCGGGCGTTCTGGGCCGAGGCCCTCGGCATTATCAACGAGGACGCTGCCGCGATTTGGCTGAGTGCGTCGGTACCGCTGGCTGGCGTCCACCGCCGATTGCAGAACGTGACGATCAGGGGTGACAACGCGACGGCGACACTGCCCGAGTGGACCGTGCCCACGGCCGCCATGATCACCCGGGATCAGGCTGCCCCCTAGGATGATCCGCTACGTCGGAGCACGACTGCTTCATGCGGTGGGCATCGTGTTCCTGGTCGCCACGATCACCTTCGTGCTGCTCCAGTTGGCGCCGGGCGACCCGCTGACCCGCGTCGCCGAGTCGACGCTGATCTCTCGGGACGTCATCGAGCAGCAGCGACGGAACTTCGGACTCGATCGACCGGTCGTCGTGCAGTACGGCCTTTACCTCGGCAACCTGGTCCGGGGGGATCTCGGGTACTCGTTCCGCGAGCACCGCCCCGCCTGGCATGCGATCCGCGACCGCATCGGGAACACCGTCCTACTCGCCGCGGCCGGCCTCACCATCATGTTCGCGCTGGGCATCGCCGCGGGTGCGTGGCAAGGGGCACATCCCGGCTCGCGAGGCGACACCGCCATCTCGGTGCTGACGTTGACGGTCTACTCGACACCGGTGTTCTGGCTCGGGGTCGTGTTCGTGCTGGTCTTTGCCGAAGGTCTCCAATGGCTGCCGGCCACCGGCGCCACCGACCCGGTCACCTACGGCCAATTATCCGCTCTGGGGCGAGCGTGGGATCGCCTCACCCACCTCGCACTCCCTGCGATCACCCTCGGGCTCGCTGGGGCCGCCACGACGGCACGGTTTCAGCGAGCGGCCATGCTCGACGTCGTGTCCCAGGATTACATCCGCACGGCTCGGGCAAAGGGTCTGCCGGAGCGAGCGGTCCTCGTTCGGCACGCCCTGCGTACCGCACTGCTGCCCACCGTGACGCTCTTCGGACTCGCATTCCCCGTCTTGCTGTCGGGTACCGTTCTGGTGGAAACGGTGTTCAGCTGGCCCGGGATGGGCAAGCTGACGGTAGACGCGATTGAAGCGCGCGATTATGCCGTGGTCACCGGCACCGCCATCCTGGCTGCGATCCTCGTCGTCGTCGGGAATCTCCTCGCGGACGTGCTGTACCATCTGGTGGATCCGCGGACCCGGGAGGCTTCGGTCGCGTGATCCGCCTCCCGTCCTTTCGCCGCCGCGACGTCGGCATTGGCGCCGGCCTCATCGGTCTCCTCTGCGTGGGAGCCGCACTGGCACCATTACTCACGGCCTATGACCCGAGCACACAGATCGACCTCGTGAGTCGGCAGTATGCCGCTCCCTCCCTCACACACCCGTTCGGGACCGATTTCTACAGCCGCGATGTTCTCAGCCGGGTGTTGTTCGGCGCGCGCATCTCGATCAGCATCGCCGCGATCGCCGTCTTCCTTTCCGTAACGCTTGGAACGGTTGTCGGGATCGCGGCAGGGTGGGTGGGCGGTTGGGTGGATTCGTCATTGATGCGTGTCGTAGATGCCGGTCTCGCGATCCCCCGCATCTTTCTCGTGCTGATGGTCGTGGCGCTGTGGCCTGAACTCGGGACGATCGGCCTCGTCCTCGTCCTCGGCCTGACGAGCTGGTTCGACACGAGCCGCATCATCCGCGCGGAGGTGCTCAGCCTGCGGTCCCGAACATTCGTCGAGGCTGCCCGTGCACTCGGGCTCGGCCCCCTGCGCACGATTGTGCGCCACGTCGTGCCCCACCTCGCCGCACCCATGAGCGTCACGGTGGCCCTGGGTATCGGTCAGATGATCCTGCTCGAGGCCGGGCTGTCCTACCTCGGGCTCGGCGTGCGCCCGCCGACACCGTCATGGGGCCAGATGATCGCGGAAGGCCAGGCGGCACTGCGCGTTGCACCGTGGGTCGCCGTGTTTCCCGGCGTCGCGGTCGTGATCACAGTGCTGGCATTCAGCCTGCTCGGCGACGGGCTTCGTCGCCATTTCAACCCGCGCGGCCAGTGAGTACGATCCTGAGCGTCCGGGACCTCTGGGTCACGTTCGGCACCGGCCTGACCCCGACGACCGCGGTCGACGGCGTGTCGTTCGACCTCGCCGAGGGGGAAACGCTCGGCATCGTGGGCGAGTCGGGCTCGGGGAAGTCCGTGACCGCCCTCTCGCTCCTGCGCCTTATCGATGCGCCTGGACGGATCGGCTCGGGGAGCGTCGTCGACTACCGAGGGCGTAACCTCCTGACGCTCCCAGCGGCGGCGTTACGCGAGATTCGCGGTGCCGAGATTGCCATGGTGTTCCAGGATCCGGCTGGGAGCCTGAACCCCGTGCTGCGGATTGGCGAGCAGATCACCGAGACCATCCGTGCTCATCGTACCGTCGGTCGCCGTGCCGCTCGCGACCGCGCCATCGAACTGCTGGACCTCGTGGGCGTGCCGGAGCCCGAGGAGCGGATCGATGCGTACCCGCACGAGTTGAGCGGCGGCCTGCAGCAGCGCGTGATGCTGGCCATCGCGTTGTCGTGTGAGCCGACGATCCTCATCGCCGACGAACCCACGACGGCGCTGGACGTCACCGTCCAGGCGCAGGTACTGCAGCTGCTCGCCGACCTCAGACGACGGCTCGGCATGGCGATGATCGTGATCTCCCACGACCTGAGCGTCGTCGCGCAGCTCGCGGACCGCACCGCGATCATGTACGGGGGCCAGTTCGTGGAGGTGGCGCCCACGCGCGCGATGTTCAGCGAGGCCGTCCACCCGTACTCGCGGGCGCTGATCGATGCCACGCCCCGCGCGGATCGCGCGATCGCGCGCCTCCCGACGATCCCGGGAAGCGTGCCATCCGCAACCCAGTGGCCCCGGGGTTGTCGATTCCATCCCCGGTGCGGCTCCGCCTGGGCGCGATGCCGTGAGACCCTCCCGCCACTTGTCCGTGCGGCCGAGGAGCGCGACGTGCGCTGCTGGCTGACCGAAGAGCCTGCGCGGCGCTCGCCATGACCGAACACCCACTCGTCTCGATAACGGGCGTGAGCAAGGTGTTCCTCACGCGACGGGGCCTGTTCCAGGCGGGCCGCGAGCACCGAGCACTCGACGACGTCACGCTGCACGTGCGGCGCGGGGAGACCGTCGGGCTGGTCGGCGAGAGCGGCAGCGGCAAGACGACCATCGCTCGCATCCTGCTCGGCTTGCTCGCCCCGACAACAGGCTCCGTCCAGTTCGACGGGATCGACGTGCACGCGGCGAACAGTATGACGCTTCGCGCGCTGCGCCGACGGATGCAGTTGGTGTTTCAGGACGCCACCGGATCGCTCAATCCCCGCGTGACGGTGGGCGACGCCATCCGCGAGCCGGTGATGGTGCACGGCCTCCATACGGGAGCCGCTCTCGCGGACCATGTGGCAGCGCTCTTCGAGGACGTGGGCCTGGATCCCGCTTTGACGAGCAAGTACCCCCACGAGCTCTCGGGCGGACAACGGCAACGGGTCGCCATTGCACGGGCTCTGTCGGTCCAACCCGAGCTCCTCGTTCTGGACGAACCCGTCTCGGCCCTCGACGTCTCAATTCAAGCTCAAGTGCTCAACCTGCTCGCCGACCTTCGGGAGCGGCATGGACTCACGTACCTGTTCATTGCTCACGACCTGGCCGTCGTGCGCCATCTCTGCGACGCCGTTGTGGTGATGTACCGCGGCCGGATCGTCGAGACGGGCGATCGCACGGCACTGTTCGCCGACCCGAAACACCCGTACACCGCGGCGCTCTTGTCCACCGTCCCGGGCTCTGAACGACTCGAATCGAGACCGGCACGGTCCGACGAAGCAGGAGACGCAGGTGCATCCGGATGTCCGTATGTCGGCGTGTGCGGTCACCCGGAACGAGACGCGCGCTGCCGGACCGAGCGACCGGTGCTGCGCCCGACGGCGTCCGCCCGGCAGGTCGCCTGCCATCATGGGGGCAACGACGTGTGACCGGCGTCGGTGCGCGTTGCCAAGCGGCCGCCCGACCACCATCTTCTCGCGACCCCTCTGATCCCTGTCATCGCCCGGGAGCATCGGTATGAACCTCCTCGTCGTGGTCGTCCTGGCGTATCCGCTCGCCCTCATCGGCGTCAGTCTGTGGCGCTCGCGCACCGTGAAGAGCCACGACGATTTCATGGTCGCCGGTCGGGCCGTACCCGTCTACATGCTGGTCGGTACGCTCGTCTGCACGTGGATCGGATCAGGATCGCTCTTCGGCGGGGCCGGGCTCGCCTACCGCACGGGGATCGCGGAGCTCTGGTTCTCGTTCGGCGCATGGATGGGGCTCATCGTCGCGTACTTCATCGCCGGTCGCGTGCGGCGCATCGCGCAGTACACCGTTCCGGACCTCCTGGAGCAGCGTTACAATAGCGCCGCGCGGATCCTGGGTACGATTGCGGTGATCCTGGCCTACGTCACGATCGCCGCCTACCAGTTCCGGGGCGGCGGCTGGATCCTCACGATCGTGACGGACGGTGCCATCAATCCGACCCAGGGCATGCTGATCACGGCTGCCGCGATCGTCGTCTTCACCGCGCTGGCGGGGATGGTCTCGATCGTCACGGTCGATGTCTTCAATGGCATCATCATCACCCTGGCCGTTGTGCTCACCCTTCCATACATGATCGTCGATGCCGGGGGCGTGGGAGCGGTGATCGACGCCCTCCCCGCCGACCACATGACCATCATGGGCGGGCACAACCTGCTCTGGGTCATCGGCGTCGCCATGCCGACGTTCCTGCTCCTGCTCGGCGAGAGCGGCATGTATCAGAAGTTCTTCTCGGCGAAGGACTCGGCGGCGGCGCGCCGGGCGGTCATCGGCATGGTGGCCGGTGTCGTCCTGATCGAGACGACGTTGGCACTCGTCGCGATCGTCGGGCGGGCCGTGTTCCCCGATCTCGCCACCACCACCTGGATCGAGGGACGGGCGGCGTCGGAGACGGTGATCATGCATATCGCCAAGAATGGCTTGCCGGCGATCATGGGCGCCGGGCTGCTCGCGGCCGCCATCGCTATCGTGCTCTCCACCGGCAATACGTTCCTCCTCGTCCCCTCCACGAACGTCAGCCGCGACATCTATCAGCGGTTCATCCGGCCCGATGCGACGGAGAAGCAACTCCTCAGCCTGCAGCGTGTGTTCATCGTGCTGTTCGGTGGGTTGGGGCTCGTGCTGCTCACCCAGTTCCAGACGGTGCTCCAGATGGCGCTGTACGCGTACTCGCTGGTCGGGGCGAGTCTGACGCCTGCGCTCCTGGCGGCATTTCTGTGGAAGCGCGTGACCCCGCAGGGCGGCGTCGCGTGCATTGCCGGTGGCCTCTGCACGATCATCGGCATCGGCGTGCTCGGTCGCATCGAAGGGGTGCGCGACGTCTTCGTGATGACGTTCGGGGGATCGGAGTTCGACTTCGCGTCCAGTGACTACATCGTGATCCCGGGCGTGCTCATCTCGATGAGCCTGTTGGTGATCGTCAGCCTGTTGACGCCACCGTCACCGAAGGAGAAGTGGGAGCCGTTCTTCAGCGCCGAGGACTGACGACGGCAGCCGGCCTCGTACGCCCGGCTGGCCGGGAGCCCGGCCTCAGTCGAAGAAGTCGCTCTGTTCGTCGGACGCCTCATGCGTGCCCTCACGCGTGAGGGTATGCAGTCGGCGGATCCACGCCGCAACATCGAAGTGTGCTTCCGTCTGTAGCATCCGGCGGAGCACGTCGGGTACATCGCCGAGCTCATCCATGAGATCCGCCATAATCGCGCGCGCTTCCTGCATCTGAAACTGCTCACCGCTGGCAACGGCCATATCCCGAAGGATGGCCTGCTCCGTGCGCGAGGCGACGATCGGTTCGTCGACTGTGGATGTGAACACCTCGGTCCGACGACCCGGTCCGCGGTTCTCGGCAATCGGTCTGAGCCCGACGATCGCATCCGATCGCCAAAACTTCCCGTACCCAAGGTAGACCATCCGACCCGACTTGATCTCCACGACTCCCCCTATTGTTTGCCCATCTTGCGCTTGAGCTCTTGGAGCTTTTCCTCAGCGGCAGCCTCGCGCGCCGATCGGTCCAACTGGGAGCGTAGATGCTCACCCTCGACGTCGGTCCCTGGTCGCGACATGCCGGCTGCCTCCAGGTCGCGCCACGCGGCCTCCACCGACCTGGCTGCGTCAGTCTGCGGTCGCGCGCGCTCGGTGGCGATGAGTTGACCCTTCATCTCGCCGTACTCTCGCTCCGCGAGTGTCAACTCACCCTGTTGCGCCGCGAGTTTGTCCTCCAGCACCTCCACCCGGTCGCGGTGCCTCGATGCGAATCGCTCGGCGATCTCGACGGTTTCCTGGTCCTCGATCTCCCGCGCGAGGCGGCCCCGGCGTTCCGCGTCGGCAAGCTGTTGGCGCTCGAGTGTGAGCCGCTGCTCCGTCTGCTGCACACCGTCCCGCATCGCTTCCAGCGACGCGCGAGCCTGAATCACCGCCTCACGCATCTTGCCGACGGCAACGCCCGCGTCGGGTGAAGCCGCCGCTTCCAGGGCCGCATTGATGGCGTCGCGCAAGCGCTCGAACACTAGCTCTTCTTGGCAGTCTTGGCGAAGAACGCGCTAAAGACCTGCACGACCTTCGTCGATGCGCACTTGGGACACTTGGGGCGCTTCTTCCCGTGCTGGGAAATGGCCTCCACGCGGGAGAATCGCTTTCGGCACTTCTCGCACTGATACTCGTAGGTAGGCATGGCGGACACACCTCACCGGTTGGATCGTACGATCGAAACGTTATCCGACCGCAGAAGGAGAAGCAAGCGACTGCCCAGCCGGTCGCCACGACTGGTCAGCACCCAGGCAAACCCCTATGATTGGAGATATGCGCTACGGTTTCCTCACACTCGCGCTCGCCGGCGTCGCGTGCACCCCCACCAATCCCGAAAACTCCGCGTCGTGCGGCTTCGCCATCCTCGGCGCGGCCAACAAGGCGCTCGAGTTGCTCTACACGGGGAACCGGCACCTGACGGCGGTACCCGAAGGGTTCCGGGGCACGGTCGCCACCAGAGTGCCCGGGCACGGGACGACGCCGGGCCTGGTCGGTGAGACGCCGGATGGGCCGATCGTTGCCTACGACGGCGAGGGATTCCCGCCGGTCTCGGGATTCGGGATCATGCTCGTCAACGATTCCACCGACGCCTTCGAGGGCGTGCTCATCTACGACCTCGACCCCCCCATGGGCCTCCCGGTGCTGGGCGGGGTCACCAACGGACGGTACGTCATTCCGCTCTACGGGATGCGCGTGGCATGGGCGGCCGTCAGCACCGAACGGTGCCCGCTCTTCGCAACACTGGACACCGCCGGCACCTGACCCGCCGTGGTCCCTTCTCCCCCTGAGTAGATTGCTCGCCTGAACCTTTGGGCGTATGCGTGGTATTCGAGGGTGAGGGCGCGCATACCGGAGACGAGGACCGTGCTTTACGTCTGCATTGCCACCAGGGACAACGCCGCGACCGTCGGGCCGCTGCTGTGGAAGCTCCGCAAGGTCTTCCAGGAGTTCTCGCGCGAGTACCACATCCTGGTCGCGGACGACGGCTCGACGGACGGTGCAGGCGAGACCCTCGAAGCGTACCAGCGGGCGTTGCCGTTGACCCTCGTCAGACACGATCCACCGATCGGGCTCGCCGCGTCGCTGGAAGGGCTCTTCCGGGATGCGCTGGAGCGATCGGACCGCCCGCGTCGGGATTGCGTCGCGACCCTCCCCGCCGATTTCTCCTTCTCCCCGGCCGTGCTTCCGGATCTGCTCCGGCGGTTCGAGTCCGGTGCGGACGTGATTGTCGGAGAATCGGCCTTCGAGGGCCAACCATTCGGATGGCGACTTGTCGCCCGGAGCGCGCCCTGGCTCCTGCGACCCGGTATCAGCCTGCCTGGCCTTCGTGATCTCTTGTCGGGTGTCACGCTGATCCGGTTGATCACCCTCAAGAGTTGCCTGAAGGACGACGCCGGCGCCCTGCTGCGCACCGACGGCCTGCCCGCGCGGGCGGAGCTCGTGGCTCGGGTCGCATCGACGGCCCGGCAGATCGCGTCGGTACCCATCGTGCCCCACGAGCCGGGCGAGTCACAGTTCGGGACCGCCCGACCGCTCGGCGTCGCCCTGTCTCTCTTCCGGGCCGGCCGCGCCGTCAGCATCCCCCGCCCCGCCGTCCAGGTCGAACACTGATGCGCCTACGACTCCGCCTCGCCGTGCTCCTCATCTTCGTGCTCCCCACCCCGGCGCGCGCGCAGGATCCCGCTCCCCAACCGGAAAATCGATGGTCGGCCTTGCCCGTGGGCGAAACGCTCGTCTACGAGGTCAAATTCGGCCTGCTCACGCTTGGCGAGGGCCTGATGCACATCGCCGGGATCGACACGGTACGCGGTGACCCGGCGTTGCACGTGGTCTTTCGACTGCGGGGTGGCACCTTCTTCTACCGGCTCGATGATCGGATGGACTCGTGGATCCGGCTCGAAGACTTCGCGTCGCTGCGCTTCGTCCAAGACATGAAGGAAGCCAACAACATCCGGTTCACGGAGTACAACATCTTCCCGGATTCCGGATACTACACCGAGTCCGGCGTCGACTCCGTCCGGGCTTCGTCTCCGAATCCCCTCGACGACACGGCGTTCTTCTACTTCGTCCGCACGGTGCCGCTCGAGGATGGTGAACGGTACGAGTTCGACCGGTACTTCCGACCGGACAGGCACCCGGTGGTGCTGGAGGTCCTCGAACGGGACACGCTCGACGTGCCGGCCGGCGAAATCCCCACCGTCCTGGTGCGTCCGACCATTCAGGGTCGGGGCATCTTCGAGGAAGCGAAGGAGCCGCAGATGTGGCTCAGCGATGACGATCGCCGCCTCGTCGTGCAGATGAAGGTGAAGTTCTCGTTCGCCACGATCACGCTCCGGCTCAGAGAGATCCACGACACCCTGCCCGAGAAGATCGACCTCGAACCGGCCACGACCCCATGATCCGGCATGAAGAACGGGCGCGACGCGGCTGTAGCCGCGTCCGCCCGTCGTCACACCGCTGACTACCGGCTGATTACTCGGCGTTCTCGCCCTTGATCGCCTCTCGGACCCGAGCCGCCGTGTGCGGACTGATCACCTTCAGCACCAAGTAGAAGATGAAGCCCAGCACGGCCAGCCACAGTGCGGCCCAGAAGAGCGTGAATGCGATGCTCAGGAGTCCGAACACCAGCTTCAGAGCAAACAGTCCTACGACTGCGAGGACCGCGTAGCCCAGGATTGTGCGCATCATCACTTGCCTCCCAGCGAGAGACGGGACACTGTACTGTACGAAGCTATGAGTATTCCGGTTTCATGTCTCGCGGACGCGGCCGATGGCCGGTAACGTGATCGTCGTTGGCGGCGGTGTCGTGGGCGCAGCCTGCGCGCACGCGCTGGCCCGGCGCGGCCTCTCGGTGACGGTGCTGGATCCCGGCCCACCCCCGGGCTCCGCCACACTTGCTGCCGCGGGCATGCTCGCGCCGTTTGCCGAAGCCGAGCCGGACGATCCAATGCTCGGGCTCGCAGTCCGGGCCCGCGATCACTACGCGACCTTGGTGCCTGAGCTCGAAGAAGAGACCGGCCTGTCCCTGCTCTACCGGACGGATGGGATCGTGGAGCTCGCGTTCACCGAGGAGGACGTGGACACCCTCCGCGGCGCCATCTCGTGGCAGCGTCAGAGCGGGTTCACCGTCAACTGGATCTCCGCCGAGGAACTGCACGACCTGCATCCCGGCGTTGGGCCGACGGCGTTGGGCGCCGCATTGGCACCGGAGGATGGTGGCATCGATCCGGTAGCGCTCCGACAGGCTCTGCTGACGAGCGCGCAGCGCGTGCATGGCGCCACGATCGTGGCGGAGGCCGCAGAGCAACTGCTCTTCGAGGGTGAGCGGGTCTGCGGTGTACGCACGGCGTCCGATACCCACAAGGCCGAAAGCGTCGTCATCGCGGCCGGCGCCTGGTCGGGTCGGGTTCGCGGACTTCCGCGCTCGCTCCCCATCGAGCCCGTGCGGGGCCAGATCGCGACGTTCCCGTGGCCCGAGGGTGAGCCGCCAGCCATCGTGTACGGCGCGCACGGGTATGTGATGGAGCGCGACGGCGCCGCGATCGCCGGGTCAACCATGGAACGGGTCGGATTCGACGCAGCCACCACGCCCGAGGGAATCCAGCGGATCAGGGGGATTGCCGCCCGCATCTTCCCGGCCCTGGCCGATATCGAACCCACGGACACGTGGGCCGGCCTCCGGCCGATGTCGCGCGACGGACGGCCAATCATCGGTCGTGATCCGCTCGTTCCGAATCTCCTCTATGCCGCCGGGCACGGCCGGAACGGCATCCTGTTGGCCGCCATGACCGGCGACCTGATTGCGCAGATCCAGTTGGACGAGGAGATCGACTACGATCTCAGCCCGATCGATCCGGCCAGGATCTGGCCTGCCTGACGCATCGACCAACCGCACCTTCAGAACCGATCCACCTCTCAACTAAACGGTTGAGACTGAACTGGTCGCTCGTCGAGTGGCTCGCTATGTTTCGCTGCTTATGGAACTTGTCCAATTAACGAGCAAACGCGGCGCCACCCGGAAGCCACATTGGCTCAAGGTGAAGGCGCCGGGCGGCCAGAACTACGCGGGCGTCCGCCAGATGATGCGGGAGCTCGGGCTCAACACGGTGTGCGAGGAAGCACGTTGCCCGAATATCGGCGAGTGTTGGGAGCACCGGGCTGCCACGTTCATGATCCTGGGTGACGTGTGTACGCGGAACTGCGCGTACTGTGCCGTCGCGCACGGAACCCCGGCACCATACGACCCCGAGGAACCGGCCCGCTTGGCTGAGGCCGTGACCCGGATGGGACTGCGCCACATCGTCATTACGAGCGTCGACCGTGACGACCTCCCAAACGGCGGTGCGGAGGCGTTCGCCGGGTGCGTGACCGAGATCCGCACACGGATGCCCGACGCGTCCGTGGAGCTACTCACCCCGGACTTCAAAGGATCCGACGCCGCCCTCCAGATCGTGGTCGAGGCACGTCCCGATATCCTCAACCACAACCTGGAGACGGTTGCGCGCCTGTACCGCATCGCCCGGCCGGGCGGCCGTTATGATCGCGCCCTGCGACTGCTCCGCCGCGCCAAGGAGATGGACCCGACACTCACGACGAAGTCGGGGCTGATGTGCGGGCTCGGAGAGGAATGGGACGAGTTGCTCGTCGCCATGCGCGACCTACGGGCGGAGGGCGTGGACATCCTCACGCTCGGCCAGTATCTCCGTCCGTCCGATGGCCACCTCCCGGTGGTTCGGTATTACACGCCGGACGAGTTCGCCGAGCTCGCCAGCATCGGCCTGTCGATGGGGTACCGGCACGTGGAGTCGGGCCCGCTCGTTCGCTCGTCGTACCATGCCTGGGAGCAGGTCGAGCGGGCCAACGCCAACGCGTAGGTTGCGGAGAGAATCGTGTCAGAGCCCCGTCAGTCACCCGGTCTCGATCCCGAGCGGGTCGAACAATACCATGCCATGCTGCGCGACATGCTCCTCGCGCGGCGATTCGAGGAGCGGGCGGGCGAGGCGTATGCGCAAGGCCTCATCGGCGGCTTCTGTCACCTGTACATCGGGCAGGAAGCGGTCGCCGTCGGCTCCCTCCATGCGCTGCGGCCGGACGACTATGTCTTTGCCGCATATCGCGAGCACGCACACGCACTCGTGCGCGGGACGCCCAGTCGCGCCGTGATGGCGGAGCTGTTCGGCCGGGCGACGGGGTGCTCCGGCGGCAAGGGTGGCTCGATGCACTTGTTCGACATCGAGCACAACTTCTTGGGCGGGCACGGCATCGTGGGGTCTCACCTCCCGCTCGCAGCCGGTGCCGGCTTCGCCGCGCGCTATCGTGGAACGGATCAAGTCACCGTCTGCTATTTCGGCGAGGCCGCCGTGAACATCGGCGCGTTTCACGAAACGCTCAACATGGCAGCCTTGTGGGAACTGCCCGTCATTTTCATCTGCGAGAACAACCGGTACGGGATGGGCACTGCCCTTGAGCGGGCGGCGGCGGTCTGGGACGTATATCGCCGCGCGTGTTCGTACGACATGGCGGAGCAAACGGTCGACGGCATGGACGTTCTCGCCGTCCATGAGGCAACCCTTCATGCGGTCGAGCGAGCCCGCGAGGAACATCTGCCGACCCTCATCGAGGCACGGACGTACCGCTATATGGGCCATTCCATGGCGGATCCGATCCACGGTCACTACCGCACCAAAGAGGAACTGGAGGAGCAGAAGGGCAAGGATCCGATCGAACGGCTTTCGACCCAGCTCATCGAGGCCGAGTTCTTGACCGACGACGCGTTCACGGCGATGCGCGAGTCGGTAGAGAACGAGGTGCAGGATGCCATGACGTTCGCAGAACAGAGCCCCGATCCGGAACCGCAGGCGCTCTTCACCGACGTGTACCAGGACTGACATGCCGATCATCACGTATCGCGACGCACTGAATCACGCGCTCAACGAGGAGATGGAGCGGGATCCCAACGTCTTCCTCATGGGTGAAGAAGTGGGCGTCTACCAGGGTGCGTACAAAGTCAGCCGCGGGCTGCTCGAGGCGCATGGCGATCGCCGGATTGTCGACACGCCGATCGCGGAGTTGGGGTTCGCAGGCATCGGCGTCGGCGCGGCCATGGTCGGGCTACGCCCGATCATCGAGTTCATGACGTGGAACTTCGCCCTCCTCGCCATCGATCAGGTGGTCAACTCCGCGGCGAAGATGCTGTATATGTCGGGCGGCCAGGTGCACGTGCCGATCGTGTTTCGCGGGCCGGGTGGCGCGGCGCTCCAGCTCGCCGCGCAGCACTCGCAGGCCTTCGAGTCGTGGTACGCACACATTCCGGGACTCAAGGTCGTGGCGCCTGCAACGCCGTACGATGCGAAGGGGCTTCTCAAGTCCGCGGTGCGCGACAACAACCCGGTCGTCTTCCTCGAAGGGGAGATGCTTTACAACTCGAAGGGCGAGGTGCCGGAGGAGGAGTACACGGTGCCGCTGGGCAGTGCGGACGTGAAGCGCGAGGGTGGGGACGTGACCTTGATCTGCCACTCGAAGACGGTCGCTGTCTGCTTGAAGGCGGCGGACCGGCTGCACGCCGAGCTCGATGTGAGCGCCGAGGTCGTCGACCTGCGGTCGATCCGACCGCTCGACGTTGCGACCATTCTCGCCAGTATCAAGAAGACCAATCGGTGTGTGGTCGTCGAGGAGGGGTGGCCGTTCTGCGGCGTTGGTGCCCAGATCGTCGACGAGATCCAGCACGGTGCCTTCGATGACCTGGACGCTCCGATTCTCCGGGTCACGGGTGAGGATGTGCCCATGCCGTACAACAAGCAGTTGGAGCGTGCGGCGAAGCCCAACCCCGACAAGGTCATTGCGGCCGTGAAGCGCGTCGCATACCTCGACTGAGCCCAAGCGAGACCGTCATGATCACCAAGGTTCTGATGGAAGCATTGTCCCCGACGATGGAAGAGGGGAAGGTGCTGACCTGGCTGAAGCAGGAGGGCGATACGGTCACCGACGGCGATGTGCTGGCCGAAGTCGAGACGGACAAGGCCGTGATGGAGCTCCAGGCCCGAGGTGCGGGTGTGCTTCGCACGATCCTCGCCGGTGACGGTGCGACCGTCGAGGTCGGATCGCTCGTCGCGATCATTGCCGACCCCGACGACGACATCACGGCGCTCGCCGGTGGCGGTTCCGCACCTCCCGCCCCGGCACCCGAGTCGGAACCTGCGGCCGATGCCGCACCGGTTCCCAAATCTCCTGCGACACCGGAGGCACCTCCCGCACCAACCGACGCGGGCGCCCGCATCAAGGCCTCACCTTTGGCCCGTCGGATGGCCGGGGAGCGCGGACTCGATCTCGCGACGATCACGGGTTCGGGACCCAGCGGCCGCATCGTCAAGCGCGATGTCGAGCACGCACGGGCTCCCGCAGCAGTGGCGGCACCCACGGCGGCTCCTGGCGGCTTCGAGGATGTCGAGCTCACGCAGATCCGCAAGACCATCGCCAAGCGGCTCACGGCGTCGATCGGCCCGATACCGCACTTCTTCCTGACGACCGAGGTCGACATGGAGCGGGCCGCCGATGCCCGTGCCGCGCTGAACGCGCTGGACGACGGCCCCCGCATCTCCTTCAACGATATCATCTTGAAGGCGGTGGCCCACGCGCTGCGCCAACACCGCGCCTGCAACGCATGGTGGATGGACGACCGTATCCGGTACTTCAACGACGTGCACGTCGCGATGGCCGTGGCAGTCGACGACGGTTTGATCACTCCGGTCATCCGTCACACCGACCGAAAGTCCCTGCGCGAGATCGCCATGGAATCCCGGCAACTGGCGGAACGCGCGCGTGAACGCAAGCTGACACCCGAGGAGTACACTGGCAGTACGTTCTCGGTCTCGAACCTGGGCATGTTCGACATCGACCAGTTCACGGCGGTGATCAACCCGCCCGAAGCCGGCATTGTGGCAGTCGGCAGTATCGAGGAGAAGCCGGTGATTATCGATGGAGAACTCGAGGTGCGGAGGCGAATGCGCCTCACGATGAGCTGCGACCATCGTGTCATCGACGGGGCAACGGGCGCGCAGTTCCTGCAAACCGTCAAGCGCATGCTCGAGAATCCCATGGCACTCGTCTGGTAGGAACCGTCCGCACGTGCCGCGGCGCCTCGAGCCGCCGCACCAGAGACGAACCTTCAATCTCGGAAGTTCACCGTGTCCAACAGCTATGACGTCATCATTCTCGGAGGCGGGCCAGCCGGTTACGTCTGCGCGATCCGTGCCGCACAACTCGGGCTGACGACCGCCGTGGTCGAGCGCGAGAAGCTCGGCGGCGTCTGCGTGAACGTCGGCTGCATCCCGAGCAAGGCGCTCCTCCACAGCGCCTACGTGGCCAATACCATCAAGCACGACGCCAAGAAGCTCGGCATCAACGTCAGCGAGATGTCCCTCGATTTCGGGGCCGCGATCAAGCACTCCCGCCAGGTCAGCGAGCAGAACTCCAAGGGTGTCGGCTTCCTCATGAAGAAGCACAAGGTGACCGTCATCGAGGGTACGGGCACGCTCGGCCCGGGCAAGACGGTCACCGTTGACGGTACCGCGTACACGGCCTCGCGCGCCGTCGTGCTCGCTACCGGCACGCGGGTGAAGGGCATTCCGCAGATCGGGCTCGAGCTCGATCGCACCACGGTGATCTCGACTGACGAAGCGCTGTTCCTGCCGGCGGCGCCGCAGTCGGTGGCCATCATCGGCGCCGGCGCCGTCGGCTGCGAATTTGCCGACGTGTTCAATGCGTTCGGTGCCAAGGTGACGTTGATCGAGATTCTGCCCCAGATCCTGCCGCTCGAGGATGCGGAATCGGCGGATGCGCTCCGCAAGTCGTTCAAGAAGCGGAAGATCGAGATGTTGGTCGCCGCCAAGGTCACGGGCGCAGATGTGCGACCCGACGGCGCCACGTTGACGGTCGAGGTAGGCGGAACGACCAAGTCGGTCGAAGTGGAGAAGGTCCTCATCGGTGCCGGACGCGCCCTGAACGTCGAGGGCATCGGACTCGAGGAGTCCGGCGTGCACCTCGATGACCGTGGCTTCCTGAAGGTCGACGGCAATCTCCAGACCACCGCCGAGGGGGTGTATGCGATTGGCGACATCGCGGGGCCGCCGACGCTCGCACACAAGGGAAGCCGAGAGGGCGTGTTCGTGGCGGAAGTCATCGCCGGCCGGAAGCCGCACCCAATCAACTACGACAACATCCCGAACGTGACGTACTGCCACCCTGAGGTGGCGAGCATCGGCCTCTCCGAGGAACAGTGCAAGGAACAGAAGCTCGAGTACGTTGTCGGGCGGTTTCCGTTCAGCGCCAACGGCCGCGCCCGTGCGTCGCTCCAGACCGAGGGCTTCGTCAAGATCATCCGCGACTCGAAGTACGGCGAGATCCTCGGTGCGCACGTGGTCGCGTCACACGCGAGCGAGTTGATCCACGAACTGGCTGTCGCTCGCGAGAACGAGTACACCGTCGAGGAGATCGACCTTGCCGTGCACGCGCATCCGACCCTGTCCGAGGCGGTCGCGGAAGCGGCACTCGACTCACTCGGACGCGTAATGCACGCCTAACCAGGTGCGCACGGACGATCCTGTCGGAACCGCCCTCGCGGGCATCGGCGCCGGGGCGACCTCCGGCGCCGCGTGCATGACGGCGGGGGTGTTCCTCCTCCGCCTCGTGCAACGAGGTGACCCCGAGTCGCTCAGCCGCGACACCAGCGGCCTGTTTCTCAGCGCCACCGTGACGATCGGCTTGCTCGTCGCGATCTTCGTCGGCTGGTCGCTCACACGCTCGATCGCCGACGGTTGGCGTCGCGGTGTCGCGGCCGGCATGGCGGTGTTCGGCACCGTCCTGCTCACGGTGGTTGCGGCACCGATGGACGCGGCGGCCGGCGTCATCGGACTGGGGGCGTACCTTGTGGTCCTGGCGATCGCGGCCGCCCGCTTCATCGGGGCTGCACGGCGGGCCGGATCCACGTGAGCCACGAGGTGATGGTCGTCGGTCTCGACCGTCGGCCCTACGAGGACGTCCTCCAACTCCAGCGCGAGGTCGCGCGGGCACGCCTCGAGCGCCGGATCGACCGCGACGTGCTCCTGCTAGTGGAACACCCACCGGTGGTGACGACCGGCCGCTCGACCGACAGCGCCCACCTCATCGCCAACCCTGAGGAGCTCGCGCGACGCGGCGTGACGCTCCACGACATCGAACGGGGCGGCGATGTCACCTACCACGGACCCGGCCAACTCGTCGGGTATCCGATTTATGATCTCCACGAACACACGCAGGACCTCCACTGGTATCTCCGACAGCTCGAGGGTGCATTGATCGCCGCGCTCGGCGGCCTCGGCATCGATGCAGAGCGCAACGAGGGGCTCACGGGCGTGTGGACCGGTGGTCGGAAAATCGCGAGCATCGGCATCCACGTGAAGCAGTGGGTCACGTGGCACGGCTTCGCACTCAACGTCACGACCGATCTGTCGGCGTTCGATCTAATCGTACCCTGCGGCATCGACGACGTCACAATGACGAGCGTGCAGCGCGAGCTGGGCGAGCGGACACCCCGCGACATATGGGCACGGACGATCGACCAGGTTGTGCTCGGCTTTGCCGAAACCTTCGATCAGGTTCCGCAGGCAGCCGACCTCGACGCCATACTCCCAGTCAACGCGTAACCCGCCCCCTGCAGCACCGGGCTTTCAGGAAAAGCGACGGGCGGCATCCTCGATGCCGCCCGCCGCCTTCGTCTCCGCTCCGCAGTCGGGATCAGGCCCGATCGCCCATTCGCTGGAAGAACCGTCCGAACACCCGCACGCCTTTGTAGAACTGCTCGACACCGAGCTTCTCGTTCGGTGCGTGGAGGCGGTCGTCAGGAAGCCCGATGCCCGCGAGCAGGGCGGCCGCACCGCGTTTGGCCAACGCAGGCACGATCGGGATCGACCCACCTGACCGGGTGAACACAATCCCGCGCCGCTCGACCTCGCGGAACGCCTCGTCAATGACGCCGAAGGCGGGGTGATCGATATCGACGAGGACCGGATCGGCGCCGTGGATGAAGGATACCTTCACCTGCGCGTACGGCGGCGCGAGTTCCTTGACCGCGCGTTTGAGCAGGCGCTCGACCTGCTTGACGCGCTGATTCGGGACGAGCCGGAGGCTCACCTTTGCCGTCGCCTCCGCCGGGATGACCGTCTTGGCCCCGGCCGCCGTGAATCCGCCGGCAATGCCGTGAATCTCAAAGGTGGGCAACCCCCACAGCCGTTCGAAGACCGAGTAGCGCTGCAGTCCGGTCAACGCCTTGGCACCTACCTCCTCGCGCATGAACTTGCGCTCGTTGAACGGCAACTTCTTCCACGCGTCCCGCTCCGCTTTGGCGGGGCGCTTCACGGAATCGTACAGCCCCGGGATGTTGATCCGGCCGCTCGGCGACTTGAGCTTCGCCAACAGGTGGACGAGGGTCTCATGCGCATTGGGCGCAGCCCCGCCGTACAAGCCGGAGTGCAAGTCACTCTTCGCCGTCCGGACTGTGATCTCCCCGTAGCAGATGCCCCGCAACCCCACTTCGAGCGCCGGCCAGCCAGGTGCGTAGTACTGCGTATCGGCGACCAACGCGGCATCGGCGTCGACGAGGTCGGGACGCTCGTTGAGCAGCGCGAAGAGCACGTCACTCCCCGTTTCCTCCTGGCCTTCCAGGATGAACCGCACGTTCACCGGCGGCGGACCGTCGCGGCTGACCGCTTCGTACGCCTTGATGATGGCGAACATCTGTCCCTTGTCGTCGGTCGCGCCACGGGCGTACACGTTGCCGTCGCGAATCGTGGGCTCGTACGGCGGGGTGTCCCAGAGCTCCAGCGGCTCGGCCGGCTGCACATCGTAGTGACCGTAGACGAGGATTGTCGGTTTCCCCGGTAGGTGCGGTCCCTCCGCCACGATCACCGGGTGCGTATCGCTGCCCACCAGATCGACCTTCGGCACCCCCAGTGATTTGAGGTGATCCGCAACCCAATCGGCTGCCCGGCGGCACTCCTTCGCGTGCTCGGGCGAGGTGGAAACGCTTGGTATGCGAAGGAGGGTCTTCAGCTCCTCCATCATGCGATCGCCGTGCGTGGCGACGTACGAATCGAGGTTGTTCATGACAGGAATGCTCCGCGAACGCTGCGAGATTTCATCAGGACAACCGCCAGGCCGACGGTCCATCCGTGATCCATGGCAGGCGGGAGACCGGCAGACCCCATCCCACGCCCATACCGCACCCACCCAATATAGGCCCCTTGCCTGCGCCGCACATTCCGGCAGATTGGATCGAGCTTCCCGCCAGAGAGGCACCTCCCATGAGCACGGATCCCGTCACTCGCTCCTCCATGCGCCTCCGCGCAATCGTCAAGAACCAGTTCGAGACCGCGGCAGATTTGCTCGAACTCGAGGGTCATCTTCGCCGCTTGCTGGTGATGCCGTTCCGGTCGCTGACGGTGGAGGTGCCTGCGCGCATGGACGACGGCAGGATCGAGGTCTTCCGGGGGTATCGCGTCCAACACAACGGTGCCAGGGGTCCGTGCAAGGGCGGCATACGGTACCACCCCGAAGCCGACGAGGAGGAGGTGCTCGGGCTCGCGACGACCATGACCTGGAAGACCGCCTTGCTCAACCTGCCGTTCGGGGGTGCCAAGGGCGGCGTGCAGGTCGACGCCCGATCACTGTCGCTGCGAGAGTACGAGTCGGTGACTCGTTCATTTACGAGCCGGATTGCCCTGGCCCTCGGGCCGTATAGGGACATTCCGGCGCCGGACATGGGAACGAACGCGCAGGTCATGGCCTGGCTGATGGACGAGTACTCGAAGCGTGCCGGATACACGCCGGCCGTCGTCACGGGCAAGCCCGTTTCACTCGGCGGATCACTCGGCCGGGAAGAAGCGACCGGGCAAGGGACGGTATACGTGATGGAACACTACGCCGACGAGACGGGCATCCCGATCGCCGGCGGGACCGCCGTCATTCAAGGATTCGGCAACGTCGGTGCCCACGTCGCGAGGCTCCTGCACGAACGTGGTACCCGAATCTTGGCCGTGTCTGACGTGGACGGTGGCATCTACAACGAGCACGGCCTCGACGTGCCGGCTCTGTTCGATCACGCGTATCGCCGGCGTCAACCCGTGCCGGCGTTCTCCGAAGGACAACCCATCGACAATACCCAGCTGTTTGCCATCCCTTGCGACTGGCTGATTCCGGCGGCACTCGGCGGCGTGATCGGCAGGGAGACGTTCGCCGACTCGGTGGACTGCAAGGTCGTGGTGGAGGCAGCCAACAGTCCCGTCACGCCGATCGGCGAGGCAATCCTGAACGAGCGGGGCATTCCCGTGCTTCCCGACTTCCTGGTCAACGCCGGCGGCGTCGTGGTGAGCTACTTCGAGTGGGTCCAGAACCTCCAGCAGCATCCGTGGTCGTTCGAGAAGGTGAACCGTGAGTTGGGGGACCGGATGGCCACGGCCTATCGAGCTGTCAGCGATATCGTGCGGGAACGGACGGTCTCGTGGCGAACGGCGGCCTTCGTGATCGCGCTCGGGCGGGTGGCGGAGGCCGAACGGTTGCGTGGCGCGGGGTGATCAGGGCATCGCAAGTCGTGCCACGACATCCTCCGGGATCGCGTCGCCCCGGGCGTCGACGGCATCGATGATGCCGTGCACGGCTGCACGAAGATCGCCGTCGAACCGTATGAGTACCTGGTCGAAGACATCGATGTCCGAGAGGTAGAGGCGGGCGCCTACGAGGGTCGCGTTGTTCAGCGGCCGATCGGCCAACCGTTCTCCGCTGAAGACCTCGAGCGTCCCGTCGAGGCCCGTCGCGAGCCTTGCACGGGCGGCATCGAACACCTCACCCCGCGCGATACGCAGAGCGCTGTCCGGCATGGCGGTCTCGTACAGCGCCTCCAGCGTTCCTACGACATCTGCGTAAAACGCCGCGAGTCGTCCCTGATCTCGCCAGATCGCGCGGACGCGCTCGGCCGCCGCCGAGTCTCCTCGACTGCGAAAGAGAGCTTCAGCGCCGCGATATCCGACGAACTGGGCGAAGCTCTCGTTGAACGACGTCGCGCTCGCGACGTACAGCGTGTTATGGGCAATCTCGTGGATCACCAATTCGGCGAGTAGGGTGCGATCGCGGGACAGTGCCGTGGACAACAGCGGGTCGTTGAACCACCCAAGCGTCGAGAAGGCCGCCGACGGACGCAGGTGGATATCGTACCCCGCCGCCTCCAGGCGGGCGGCTTCAGCCCGGCCGTTGTCGAGGTCGAAGAATCCTTTGTACGGTACGGTACCCACGATGGGGTACCGCCACGTGTACGCAGCGATGGTGTCCCACGGACTCGCCGTGAGCACCAAAAGGAGGGTGTCCCGTTCGAGCTCGGCATAGGTGGTATACGTGTCACCCGCCTCAAGACCGAGGGTATCGGCCGCATACGCGCGAGCGGCGAGCACCAGCTCCAGCTGCTCCCTCCTCGCGGCCGGCAGTTCCGGATCCTCGAGCAACTCAGTGATGTCCTGTCGTGCGAGCAGAATGCGCGCCTCTTCGTATCCCGCCCGCAAGACGAACCGCACCTCACGCGAGAGTACGACGGCCGCTGCCGAGAGCAGCACCACGGCGAGACCGACCCACCCGAGCGCTCGAAGCATCCTCCGCCGTCGGCTTCGCTTCGTCATGGCGTCAGCCTCACCCCGATATGGTGCGCCCGCTCGTCCAACAGATCGCGCGCCCGGTAGGCGTAGTCGACATCGAAGGCCCCGAGCGTCACCGTACCGCCCACACTCCATTTCGCATTGGGAAGACCCGCCGACTCACCCCCGTAGCCGGCCCGCGCGACGATACCAACCCCTCGCACGACGATGCCGGCTTCCCCGCCGAGCACCCACCGCGCGCTGCTACCCTCGGGCCACTGAACCTCGAGGGTCGAGAGGAGGCGGAAGCTCTCCTGTGGATCGACGTAATTCATCGGGAAGCCGAGGCGCGTGAGTCGTGGGACGGGGATGGCGGTCGAACGCCAGTTGCCGGAGATGTTCTGAACGCCGAACGCGAACGCCATGATATCGAAGAACGCGATGGCGAGCCCGGCGTCCCCTGTGAATCCCCGTACGTGCACGCTGTCGACGCTGCGGCGCACGTATCGACCCGTGACGCCGGCAGCGATCAGACCGTACCGATACACCAGTGTGCCTTGAACCAGACCCTCCCGCGCGTAGCTACCCGCGGGCGCACCGGGACCGAGGTACTGCGCCGGCTCATCCCCAAAGTTGAAATAGCGCCCGGCGACACCGAAATCGAACTGGCGGAAGCGCCAGGCGCCCGCGCCGGTGAGGAACCGTGCGGCTCCGGGCGCTGGGCGGTAGGAGCCTTCGACCGAGATCGACCCGATCGTCGCCAGGCCGGCCGGGTTGCTGAATGCCGCCCCCGCGTCACCGACGAGCGCCACGCCCGCCCCGGCCATGCCCACGCTGCGGACGGATGCCGGCAGCGTAACCACGTACGCAGGAGGCTCCCCGTCGAATTGGGTGTGCGCGGCCGTGGCACCGATCGCCATGCCGATCACGACGACCGAAAGACACCGAGGGACGTGCCGTCGCGCCGGTAGCGTTGCGGCACATCCCTCGAAGCTTCGTGGCAGCACCCGAGCCTCCCGTCGGCCGGCGCTAGCGGATGCGCATCACGTTGAGGCGAACCCGCGCCGGCCCCTCGAAGGTGGAGCCGTCCGGTCGGCTGAACTCGAGCGCGAAACCCTGAGCGTCGGGTCCTTGCGTGACCAGGACGTAATCGCCGGACCCGGCCCTGAGCACGTCCTCGAGGGCAAACACGCCACCCGTGAACTCCGCCGGGGCAATCGGGAACGGTCGGTCAAACCGGTTGGGGACTTGGCTGTGCAGCTCGGCGTACACATCGCGGAAGTTCCAGGTCCGGTACTCGAGTCGCTCGATGCGGTCGAGCGCGGCGGCCGCGAGATCCGGATTGTCCGAGACCCAGTTCGCCACGAACCACTCGCCGATGAGGCGACCAAACGGTTCACCGGTCGCATCGGCAATGTTCGCGGCCCCGACCTTGTCCGTCTCACTCAACCGCCGCGACAGATCGTCACCGTACTGATCCAGTAGCCAGCGGAGGAAGAGCCACGATGCCCCCCGCTCCTCCAGCGTGCCCGTACCCTCCGATGGGAGAACGAAATGATCACCCGGGCTCTTGAGATAGAGGAACGCGTCGAAGAGATCACCGATGACGAACTGCGAGAGTCGGTCGCTCTGACCCAGGCGCTCGAAGTGCAGTGCTGCGAGCTCCTCCGACAGGTGCGACATGCCTTCGTTCAGCCACAGTTGCTCCGCGTCGCCCCCGCGCAGCAAGACGTGCTGATTGTAGCTGATCATGTGCTGGATCTCATGCGAAAACGTCACGGGCACGAGCTGACGAATACGCTGGAGCGAGTGGGTGCACCCGTACTGCCCCGAAACGTCCGGTGTCAAACCGTAGAACACCTCTACGCGGTTGGAGCGATCATCGCTCTGGAATTGCGGGGAGAAGTCGATCGCGAAGAAGAACCCCGTGATGATGGACTCCTCACAGTCCTCCTTCGGCGTCAATGCGTTGACGATCGGCGTGAGCAGGATGAGCACGTGGCCGTTGGCATCGATGTCCGACTCCGCTCCGAAGGCTCCGGTCGCCACCGGATAGAGATCGTCATCGAAGAGCTGGCCGAGTTCCGCTAGGTCGTCCGATTCGATCGGATCGGGTGCATCGACGTCGACGTAGATGACCGCTCGTTCCCCCACGAACTCCGCCGTCGCGACCACGGGGGCGAAATCCTCGGGATCCGAGCACGTCACGATCGAGCACACTCGAAACTCCCGCCGGTCGCCTTGCTCAACCTGCGCGGTCACCTCCGCCGGGGTCGGCACGACCGAGGTTTCGACGCTGGCAAACGTCGCCTCCTGGCCCCGGAGGAACGCGTCGAAACGCTCCGCACGCGGCGCGGTGCCCGTCACGGGCGTCGGCGCGGGTGCGACAGGCCCACTTCCAAGCCGATAGTCGGTCGTGATGCCCTCCACTCCCGTAGTCGACTGCGGCGCGAGCAGGAATTGGGCACCGCCGGCGTCCGCGGCCGGGAAGACCGCGCATCCGCCGACCGCCTCCGGCGCGACGGCCACGAAGTCCCCGGGGTCGAGTGCCAACGGATCGGCCGATGCCCGAGCCGTGCCGGAGATCGGATCCGACGCCCCGAACGGGAACAGCAACTTGAGTTGAACGGTCCCCGCGACCAGGCAGGGCGGTACGCGGACCGCGAGCCGGTCGCCCGCTGCCGAGGCCGACAGCACGTGAGCGCGCGCACCCGCGATCTCCACCGCCAGCGTATCGACGAGATTGGCACCGAGGACGTCGACGGTGTCACCACCTGCAAAGAC
>JBDHJO010000151.1:0-7173 GCA_039586875.1 Gemmatimonadota bacterium | reverse complement strand
CGCGAGACCGGCGGCAGTTGGGTCACCGGCCGCGCGATACCGCTCCCGCGTTCCACGAGGAACCACCCGGTGCGGCTCCGCACGTAGAGCCCGCCGAACGTGTCGTCGAGATCGAACATGAGATCCACGGCGCCACCGGGGATCTGCACGGCCTCGGTCATCTCGAGTCGTGGATCGGCGCCGATCCACACCGATCGATCCATGGGATCCACCAGCGCGGGGCTGCCCGGGGGAACGAAGAGGCCCGGCGGCATCGGGCGCGGAAGATCCCAGCGCCCGAGCCGTACGTCGTAGAGCCCGACCCCCGTTTCCGTGAACACGTACAGGCGATCCTCACCGGCGGCCAGTGCCAGCACGGTACTGTGGTCCCCGATCACCGTACGCTCGTCGGGACGCCAGCGAGAATGGACCTGCGTATGGGCGGCAGGCGGTAGACACAACACACCGAGCGCCAGAGCGGCAACGGTGCGCACTGGGAAGCGCGTCACACCAAGGCGGGAACGTCGAGCGTGTAGCGGACTGGAGGCACCCACGCCGCTGGCGCAGCGAGCCGGCGCCAGAGCTCGGGCACGGCCGCGAGCACATCGGCCGGTCGCGTCGCTCGCACCGTGAGCGATTCGCTCGCCAGTTCCGCCGCGCGCCCGAGCGTGTAGGCGCCCAAACTTGCGGCGTCCACGGGGGCCAATCGCCGAGCAAGGAATCCCGCAATGAACCCGGCAAGCAGGTCGCCACTCCCACCCGTGGCGAGCGCAGGGTTGCCGGTGGCAACCACCCGGAGCGGTTCGTCGCCCGCCGCTATTACGGTGGGCACGCCCTTCAATAAGACGGTCGCACCGGCCACGGCGGACGATGGCCCGGTCGCGTCAGCGGCCGCACCGAATCGGTCGGCGTCCAGCAGGTCCGCCAGTGACGGGAAGGCCGCGCGGAACTCCCCGGGATGCGGAGTGAAGACCCGCGCGGCCGTCCCGGCGGCCAGCGCCTCGGTGCCGGCATGCAACGCATCGGCATCGATCACGACGGGCACGGTCGTGCGCTCGAGCACCGTGCGCACGAAAGCCGCACGATCGGCACCCCGACCGATGCCCGGACCCAGCACCAACGCGTCGGCCCACTCGAGCGCCTCGTCGACATCCGCTTCGACATCCGGACCGAGTGCGCTCGTGACGGTGAGGGCATCCGGCAGCATGCTCTGTGCTGCCTGGATCGTCGTGGCGTGCGCTACGACTTTCACGAGCCCCGCGCCAACCGCAAAGGCGGCTGATGCCGCGTGCAGTGCCGCGCCGGCCATGCCTTCCGCTCCACCGACGATGACCACACGGCCCCGATCGCCCTTGTGCATGTCGGCGCGGAAGGGTGGCAACAGCCTGCGGGCGTCGGCGTGGGTGAACAACGTCGGCCACGCAGGCAGCGGTGGTGGGAATCCGATGTCCGCAACCACGACGAGCCCGCACCAGTCGCGCTGGAGCAGGTGGCCGCGCCGGACACCGCCGAATGTCACGGTCAACGCTGCTCTGACGGGGCCGTGGGCTTCGCCGGTCGTGAGATCGAGGCCGGTCGGTCCGTCGATCGCCACCACGGGGGCACCGTGCCCGGCCACCCGCTCAGCAAGGTCCCCGATTGCCCCCCGGGGCGGCCCGGAGGCGCCCGTGCCCAGCAGGGCATCCACGATGACCCCAGCCGCCGGCCATCCGGCCCCGGGCGGCAGGACCGTCACGCCCTCGACCGTCGCGAGCGCACGATTGGCCTCGCAGTCGGCCGATCGCTCGCGGTCCAGCTCGGCCACCCAGACGGGAACCCCGAGGGCATGGAGCGCACGCGCCGTCACCCACCCGTCGCCACCGTTGTTGCCGTGTCCGGTGACGACGAGCACGCCCGCCCCCAACACCGACGCGTACTCCCGTGCGAGCACGACCGCGACGGCCCGCCCCGCCGACTCCATGAGGACCCGGCTGGGAATCGCAAACTCCCGGCGCGCGATCGCATCCCACTCGGCGGCCTGCGCCGCATTCAGCACCGGAAGGGTCATCCCGACACACACCGAGCCCTCGCCACCGCTCCGTCGCGCTCGCGGAAGATCGCGACCGGGACTGGCGGGAACGAGGGCTCGACGATCGTTCGGTGCGACGCCTGGCTTCGGCTACTTGAAGCTCTGGCCGATCGCACGGCCGAAGGAGATCTCACCGTTGTCGATCCGCAGATTGAATCCGCAATCCGGATTCGTGCAGGCCCACGCCTTGTACTCAATCGGTGCGCCGTCGCGTCCGTAGTCCGAGAGCGGGATCAGCACCCCCTTCTCGCACTTCAGACACGCAGGCCAGCGTTGCTCCTCCATCCTGCTCCTCCCTTCCCCGATCGGTCGACATCGGCTCGGATCGCCGACACCCGCACCGTGCGGGCTCCATTCAAGTTAGTTCTCCTGCATCCGCGCGGGCCACACCCCTCCACGGATAATCACCCTCGAAGGCCGAGGTAAAATCGAACACCCCCGAGAAGTCTTCCAGCCGATCCGTCGGGTGCTGGATCAAGAGCCCGACGTCGATGAGCACGAACACAATGCGCCCGAGATCCTCACTGGCCTCCACACCCCAGTGCGACAACACCGCTTTGGCGGTCAGGCCAAACTGGTGCAGGGCGAAGTCGCGACACGCGAGCGCGAGCTCCTCCCCCGGAATGTGCCCGCGGACCTTCCGGCGTTGCTGACAAAACTCCAGCGCCGCCAGGACAAACAGGTACGCCCGTTCGCTGTAGCGTCCGTCACGATCGCGTATGCGATCGAGGATCTCGGTCGAAAGATGCAAATCGTGCACGCTCGAATAGTGACGCCCTCACACCGTCCGAGGCAAGGGGATCACCCGACCGGTACCGGCAGATCGTAGAGCGGAAACGACGGCACGACCTCCAGCACCTCGCGTCGTACGCGGTCGATCGTGCCATCCTGCTGGTCCCGGAGGACCTGATCGATCCACGTGCCGATGCGCCGCATCTCGGCCTCACCCATCCCCCGCGTCGTGAGCGCGGACGTCCCCAAGCGCACGCCGCTGGTGACGAACGGCGACCGGGGATCGCCCGGCACCGTGTTCTTGTTCACGTGGAGTCCGGCTCGCCCCAGGGCTTCCTCCGCGTCCTTTCCGGTGTACTCACGGTCGCGCAGATCCACGAGCAACACGTGCGTGTCCGTGCCGCCGGACACCAGCTGGTATCCCCGCTCCTGCAATGTCTCGCCGAGGACCTTGGCATTCGCCACGACCTGTGCCGCGTACGCCTTGAACTCCGGGCGCAGCGCTTCAGCGAACGCCACCGCCTTCGCGGCAACGACGTGCTCGAGCGGACCGCCCTGCGTACCTGGGAAGACCTGCTTGTCGATCGCCTTGGCCAATCCCTCGCGACAGAGCGCGAATCCCCCGCGCGGGCCGCGCAAGGTCTTGTGCGTCGTACTGGTCACGATGTCCGCGTGCGGCACCGGTGACGGGCACACGCCCGCAGCGACGAGCCCGGCAAAGTGCGCCATGTCCACCATCAGCAGAGCATCGACTTCTCTGGCAATCGCCGCGAATCCCGCAAAGTCGATGTGCCGGGGATAGGCACTCCCGCCGGTGATGATGAGCTTGGGGCGATGGTCCAGCGCGAGCGCCCGCACGGCATCGAGATCGATGAGGCCGGTCACCTCATCAACCCCATACTGCACCGCCTCGAAGATCCGTCCGCTGGCATTGACCTTGGCCCCGTGGGTCAGGTGGCCGCCGTGCGGCAGCTTCAAACCCATGAGCGTGTCGCCGGGATCGAGCACGGCCAGGAACGCCGCTATGTTGGCCTGGGCGCCACTGTGCGGTTGCACGTTGGCGTGCTCGGCGCCGAACAACTCGAGTGCCCGATCGATGGCGAGCTGTTCGATCTCATCCACGACTTCACATCCACCGTAATAGCGCCGACCCGGGTAGCCCTCGGCGTACTTGTTCGTGAGCACGGATCCCATCGCCTCCAGCACTGCCCGTGACACGAAGTTCTCGCTGGCGATCAACTCGAGCCCTTCCTCCTGCCGAGCCGTCTCGCGCTGGATCAAGCCGTGAATGGCCGGATCGGCCGCCTCGAGCGGCCGCATCCGCGCCGTGAAATCAGCCATACGTCCGTCTGCTCCTTCGATCGAGAATCAACCCTTCTTCGCTATCGCCTCGGAGATCCGCTGCTCCGCCAGGCGATCGGCCGCGCGGTACGACGGAATCCCCTGCTCGCTGGCCAACTGCAGCACGCGCAGGATCGTGTCGTAGATCTCCTCCGCCTTCTGGTGCGACCGTTCCAGCGTCCAGCCCTCGACCTCGGCGTTCACGTTGATGAGGCCACCGGCATTGATCGCATAGTCCGGCGCATAGATCACGCCCTGCTCGTGCAACAGGTCGCCATGACGCTCGTCCTGCAGCTGGTTGTTTGCCGCACCGGCCACGATGTCGACCTGCAGGTGCTCGAGCGTGTCGTCGTTGATGACCGCTCCGAGCGCGCACGGTGCAAAGATATCGGCCTTGGCTCCGTAGATATCCCGCGGAGCGACCGGGACCGCCCCAAACTCGTCGACGACCCGCTGCACCTTCTCGTTGTCGATGTCGCTCACGATGAGCTTGGCCCCTTCTTCGTGCAGGTGGCGACACAGGTAATACCCCACGTGTCCCGTGCCCTGCACGGTGACGGTCTTGCCACCCAGCGCGTCGGCGCCGTACGCCACCTTCGCGCACGCCTTCATGCCTCGATATACCCCCAGGGCCGTCACGGGCGACGGATCCCCCGACCGGCCGGCCAACCCGACGACGTGCGACGTTTCCTGACGGATGAACTCCATGTCCGCCGTGCTCGTGCCGACGTCTTCGGCCGTGATGTACCGCCCGGCCAGCGACTCCACGTGCCGTCCATGCGCCCGGAAGATCGGGTCTCGGTTGGTGGCGTTGGGATCACCGACGATCACGCTCTTCCCGCCACCGAGATTGAGACCGGCCAGGGCGGCCTTGTACGTCATGCCGCGAGACAGCCGGAGCACGTCGATCAGCGCCCCGAGGTCTCGTTCGTAGTTCCACATCCGCGTACCGCCGAGCGCAGGGCCCAATGCGGTGCTGTGGATCGCGATGATGCCCTTGTAGCCGGCATCGCGGTCGGACCACACGCTCACCTGCTCGTGGTGGTGCTCGCCGATTAGTTCAAAGAGTCCGTCGTCCAAGGATTTCGTTATCTCCGCTCTACTTGGGGTAGAGCCCCCGTGCAATGATGATTCGCTGGACTTCGCTCGTGCCTTCATAGATCTCTGTCACCTTTGCGTCGCGAAACAGCCGTTCAACAGGATAGTCGCGCATGTAGCCGTAGCCCCCATACACCTGCACCGCCTGATTCGTCACCCACATGGCGCTCTCGGTGGCAAAAAGCTTGGCCATGCTCGCGCGCTCGGTCACCGATTGTCCGCCATCCACCAGCCGGGCACACTCCAGCAGGAGCGCGCGCGCGGCGGCGAGCCGCGTGGCCATGTCCGCGAGCTTGAACTGAATCGCCTGCAGTTGATTCAGCCGCTTGCCGAACTGCTCACGCTCGTTCGCGTAGCGGATAGCATGCTCCAGGGCGGCACGGCCGAGCCCGATAGCCTGTGCAGCCACACCCATCCGGCCGTTGTCCAATGCCCGGAGCGCATACTTGTGCCCTTCTCCCTCCTTCCCAAGTAAATGGTCGTCCGTGAGGCGCACATCGCGCAACGTAATCGTCGTCGTGCGCGACGAACGCAGCCCCATCTTGTCTTCCGGCTTCCCCGGCTCGACCCCGGGGGTGTCCGCCGGAACCAGGAACATCGAGATACCCTTGCGGCCGCGCCGGTCGTCCGGCGTGTCCGTGCGAACCGCCATGACGATGAGATTCGCGGTATCACCGTTCGTGACCCACGCCTTTTCACCGTTCAGCACCCAGGCATCGCCGTCGCGGGTCGCCTGAGCGCGAACGGCGGAGGCGTCGGATCCGGCATCGGCCTCCGAGAGGGAGAACGCCGCGAGCACCTCACCGCGCGCCATTCGCGGCAACCACTGCTGTTTCTGCGCGTCCGTGCCGTGCGCCAGCAAGAGCGTCACGGGCAGGGAGTTGTGCACCGACAGCGTGATCGACGTGCCGGCATCCGCCGCAGCCAGTTCCTCCAACACGAGCAAATACGTGAACGTATCCAGCCCGAGACCTTCGTAGTCCGCCGGGACCCGCATACCGAAGAAGCCGAGCTCCCCGAGCTTCTGCATGACATCCGCCGGGTACCGCTTCTCGCGATCCCACTCGGCGGCGTGGGGCGCGATCTCCCGCCTGGCAACATCACGCGCGAGGGCGACGATCTCTCGTTGCTCCTCGCTCGCGTCCATCAACAGCGGTTCAACGATAGTCATAGAACCCCTGGCCGCTCTTCCGGCCCAAACGGCCGGCGGCCACCATCTTCCGCAGCAACGGGCACGCCCGATACTTCGGATCGCCCAGGCCCTCGTGCAGAACCTCGAGGATGGACAGACAGACGTCGAGCCCGATGAGATCGGCGAGGGCCAACGGGCCCATCGGGTGATTCATGCCGAGCTTCATCACGGTATCGACGTTCTCGGGAGTTGCGACCCCTTCCATGACGCAGTACACCGCCTCGTTGATCATCGGGAGCAGAATGCGGTTCGCCACGAATCCCGGATAATCGTTCGCCTCGACTGGCGTCTTGCCGAGCGCCGTCGCGGTGGCCATGACGGCGGCCAGCGTCTCGTCGGACGTGGCGAGGCCGCGGATCACCTCGACCAGCGCCATCATCGGCACCGGGTTCATGAAGTGCATCCCGATCACCTTGTCGGGCCGCGTGGTCCGAGCGGCGATCTCCGTGATCGAGATCGACGACGTGTTCGACGCCAAGATCGCCGTATCCGCCGTCACACGGTCCAGCTCTTCGAACAGGCGGAACTTCAGGTCGGCGTTCTCGCTGGCCGCTTCGATCACGAGCTCGGCGTCCCCCGCGGCGGCGACCGCCGTCGCGGTCACGATGTGGCCGAGAGCCGCCGCCTTCTCGTGCTCGGTCAGTTTCTCCTTCTTGATCTGTCGATCCATGTTCTTGCCAATGGTCGCAAGCGCCTTCTGGAGCTGCTCCTCAACCACGTCGATGAGCGTCACGTCCCACCCGATATGGGCAAAGACGTGGGC
>JBDHJO010000150.1:0-10870 GCA_039586875.1 Gemmatimonadota bacterium | reverse complement strand
TGGGACGTACATCCGCGCGTTGGCGCGGGATCTCGGTGAACGTCTCGGGTGTGGAGCACATCTCGAGGTGCTCCGGCGGACCCGTGTCGGGGACTTTCCGCTGACGGATGCGGCGACGCTCGACGAGTTTGCTGACGAGCCGTCGGTGCTACCGAGCCTGGGAGCCGTACCGCATCTCGCCCAGCGGCGCGTCAGTGCGGCCGAGCGCGATCTGATCGTGCACGGGCGATCGATCCCGGCACCGTCGGATGCACCGGAACGCATGGCACTGGTCTGGGATGGCGAACTCATCGGTGTCGCCGAGACCGCGGCGGGACAGCTCAAGCCCCGCGTCGTATTGACCGATGCGTGACGAGCTGGTACTGCCGCGGGACGGTCGAGGCACCGTGGTCACGGTGGGGACCTTCGACGGCGTGCACCTCGGGCACCGCCGCGTGTTACAGGAGATCGCGACACGCGCGCAACGGGCCGACCGGCGCAGTTTGCTCGTCACGTTCGACCCGCACCCACTCGAAGTCGTGAATCCCGCGGCGGCGCCCCACCTGATCACCGTGGCGGAGGAACGGACCGAGTACCTCGCGCAGTGCGAGCTGGACATCGTCGTGTTCATGGCCTTCACGCACGCGCTGTCGCAGTACCCACCCGAAGCGTTCGTGCGCTTGCTCTACGACCGATTCCACATGCGGGAACTCGTCATCGGTCCCGATCACGGCTTCGGCCGCGGTCGGGCTGGGGACGTGCATCTGTTGCAGCGACTCGGTGCGGAGATGGGATTCGCGGTCGACGTCGTGGGCGAGGTCGACGTGGACGGGCGGCCCGTGTCGTCCACCTTGGTACGGCGGGCGATTGCGGGCGGGGATCTTCAGACGGCTGCGAGGCAGCTTGGCCGGCCCTACGCGACCACGGCGACGGTGGCACCCGGGGCCAAGCGCGGCCGGCGCCTGGGCTACCCGACACTCAATCTCCAGCTGGCCGATACCCGCAAGCTGCTGCCGCCCGACGGAGTGTATGCAGTCTGGGTGGAGTGGGCGGGCGGTCGCGCCGGCGGGATGCTGCATCAAGGCCCACGACCGACGTTTCAGGAGACCGAACGCAGCATCGAAGTGCACGTGTTCGCGACCGACCTCTCGCTGTACGGGGCGCCGGTCAAAGTGTCGTGGATCGAGCGCATTCGGGACGTCCGAACCTTTGGGTCGGCAACCGAGCTTAAAGAACAGTTGGACAAGGACTTCACTGCGGCCGAGGCCGCGTTGACACGGTGGGCTCGCCCCGCTAGTCATTAACGCCTTCTCATACCTATTTGACTGCGATGTTTTCGACGATACGTAGCCGTCTCATCATGATCGTGATCCTGGTCGCAGCGAGCGTTGCCTCGCTCGTTCCCAGGGAGATCACGATCCGCGAACGGGACGCCGATGGCGCGATGCGCGACGTGACAGTCAAGCGCGTGCCACTCAAGCGAGGCCTCGACCTCCTCGGCGGCATTCACCTGGCGCTCGAGGTCGATCAGAGCCAGGGACCCGTAGCCGATCCGGAAGACGCGATCGAACGAGCCCTCACCGTCATCCGATCCCGTGTTGACGAGTTCGGGGTCGCCGAACCGCTCGTCCAGCGCATCGGCACGGGGCGGATTGTGGTGGAGTTGGCCGGCATCACCGACCCGGCGCGCGCCAAGGCGATCGTGGAACGCTCCGCGTTCCTTGAGTGGCGCCTCACCGACATGGACAACCTGTTCCGCGATGCGTTGCCGGCGGTCGATCGGGCGCTGGTTCAAGCGGGCGTCACGTCGGCTGCCGAGGTGGGCCAACCGTCGGCGCTCGAACAGTTGCTCGGTGCGGACACGTCGGACACGGAGGGGACGGCCGACTCGGCTGCGTCGGACACGACCTCGATGCTCGATCAGCCCGGCCCACTCAGCACGCTGCTCTTCAACGGCGCGATCCCTGGCGAGTTCCTGGTGGCGGAGGAGGACTTCCCGCGCGTGGACAGCCTCATCCGCCTCGAAGAGGTGCAGCGGGTCATGCCGCGCGGGCGGGAGCTGGTGTGGGCCTCGGAACCGGTGTCGCAAGGTGCGCGCTCGTACCGACCGCTGTATTCGGTCGAACGCCGTCCGATCATCACCGGTGGCGAGATGCAGGACGCGCGGGCGACGATCGATCAGACCAACAACCAGTCGATCGTGCTCTTCACGCTGACGCGATCGGGCGGGCGCCGCTTCCGGCAGGAAACGCGGCAGCACGTCGGGGACTTCATGGCCATCATCCTCGACGGGCGCGTCTTCCGGCAGCCTCCGGTTCTCCGGTCCGAGATCGGGCGGGAAGGCCAGATCGAACTCGGGAGCGCGAACATTCAGGAAGCGCAGGACCTGGCGCTGGTGCTGCGCGCCGGCGCGCTGCCCGCTCCGCTCGAGATCGTCGAGGAGCGGACGGTCGGCCCGAGCCTCGGGCGTGATTCCATCCGACAGGGGCGGAATGCCGGGATCATCGCCGGTGTCCTCGTGATTCTGGTCATGATTGGTTATTACCGCACCGCGGGACTGCTCGCTGTTCTGGGACTGTGTTTCTATGCCCTTTTCACGATCGGCGGATTGGCCAGCTTCGGCGCGACGCTGACGCTGCCTGGGTTAGCGGGCTTCGTCTTGTCACTCGGCATGGCGGTGGACGCGAATGTCCTGATCTTCGAGCGCATTCGCGAGGAACTGAAGCTCAACAAATCGCCGAGGCTCGCGGTCGATGCCGGATTCAACGCCGCGATGCCCGCAATCATCGACGCCAACGTGACGACGGTGATCACGGCGGCATTCCTCTTTCAGTTCGGCACCGGGCCGGTGAAGGGATTCGCGGTCACCCTGATCGTCGGCATCCTGGCGTCCCTGATTACGGCGGTGTTCGTGACTAAGACGTTCTTCCTGATGTGGCTGCAGCGGAGCACGGCAGCCAAGGAGCTGTCGATCTAATGTTTCGCTTGTTCGATGACGCGCATTATGACGTCATGCGGTTTTGGCGACCGGCGCTGCTGGTCTCGCTGGCGGTCGTGGTGCCCGGGCTGTTGTTCCTGGGCGTCCGGGGGCTGAACCAGAGCATCGAGTTTACGGGCGGGACGCTGATTCAGGTTCACGCGTTCAACGAGGACATTCGGACCGAGTCGATCCGTGATGCGCTCGCTCAAGAGGCCATCGTCGGTGCGGAGATCCAGACGTTCGGTGCGCCGAACGAGTTCGTGATCCGAGCGAGATTGAGTCCGGATGTCGATCAGAATGAAGCATCGACCCAGGAAACGGGCGAGGCAGTCTCCCGCGCGCTGACGAACGCGTTTACTGCCGAGGGGTTCGACATCGTGCGGACGGAGGCCGTCGGCCCGAAGGTGGGTAGCGAGCTTCGTGAACGTGCCACGCTCGCGCTGCTGATGGCCTTTGGCGCCATCTTTATCGTATTGTGGTTCCGGTACGAATGGCGGTACGGTATCGCGGCCGTGATTGCGACGGTGCACGACATCATCGCGACATTCGCGTTTGCGGCGTATCTCAACCTCGAGGTCTCGCTCGTCGTGGTGGCGGCCCTCCTCACGCTCGTGGGGTACTCGCTGAACGACACGATCGTGACGTTCGACCGCGTGCGGGAGAACGTGAAGAAGTCCAAGCGACACGACTACTTCTACGACGTCCTGAACAAGTCGATCAACGAAACCCTGCCGCGCACGGTGTTGACGTCGGGCACGACGCTGGCGGCGACGCTCGCTCTGTTGATCCTGGGCGGGAGCGTGATCCGGCCGTTTGCGTGGATCATGAGTTTTGGCATTGTGGTCGGGACGTTCTCATCGATCTTCATCGCCTCGCCGGCGCTCTTGTGGATCGCGCGCCGGTGGCCCAGTGAGAACGTCAAGGTCGCCAGTGGCGTGGGGATGACAGCTCCGGCCCGAGCCTGAGGCTGGCGGGGGCGTCGCGGTGTTGGTCGACACCCACTGCCATCTGGGCGACCCCCGATTCGATGCGGACCGAGACGCCGTCCTCCGTCGAGCTCGCGAGGCCGGCGTTTCGCACGTCATTGCCATCGCCGATACCCTCGACACGACGATCGACGCCATCGCCCTCGCCGCCGATTCAGGGGTGTCGGCGTCAGCCGGCGTGCACCCGCACCATGCCGACACCTGGACGCCCGACGTGGCGGCGCGGATCGAAGAGGCGCTCGGCCATCACGCGGTGGTCGCCGTGGGTGAGACGGGCTTGGACTACCATTACGACCATGCGCCACGGCCGCGCCAGCGGCAGGCGTTCGAGGCACAGCTGCTCCTGGCGGCCGAGCACGCGATGCCGGTGGTGGTGCATGCGCGGGATGCGGACGACGATGTCGCCGCGATGATCCGCGAGTGGGCCGGGCGCGTACCGGCGATCGTGTTGCACTCGTTCAGTTCCGGTCCGGCAGTCGTGGATGCAGGGATGGCTATCGGTGCCTACTTTTCATTCAGTGGCATGGTCACGTTCAAGAGTTGGACGCTGGCCGATGTAGTGAAGGCGTGCCCGGCAGATCGTTTGTTGGTCGAGACCGACGCGCCGTATCTGGCGCCGGTGCCGCACAGGGGAAAGCGCAATGAGCCTGGGTATGTGCGGGAGGTGGCGGAGCAGGTCGCGCGCCTGCGCGGTGTACCGGCCGACGAGATTTTCACGCAAACGACGGCCAACGCGGGTCGGTGCTTTGGCGCCCGTGTGGCCGGCAACGGAAAACGGGATGGGGGAATATGAGCAGCGTTCCTTCGGACATTGCCATAGCGCAGGCGGCCAAACTCCGGTCCATCACCGATGTGGCCGCCGACGCCGGGTTGGGAGCCGATGATCTGATTACGTACGGCGCCGACAAGGCGAAGGTGCGCGTCGAGAACCTGCGGGATCGACCTCGGAAGGGTCGGTTGGTGCTCGTCACCGCGATCAACCCGACGGCCGCGGGCGAAGGCAAGTCGACGGTGTCCGTCGGCCTGACGCAGGCGTTCCGCAAGCTCGGCAAACACGTCGTGCTGACAATGCGGGAACCGAGTCTCGGACCGGTCTTCGGCATCAAGGGGGGCGCCGCCGGTGGCGGGTACGCCCAGGTCGTTCCGATGGAGGACATCAACCTCCACTTCACCGGGGACTTCCACGCGATCTCGAGCGCCCACAATCTGCTGTCGGCGATGCTCGACAACCACCTGCACCAGGGCAACGCGCTCGGCGTCGATGCGCGGCGCATCACCTGGCCGCGCACCATGGACATGAACGACCGCGCGCTCCGCAACATCGTGGTCGGGCTCGGTGGGCCGCTCGGCGGCGTGCCCCGCGAGGAGCGTTTCGTGATCACGCCGGCCAGTGAGATCATGGCGATCATGGCGCTCGCGCGAGATGCGGCGGATCTCGAGGACCGGTTGGGCCGCATCATCGTCGGCATGACGCGCGACCAACAGCCGGTGCACGCGCGCGAGCTCAATGCGCACGGCGCGATGGCGCTGCTGCTCAAGGATGCCATGCTCCCGAATCTCGTGCAGACACTCGAGGGTGGCCCGGCACTCGTGCACTGCGGGCCGTTTGGGAACATCGCCCACGGCTGCAATTCCGTCGTGGCCACGGACACCGCGCTTCGCCTGGCCGACATCGTCGTGACGGAGGCGGGCTTCGGTGCGGACCTCGGTGCGGAAAAGTTCTTCGATATCAAGTGCCGGACGGGCGACCTGAAGCCGGAAGCCGCCGTCATGGTGGCCACCGTGCGCGCGCTCAAGTTGCACGGCGGGGCTGACAAGAAGGAGCTCGGCACGCCCGATCCCGGAGCGGTCGAGCGGGGGTTCGCGAACCTGGAGCGCCACCTCCAGAACGTTGCGAAGTTCGGCGTCCCGGTCGTTGTGGCGATGAACCGGTTTCTCGCCGATACCGACGAAGAGCTGGCCGTGGTCCGAAAGGGGTGTGAGGCACTCGGCGTGCCGGTTGCGCTCTGCGAGGTATGGGAAAAGGGTGGCGACGGTGGCGTCGCGGTGGCCGAGGCGGTGTTGGAGCTGCTGGACAAGGGTGAGGCAGACTTCAAGCCGCTCTACGACGTCGACGCACCGATCCCCGAGAAGATCGAGCGGATCGCGAAGAACATCTACGGAGCCCAGAACGTGGTGCTGACGCCAAAGGCGGCGCGCGACGCGACGCGTCTCGCCGGGTTCGGCCTGGGCAACACGCCCGTGTGCATGGCGAAGACGCAGTATTCCTTCAGCGATGATCCCAGTCTGCTCGGTGCGCCGACCGGTTTCACGGTGACGGTCAAGGACATCTATCCGTCCGCCGGCGCCGGGTTCGTGGTCGCGCTCACCGGGGACATCATGACGATGCCCGGGCTCGGCAAGACCCCGGCGGCGGAGAAGATGCGTGTTGGCACGGACGGGACCATCGAAGGCCTCTTCTAGGAGCGGACGAACGATGCAGACGGTACACACGGATCGCGCGCCGGAAGCCATCGGGCCGTACAGTCAGGCGATCGTGCACGACGGTCTCGTCTACACGGCAGGGCAGATCGCCCTGGTGCCCGGCACGGGTGACGTCGAGGCGCAGGACGTCGTCAGTCAGACCGAGCAGGTCTTTGCCAACCTCACCGCGGTGCTGGAGGCTGCGGGATCGAGCCTTGCGCAGGTGCTCAAGACGACCGTGTACCTGGCTGATATGGCCGAGTTCACGGCGATGAACGAGGTATATGCGAAGCACTTCGGTGACCACAAACCTGCTCGCTCGACGGTGCAGGCTGCAGGGTTGCCGAAGGGGGTGCGCGTCGAGATCGACGTCATTGCGGTGAGCAAGTAGCGGCGCAACGGGGGCGGATCGGGCCTGGTGGCTCGTGCGGTCTTCAAAACCGTCGGGAGGTGCCTGAGGCGGCTCCGGTGGGTTCGATTCCCACACGCTCCCGCCACGCGCTGCATGGGACGGCTGCCACGGCGGCAGCCGTTGCCACGGCGGCAGCCGTCGATCCGCGGTCTGCGACCTTGACCGTGGTCGTACGATGGAGCCTCTTCCCGCTTCCGGCACGATCACCGGAGACGCACGGAACCCGATCCCGGATGCACTCAGCGTGAAACGCGCATTCCTCATCCTGAACCCGGCCGCTGGCCGCGGGCGCGGTGCCCGCCTGGCGGATCCGTTGGCCGACGTTGCTCGAGCGATGGGATGGGACGTCGTCGTGCGCCTGACCAGACGTGCGGGTGAGGAGGTCGACCTCGCAGTTGAAGCCCGCGAGGACGGCTGGCCCATCGTGATCGCGGTTGGTGGGGACGGCACGGTGCACGGCACGGCCAATGGCCTCCTTGCGGACGGCCCGACGGCGGTGACTCTCGGACACGTACCGGTCGGAACGGGCAACGACTATGCGCGCTCACTCGGGATCGGTCGGCACCGGCCCGCCGAGATCCTGCGGCAGGTCCTGAACGGCACACGCCGGTTGTTCGACGTGGGTCGTGTGGATCGTGAGTACTTCGTCAACGCCATGGGAGCCGGCTTCGATGCCGAGGTGGTGCGACAGACACTGCGGATGGACTACCTGACGGGATTCCCGCTGTACGTCGCGGCGGTGGTGCGCACGTTTGGGTCATTCGTGCCGCCGGAGATCCAGATCGAATCTGCCGAACACACCGAGACGGCGTGGTGCATGATGTGCAACGTGTCCATCGGCGTCAGGCAGGGGGGCGGATTCCGCCTGGCGCCCGACGCGGTGCCCGATGACGGGCTCCTGGATGTGTGTCTGATCCGCCGGGTCGGATTGCGGAAGTTTGTGCGGTATCTTCCACGGGTGGTGCGTGGGACGCACGGGAACATCCCCGAGGTGGCGATGTTTCGCACGACGAGCGTGCGGATCACGGGGGTATCCGGACCGCTGCCGGTGCAGCTCGACGGGGAGTTGCGCTATCCGGACCACGAGGAGCTCGAGGTGACCATTCTGCCCAAGCATCTCCACGTCTTATGCGTTGCGCCGTCCTGATCGCGGTTCTCGCCGTCGTCGCGTTCCCGAGCATGGGGGAGGCGCAGGTGGTGCCGACGCGGCAACCGACGCAGCGTCAGCCGCCCGATCCGAGCGACACGATCCCTGTACCTCCGTTCAGGGTCGAACCCCCGGTGTCACCGCTGGGAGCGGCATTGCGCTCGTTGCTGATTCCCGGGTGGGGACAGTCCCTCGTGGGCCGGAAGGCGACCGGAGCCGTGTTCATCTTCTGGGAGGGCCTGACCTTGGCGATGATGCTCAAGTCGGCCCACCAGCTCGATTATCAGTCCGACATCGAGCAGGAAGAACTGGAGGGCAAGCGGACCGAGGTGCAGGACTGGGCGGTACTGTTGGCCTTCAATCACCTGTTGGCGGCGGCGGAGGCATACGTCTCCACGCACCTCTGGGACTTTCCCGCCGATCTCGGGGTAGAGCCGATGCCGAACGGTGACGCAGCCGCCGGCCTGAAGGTGTACTGGTGATGCGCCGGGTGAGGCTCGTCCTCACCCCCTCAACGTCTCCAGCACCGGGCCCCCGCCGTCGATTCGCGCGTAACGCATGCCGTCCATCCACGCCCCCGGATTGAGAAACCACCGCCCCTCGCCGAGCGACTCTACCCGCGGCATGTGCGTGTGGCTCAGAACGACGAGCTGAACGTCCGGTCGAGCGCGCACAACCTCGCGGGCGTACGCTACCTGACGATTCGTCGCTTCCTCACGGACGGCCGCGTCCTCCGTCTTTCCGCCCAGATACGGTGAAAGCCGACGGACGAGCCCATACCCGAGATCGGGATGGAGGAGGCGAAACACCGTGGTTGTGGCGGGGTTGCGGACAACCATCCGAAAAACCCTGGCGCCGAGGCGATCGCCGGCAAGGCCATCACCATGGTGGAGGGCAGTTGTCATCCCGCCAAGCGTCAGGTCGGCACCGTCGGGATGAAAGGCCGCGCCAAGTTGCTCCCGCCAGAACCCACCACCCCATCGATCGTGGTTGCCACCGACAATCGTGATGTGCACACCCGCTCGGCGGACGCGTGCGAGAGCCTCGAGGGTGGGGAAGGCAGCGCGTGCAACGACGGAACGGTATTCGAACCAGAACTCGAAGAGGTCGCCGTTGATCACCAAATGCTCGGCGATGTCGGGCACCTGGTCGAGGAAGCGGTGGAACGCTGCCTCGACCTCGGGAGCGGCAAAACCGAGGTGAGCGTCGGAGACGACGAGGGCGACGGGTGGCACGGGCGCAGTATAGGCGGCGGGACCGGACATCGGCAACCGGTGCGTTGACATTCCCTCAGTTCTGTGTCCAATTGCGGTACCGCAGGGGCGGCAGATACCCGGAGCACGGAGTTCATGAGCACGATCAGGCGCAAATCCCGCACGTCACCGTCCAGTGGACCCGACCGGCATGCTGCGTCGGGACCCGGGCCGCAGCTCGTGGGCGACGCGCCGGCCCGGAACCCGGGCATCCCGTTCGACCGCGACGCGATCGTCAACCTGCGGGTGAATCGATCGGCTGTCGAGCGGCGTGCCGGCACCCTCGGGACGCGCCGCACGGTGAAGCGTGAGTGGCAGGCTGCCTGGTTGCTGCGGACCATCTTGTGCCTCGACCTGACAACGCTCGCAGGCGATGACACGGACACGAATGTCCGACGCCTGTGCGCGAAGGCGCGCGCTCCCGTGCGGCCCGATCTTCTGATAGCGCTCGGTGTCGATCCCGAACAGATGCGTGTCGGCGCGGTGTGCGTGTACCATCGCTTCATCACAACCGCCCTCGAGGCACTCGAGGGTTCGGGTATTCCGGTCGCCGCCGTGTCGGCCGGGTTTCCGGCCGGTCTGGGCCCCATCGAGCAGCGGGTGGCGGAGATCCGTGCCTCGGTTGCCGCCGGGGCGTCCGAGATCGACGTGGTCATCACCAGGGCATACGTGCTCGCAGGACGGTGGCGGGAACTCTATGACGAAGTGCGTGCCTTCCGCGACGCGTGTGGCCCCGCGCACATGAAGGTGATTCTCGGTACGGGTGAGCTCGGCACGCTCACGAACGTCGCGCGCGCCAGCGCCACGGCGCTGATGGCCGGTGCCGACTTCATCAAGACGTCGACCGGGAAGGAACCGGTGAATGCCACGCTGCCGGTGGGCGTGGTCATGACCCGCCGGATTCGGGACTATGCGGCACACACCGGATACGTCGCCGGCTTCAAGCCCGCGGGTGGCATCCGTACGGCGAAACAGGCGATTCAGTGGCTCATCCTGATGCGAGAGGAGTTGGGACGCGATTGGCTCGATCCCTCGCGCTTTCGCATCGGGGCCAGCGGGCTCCTCACGGACGTCGAGCGGCAGCTCGAACATCATGTGACGTCACACTACTCCGCTGCACACCGGCACCCCATGGTCTAGGTTGAGAACAAACGCCAGATGACAGCACGCGAATCGAACACCGGATCTGCCGCAGCCACCGTCAGCGACATCCTCGAGGACATGGCGTACGGGCCGGCCCCCGAGAGTGACGCCGTGGCACGTCGGTGGATCGCCGAGCACGACGGAGGCTTCGGGTTCTTCATCGACGGGGCGTGGGCGCCGCCCGATCCCGGGGCGACGTTCGAGACCGTCAACCCGGCCGATGGATCCGCACTCGGGACGGTCGGGCAGGGAGGTGCGGAACACGTGAATGCCGCGGTGGGCGCCGCCGAGCGTGCGTTTCCCACGTGGTCGGGGATGCCGGGACACCTCCGGGCGCGCCACCTCTACGCCATAGCCCGCGGCGTTCAGAAGCATGCGAGACTGTTCGCCGTCCTCGAAACGCTCGACAACGGCAAGCCGATCCGCGAGAGTCGTGACATCGACATCCCGCTCGTCGCACGCCACTTCTACCACCACGCGGGTTGGGCGCAGTTGTGCGACCGGGAG
>JBDHJO010000149.1:0-8087 GCA_039586875.1 Gemmatimonadota bacterium | reverse complement strand
ATCTCGAGATCGCGCAGTGCAATCTGATACCCCGCCCCAAGCTCCGTGTGGTGCTCGAGCACCTTGAGGCGCCGCTCCGCGTCCTCGTCGATCGCGTCCGGCGTCAGCAGGTAGCAATAGGCCCGCCGGTGCCCTCGGCCTACGCGACCGCGGAGCTGGTAGAGTTGGGCGAGGCCGAACTGGTGGGCATCGTGCACGATCATGGTGTTGGCGTTCGGCACGTCCAGTCCCGACTCGACGATCATCGTGGAAACCAGTAGGTCGATTGCCCCCTCCGCGAAGCCGCGCATGACCCGGTCGAGCTCGCGCTCATGCTGCTTACCGTGGGCGACCGCGATGCGGGCGCGTGGGGCCAGCCGTCCGACGCGACCCGCGATCGTCTCGATCGTCTCGATCCGGTTGTGGACGACGAACACCTGGCCACCACGATCCAGCTCGCGCGCAAAGGCCTCCTGCAACAACTCGTCATCCCACGGCTCGAGAAAGGTCAGGACGGGCGAGCGGTCGCGTGGTGGCGTCGCAATCATCGTGAGATCACGCAACCCCGCCAGCGCTCCGTACAACGTCCGCGGGATCGGTGTCGCCGTCAGGGTCAGCACGTCGATCTCGAGCCGGAGTGCTTTCAGCCGCTCCTTGTGACGCACACCGAATCGGTGTTCCTCGTCGACGACCAGCAACCCCAGATCGCGAAAGTGCACGTCCTCGGACAGCAAGCGATGCGTCCCGATGACAATGTCCGTCCCGCCCTCCACCACGCGCCCGACCGCGGTACGCTGCTCGGCTGCGGTCCGGAAGCGGGAGAGCACCTCGATCGTCACCGGGAAGTCGGCGAGCCGTTCCGTGAACGTCCGTCCATGCTGCTCGGCCAGAATGGTCGTCGGCACGAGCACCGCGACCTGCTTGCCCGCCTGCACGGCCTTGAATGCCGCACGCACGGCGACCTCGGTCTTCCCGTACCCCACGTCGCCAACGACGAGACGGTCCATCGGGCGCGGACGCTCCATATCGCGCTTTGTCTCCTCAGTGGCGGTGCGCTGGTCCGGCGTGTCCTCGTACAGGAAGGCGGACTCCAGTTCGCGCTGCCAGCGAGTATCCGGCGGGAAGGCGTAGCCCGTGGCCACAGACCGTCGGGCATACAACTCGAGCAACTCGGCAGCCATCTGTTGAATGGCCGATTCCGTCTTGCGTCGCTGTCGGTGCCACTGCCGCCCGCCCAATCGGTGCAACTTTGGCGGTGCGCGATCGCCGTCGTCCGCCGTACGGTACGGCTCGAGTTGGTCGAGCCGGTAGAGCGGCACATTGAGCCGATCGCCGCCCTCGTACTCCACGACCGCGACTTCCATAGGACCACTCTCGCCGGTCGCGATGGTCTCGATACCGCGGTACAGACCGATCCCGTGTTCGAGATGCACGACGTAATCGCCCGGTGACAGCGACCGGACCGCATCATCGCCCAAAGCCTGGCGGTAGCGCCGCGCACGCCGGAGGCGGCGCGCGCGCCGGAAGATCTCATGATCGGTGAGCACCACCAGCTCCGGCATCGCCCACCCACCGCTCAACGATCCGAGTGCCAGCGTCAGCCCATCGGGCAGCCGACCCCTATCCGGTGTTTCGAGGAGGATCTCTTCGAGACGCTCGAGCTGGCCCTCGTTATCACAGAGCACCAGCACCGGTGTCCGGCGCGCCAGATCGGCAATGCGGCCGATCTTCCGTTCGATGGCCGGCGGAGGGCGAAGGCCCAGGTCGTGTGTCCCGTCGGCCTGGACGAGATCGACACGAGCCGACTGGGTCCACGCCTGGTCCCACCGATCCGGCGGCATGAGAATGGCCTCCCGGCCGGGCACCCATTCCCCACGCCGAGCCGCAACCTCGAGGTGGTGGGCCGCTTCCCGCCACACACGCGGGATGTCGGCAGGATCGACAGCGTGATCGGCGACGACCAGCGTGTCGGCGGGAAGCAGTCCCCAGAGCGACTGTCGCGTTCTCTCGGACACCGCGTCACTCTCGTCGCCCTGAACGGGGCGGAACGGCAACACAGTGACCGTATCCGTCTCCCCCAACGAGCGTTGCGAATCCAGATCGAAGGTACGGACGGAAATGAGATCGTCCCCCCACCACTCCATGCGCACGGGGTCCGCCATGCCGAACCCGTAGGCGTCGACGATCCCGCCCCGCACGGCAAACTGACCGACGTCACGGACTGACGGGGTGCGCTCGTATCCCATCGCCTCGAGACGGTCGACGACGTCGGCCCACGACGGCGCGTTCTCGCGCGAAACATCGAGCTTCGCGCGCGCGACGGCGTCGGGCATCCGGGTCAACTCGGCCGTCGCTCGGAGCGTCGTGACCACAACTTGCGCCTTGCCCGCGAGCACCGCGGCGATGGTTTCGACGCGCTCACCAGCGATCTCGACGTGCGGCTCCTCTTCCGCCAACCCCTCTCGCTGCGGGAACAGCCGCACGTCCCCACCGAGCAACACCGAGAGATCCGCAAGCCACGCCTCCGCCGCACCAGGGGTCGCGGCGACGACGAGCACCACGCGCTGCGGATCATTCGCCGCCAGGGATGCCACCAGTACAGCCGGACTTGCCCCCGGGAGCCCGCTGACGGTCACCGCCTGGGCCCGTCCGGGCACTTCCCGCAGCAGTCCCCGGAACCGAGCCTGGGCGCCGAACGCGTCGACCAGCAGCGGCAGGCTCACCGGCGAATGACCCCGGTGCCCGCGCTCGACAGCGCGAGCTCCGCCAATGCCGCAACGAGCGCGGCGACCAGGAACACCGTCGTGAGCTCCGCCCGCGCGGTACCACCGAACAGAGACGTCTCCAGCGCCCGTTCCGACACGATGCGTGCAGCCGGACCCCACGCCGCCCGAATGGTCGCTTCCGTCGCAGGGGTCAACAACGACTCACGCGGATCATGGTTCACCTCCAGCATGCCAACCGTATCGGCAGCAGCATCGGTCAGTGCGTACACGCCCGGCTGCACGGGTGCCCGAAGCACCCCGGTGTCCGGTACGCGTACATCACCCGTCGGCAACGACAGCGCGACGGCTGCGGTCGGCACCGCAGTCGGCTGTCCCGTGAGCGCGGCCAGGACTCCCGCCTCCCCAACGGCAACCTCGGCAACGAGGCGGTGCACGAACGGCAGGAACGACGCGGACGTCGGCAGCGTCGTCCAATCCGGCAGCAACCGGCTCGCGACGATCGTGACGAGTCCGTCCCGCACGAGCCACGGCTCCCCACCGGCGCGCGCCACGACCGTGCCTCCCCCTCGCAGTCGATACCGCTTGAACACCGCCGCCCCACGGGGCGCAGGGGCGAAAGCATCCAGAGCCCACTCACCATCGAGCAGCTCGCCGAATCGCCACGATATGCCGGCTGCGGCCAATGCGCGGTTCGTCGCTCCGAGCATCGCCGGTTCGGCAGGGGGGAAGACCACGCTGGGCCCCGCCGTAGGTCGATCACCGAGCGCTACCGTCGCGCCCGAGCGGAGTCGCCCGGCCTCGATCAATACGTTGAGCGCTTCGGACAGAAAGGCACCCAACGCCGTGGTCGCCTCCACGCCGACCGGCGATGTCGCCCGCACCGCAAACCAACGCTGGTCGTCGGCACGCAACTCATCGGGATCGAGCTGCACCGATCCGGTCAACCATCCCTCGCCTGGAGCCTCCGTCTGCAGCACCACGGGGTCACCTGCCCGTCCGACAGTGCGTGCCCGTTCTCGACCCCCGATCAGCAGGCGCACGGCAACGGGTTCATCGCGCGCGCCGCCGAGCGCTGCAATGATCTCACCCGACTCCGTCCACACCGGTGGCTCGACGGCCAGGGAATCGACACCGGCATTCGCCGGCGCCGCCGGTGGTGCTGCGGCGATGACGGGTATCGGCACCGGCTCGCCACTGGAGACCGCCGTCGCCTGCAGGTCGCTCACCACCACGATCTCCTGTAGTGCGACGTTCGTTTCCCCGAGCACCGTGGCCGCCGATCGGACGGCATCGCCGAGATCGAGCCGGATCGGCTGATCGGCAAGCGTATCGAGCAACGGCGCAAGCTGCGCCGGTACGAGCATCTGTGGAATGCCGTCCGCCGTCACGACCCACAGCTGATCGTCCGGGGACAGTCGAGCGGCGACCGCCCGGGCCCTCTGCCGCAAGCCATCGAGCACCGGGCGCCCCTCGACGATGGCACCGGACGAGAGCGAATTGTCGAGGATGACCGCCACCGCGGCGGGAGGGTGTGAGGAGCCCGCGCTCCACGGCACGACCGGCCGCGCTGCCGCGAGCGCGATGCAGACGATCACCGCCATCCGCAGCGCCATGAGGAGCAGGTTCCGCAGTTTCAGCTTGCGGCTGTGCTCTCGCTCGGCCGCGGTGAGATACCGAACGGCAGGAAACGGAACCGTCGGCGGCTGCCGCCTGCCCAATAGGTGCAGGAGCGGAGGGAGACCGGCGAGCGCCAGGCCAACCAGCAGCGCGGGGTTGAGAAAGCCGATCACCCGAGACGCGAGCGCCCCGCGGCCGCGTGCCGCAGCACGTAGCCGAACGGCGTGTCCGTGAGCACGTGGTGATAATCGATGCCACCCCGACGACAGGCCGCGCGCCACGCCGCCACGGAGTCGCCGACGGTCCGCTCGTACAGCCCCCGAAGCTCCCGCGGACGGGCCACCACGGTCTCACCCGACTCCGGGTCTTCAAACCGCGCCTCGGCCGTGCCCTCCAGTGAACGCTCGGCCGGATCCATAATGTGGAACACCATCACCTGGTGCCCACGGTGCCGCAGGAACTGCAGTGCCAGCAGCGCGAGGTCCCGGTCGAGGAGCAGGTCGGACACGAAGATCACCAACCCGCGGCGGCGCAGCAGATCCGTCACCCTGCGCAGTGCCGGCTCCGCGGCCGTTCCGTGCCCCGACCTCAGTTCCTGCACGGCCGCCACGAGCTGCCACCAATGTCGATACCGAGCCCGCGCCCGAACCACCGCACGAACCTCATCGTCAAACCCAATGAGTCCCGTAGCATCCCGCTGCCGCAGGAGGACGAGGGACAACGCAGCTACGAGACGTTTCGCATACTCCAGCTTGGTCAACCGCGCATCCCGACCGGCCCAATCCATCGAACGGCTGACGTCGAGGACGATCATTGCCCGGAGATTCGTCTCTTCCTCGTACTGCTTCACGTACAACCGGTCCGACCGCCCCATCATCTTCCAGTCCAGATAGCGCAGCTCGTCACCGGGGCGATAGGGTCGATGCTCGGCGAACTCGACCGAGAAGCCCCGAAATGGCGACCGGTGCAGGCCGCTCAGGAAGCCCTCGACCACCCCGCGAGCCACCAACTCGAGACCGCCCAGCTGGGCGACTTCGTATGGATCCAGTAGGTCCAACCGCTGCACTCAACCCTCCCGATGCGCCTTCATCCTACCCAGCACGAAGCAACGGCGTCAAACACCCAATAACCGTCCCCCCAGGGGGACGAATCGGGCAAAACGCTCGACGAGCCAAACACAACCTAAGTGATTGTGCCACAATGATCTATGCGACAGACAAATAGTGGCACGCCCTCTGCAACTCCATTCAACTGAGATGGTACACCCACGCAGAGTACGGCCCGGCTTCCTGGCGATCGCTGCCTCGGCACTGCTCCTCGTCCCTGGAGGAGTAACCCTCGCGCAGGTGGGAACCGACGACGTCGCGACATACCCGTGGGTGTCGGTCCGGATACCGGACAAGGACGTCTACCACCGACGCGACCGGGTTCCCGTCGCCCTGCGATCCCACCGGGACGGGTACGCCACCGTCCTGCGAGTCGACACCGACGGTCGTATTCGGATCCTGTTTCCGGCCAACCCCCACGACGACAACTTCGTCCGCGGCGGACAGGAACTCCACGTTCCCAACCCCTATGGCTACGACGTGGCCCACACGTTCGCCGTCGATGATTACCCGGGACTCGGGTACGTGTTCGCCATCGTGAGCCGTGGCGCGTTCGACTACCGGCCCTATGTGCGGAACGGGCATTGGGACTACCATAGGTTCGGGATCGACGGACGGATCACCGGCGATCCCTACGTGGCAATCAGCGAGATCGTGGAGTACATGCTGCCACCCGGGTCCGGCGCCTACGGGTTCGACGTTGCACCATACTTCGTCGATGTTCGCTACGAGTATCCGCGGTTCGTGTGTTACGACTGTCACGCCTACACGGCATACCCGGTGTGGGATCCTTATCGCGATTGGTGCGGCACGTTCAAGCTCGTGATCTACGACGAGCCGGCGTGGTACCCGACAACGGTGTACCCCGCCACGCACGTCGTACCCGCCGGTGGGACTGTGATCCACCCACGGTTCGTCATCAAGGGACGTACCGCGAGCGAGCCGCACGTGGTGCACGCAGCCCGATCCGGAAACCGGAATGCACCGGTTGAGTCTGGCGTCCGCGGAGGCGACATCGGCGGCGTCGGACGGGTGAAGGCTCCTCGGAGCAATGACCGACCTGGCGGCATCGGCGGGTTGATTCGCCGGCTCTTCAGTGGCAACGACCAGAACCCTCGACCCGATACCCGCGAGGTTGCGCCTCAGCGCGACGACCCCGTGGCCCCGACACTCGAGCGTCGCAAGAAGGACGAACCGCGATCGGGGGCGCAGCGATCGACCGGCGGCCGGCGCGATGGCACCCGACCGGTCAACAGGTCTGGATCGACTCCTCAAGCCACGCCGCGCGGACCCGCCCGCCGCACCCCAGCGAAGAAGCCATCGGCGGACCGTAGGCCCACATCCCGGGGTAAACGCTAGCGTCGGGCAGTCTCCGTGGGCGTGAGCCGGCCAGTCACTCCACGCATTACTTTCCGCCGACACGTCTCGAACCGTCTGACCAGGGGACCCCAGGTGCTCGCACGAACTCTGATCCTGACCGCCGCGTGGTGCGTGCCGACTGTACTCGGTGCGCAGAGCGAAGCGAGGCATCGATCACGCGGGCGGTGAACTCCGTCACTGCCGACGACGTGGCCCATCGAGTCGGCATCCTCGCCGACGACTCGATGCGGGGACGCAACACGCCGAGTCCGGAGTTGGAGCTCACGGCCAACTACATCGCCGCGGAGTTTCAGCGCTTCGGGCTTGCACCCGGCGGCGATGACGGCACCTACCTCCAGCGGTACCCGCTGGAGATCTGGGGCGTCGACACGACTGCGCCCGTGCTCGCGATCGCGGAAGGGCCGACGTTCTTCCTCGGGAAGAACGCGACCCGCGTGAACGGCCTGTATGCGGGCGCTGGCCAGGAGGTCAAGGGACCGGCTCTGCTGGCGTGGGGCACGGCCGGGCAACCCCCCGAGGTGGCGGCCTTGGACCCCGCCGGTTCCGTCGTGTTCTACATCGCCGAGACCGTCCGCGGGCAACTCACCAGCGCGTCGTGGATCACCGTGCTCGGCTTCCGCTCACGCGCCGCTGCCGTGGTGGTCATCGCGTCCCCGCTGGAGTCGGTGTGGAACGCGACGTTGGCCGCTGAACTTGCGGGCACCCCGACCCTGCCAGGCAACACCGCGACGGTGCTGACGTCGGGGGCGCCCATGGTGGCAATCCACGCCGACGCGGCCGCCTCGTTGCTCGACGCCTACGACATCGACGTGGCCGCACTCATGGCCGAGACGGGCAGTGGGCTGCACGGTCAGTCGATTCCCGACCTGCGCGCGACCGTGCATCTACGTCGTCCCGTCCAGCGAGCGCCCGCGTCGGCCCCGAACGTCGTCGGTGTGCTGGAGGGCAGCGATCCCGCATTGAAGGACGAGCACATCGTCTTCAGCGCACACATGGACCACGCCGGGACGCTCTCCACTGGCAGCTGCGGTGCGTCAGCCGACCACCCGGACGACATCATCTGCAACGGAGCCGATGACAACGCCTCCGGCACGGTAGCCATCGTCGAGCTGGCCGAGGCCTTCGCGGCACTGACCCCGCGTCCCCAGCGGTCGATCGTGTTCCTCACCGTGAGTGGCGAGGAACGGGGCCTGTGGGGCAGCGGGTACTTCGCCGATCACCCCACTATTCCAGTGGAGCAGATCGTCGCCAACGTGAACGTCGACATGGTGGGGCGAAA
>JBDHJO010000013.1:0-47870 GCA_039586875.1 Gemmatimonadota bacterium | reverse complement strand
TCCGCCCCGTCCGTGCCGCTCGATCACGGCCATCTTCAGGAGGTCACGGCTCACGTCCGCAACGACGTGCCCTTCCCGCACCGTCGGCTCGAGGACCTCGTGGCGTGTGACCAGCTGATCGGCAACGGCACCGAGCACGCGGATCGAACCCGCTGCGGCGGGGATCGCGAACGCGACGTCATCCCAGGCAATGTGCACGGAGTCGCCCAGGCCCGACGCGCTCGGTGCGGAACGGGACGGCAACATGGCACCGTCCCGAGCCACGAGCTGCCCGCCCACGTACACGCGCTGGACCGCTAGCGTCTCGAGCTTCTCCAACACGATGAGGTCCGCTCGGCGCCCCGGCGCCACCGCACCGCGATCGCGCAGCCGAAAGTGCTCGGCCGGATTGAGGGTGGCCATCCGGATGGCCTGCACGGGCGGAACGCCCTCGGCAATGGCGATCCGGACGAGATGATCGATCGACCCTTCCTCGAGCAGATCCGATGGTTGGCGATCGTCGGTGCAAAAGCACAGGCGACGCTCGGTTTCCGGGGAAACAAGCGGTAGGAGCGCGCGGAGGTTCTTGGCGTTGGTTGCCTCACGGAGGAAGATCGTCATGCCAAGCCGCAGCTTCTCACGCGCTTCCTCTACCGTCGTGCATTCGTGGTCCGAGCTGATGCCCGTCCCCGCGTAGGCGTTGAGGTGGTATCCCGACAGTCCCGGCGCGTGGCCGTCGATGACCCGATCGGCAAACGCGTCCAGCTTCGCCAGTACGTCAGGGTCGCCGAACACCACGCCAGGGAAGTTCATGACCTCCGCCAACCCCAGCACCGCCGGATCGTCACGCAGGCCGGCCAGATCCCCGGCCGTCAGATCGGCGCCGGCGGTCTCCATCGATGTCGCCGGCACACAGGACGACGCGTTGACATACATCGTGAATGGCGCGTCACGCGCGTCGTCCAGCATGAAGCGAATGCCGTCGAGGCCATGCACGTTGGCGATCTCGTGCGGATCGGTCACGACCGTGGTCACGCCGTGGGGCACCACGGCTCGTGCAAACTCTCGGGGTGGCACCATCGCGCTCTCGACGTGCACGTGTGCGTCGATGAAGCCCGGCGCAACCAGCCGTCCACCGAGATCCACGTACTCGCGACCGTCGTACCCGGTATCCACTGCTGCGATGCGTCCATCGACCACGGCGATGTCGGCCGTGACGACCTCATGGGTGAAGACGTTGACGACGTTCCCGCCCCGCAAGACGAGATCGGCAGGTTCGTCACCCCTCGCAACGGCAAGCCGCCGCGCCATTCTCGATGTGTTCGACATGTGCCAATGATCGCAGGGTGGGCAGCGTTGTGCCAGCGCCGCTTGATTCACTCCGCTCACCTGTCCACGTTACGAGTGACACCCGTCAAGCGGCTGCCTGTGGATTTGCTTGCGATGAAAATGGAGGCTCGGTACCTCGAGCAGGAGGGGAGCGTTCGCGAAGCGCTCGCCCTCTACCAGGACATCCTCGTCCAACTCGAGCCCAAGCCCCTGTCCGAGCAGATGTTGCCGTTTTACGTCAAAGTCGGCGAGCTCGCGCGCCGCACCGGCGATGCAGGTCTCGCCAGATCCACGCTCATCAAAGGAGCCGACCGGTTCGCCAAGGCCGGTGATCCGTCCTCGGTCGGCGAGCTCTGCCTCAACATCCTGCGTGTCGATCCTGGACACAAAGACGTCTACGCCCAGTATGCCCGCCGGATGTTGGACTATGGGCACGTAGAGCCCGCGCGGCAGCTCCTGCTGGACTATGCGAAGCGTGCGCGGAGCGAGAACCTCGGGAAAGTGCTCGGGCAGATGGAGCGCTGGCCCAAGAAGGACCTGCAACGACTTCTGTCGGACTTCCTCGACCGCATCGTCCCCGAGGAGCGGCGACGCCGGCGTTCCTCGGATCATCGGCGCCGGCCCAGCGCGGCGATTCGCGACGCAGACAGCGATGTGGAACTGGATCTGAGTGACACGGTGTCGGCTGAGGCGGTGGGGGACTCCATATCTGCGATCGACGCCGACGGGCCGCCGGAGCCTGTTGCGATGCCCGAGGAGCGTGAGGCGGCGCCGGGCAACGCGGAAGCGACGGAGGAGCACCCGGCACCGACGTCGGACGCTCAGACGCCGATCGCCGAACCCTTAGACGAGACGCCCGATGTACCGGACGAGGATGTGACCGGTGACACGATGGCGACGGAACCGGCGGCGGCCGATCGAGAGTCCGAGCCCTCGGACGCCATGCCCGATGCAGGGGACGGGGATGTACCCGACGACCCGTTGGCGATGGAACCGGTGGCAGCCGATGAAGAGCCGGAGCCACGACTTGAAGCCGTCGACCACGACGAAGGCGCCGGCGAGCAAGGCGCCCTTGAGCCAGCGCCGCCACTCAAACCCATCGAGGATGACGAAGCAGAGGATGAGCCCGGCACTGCTGAAACGGAGGACGACGTCGAGGTCGAGGAGGCAGCGCCCACGATGGCTTCTGCCGATGAAGAGGACGCAGCGGCCACCACTTCGGTAGAGGCACAGCTGGTGACGACTCCGCCCGTTGTCGACGCACCGACATTCGAGGCGGACGAACAGACGGCGGAGGTCCCGGCCCCGACTACGCCTCCGGCGATCGACGAGGTGGACGGTGCGGAACCTCAGACTGGAGGCGATCCCGCAGCGGATCAGCCCGCACCAGCCTTGGCCCAGTTCGCCAGGTCCAACCTGCGGTACCTGGTACCGGTTGGGCTCGCGGCGGCAGCGGGTATCCTACTCCTCGCGGTCGATCCATTCGGGAGCGCCAGCGAGCCGGAAGCCGACGAAGGAGGTCAGCCAACCGTGGCGGTTATCCGGGAGACTCCCACCGAAACGCCGAGCGAGCAGGAAGAGATTTCCACGGCGTCTGGCACCGAGCCGGTATCGCCTGCTCCATCGCCCCCACCGCCTGCGGAGCAGGCTGCCGAGGCGGATACCCCCGCGGATACGTCCACCTCCGAGCCTCCTCCAATCCCCGCTGCTCAGCCCATAGCCACGCAGCCCACGACAGAGGTGGCGGCTGCAGAGGCTGAGGAGCAACTACCGCCGCCGGCGGCTGCCGTTACCGCAGCCACCGATAGCCAGCCCGCGGGGGCGGAGGAGCACACTGTCGTGATCCCACCGGCGTCGGAGGACCCCGCACCTGCCACTCTTCCGGAGGGCGTGGTGTTGGACGAGCCGACGGTGGTGGTCGAGGACGCGCCGATCATCGAGGTTGCGCCCTTCGACGCACCCGCCGGTCAGGGATACCGGATTCTCCAACTGGTCGGCGACGCCGACACATTGGCACTCACGGTCGTTCCCTTGGACGAGGGAACCGCCAGTCAGGTCGGTGCCGGTCGGGTGCGCGTGCGCGAGGCGGATGGGTCGAGTATCGGTACGACGAGATTCGGGCGCTACCTCGTGACTGGGAGAGCCGCTTTGCCGGCACCAGAGGTCGAGGCGCTGTTGCAGCGGCTGATCGAGATCACGCCGGAGTGAGGCGAGACCGATCAGTCCAGGAAAGGCGACTTCCGCTTCGTGCCTCCGCCGCCGTGCTCGCTGTCGAGCAGGCGCTGACACTCGTCGGTGCTCAACTCGAAGGGATCGCTTTCATAGGTCGGCGCACGGACCCGGACCGATCGGCCGGCCGCAGCCGACGTGGGCACGAACTCCCACTCGCTTCGTGACACATCTCGGACTTCCCACGTTGCGCCGTCCCGGTCCGTGAAGCGACGATATCCCATGCCGGCAGCCTCGATTGAATGTGCCCAGAAGATACAGCCCTCACGCCTTGCCGATAGACCGTTACCGTCGCTGCAATCGACCCCGATCTGCGAGGCCATGATCCCCCCTTCTCGGCTCACTTCATCTCGGGCACACACGCCGGCATGACCGCGTCGGCGATCGGCTTTCGTGGGGTGTGCGCCGAGCGCGGCGGGAAGCGAGTGCTGGGGCCACTTGACTTGGAGATCGAGACCGGGACGGTCGTCGTGCTTCTGGGACGCAGCGGCTCGGGAAAGACCACAACGCTCCGACTCGTGAACCGCTTGCTCGAACCCACCGACGGAGCGGTGCATGTCCTGGGCACGGCAACCACCCGGTGGGATGCCGTCGACCTGCGCCGCTCGATCGGCTACGTCATCCAGGACGGGGGCATCTTCCCTCATCTCTCGGTGGCGGACAACGTCGGCATCGTCCCCCGCCTCGTCGGGTGGGACGACGCCAGCATCGCAGACCGCACATCGGCACTCCTCGAGCTCGTTGGCCTTCCGCCAGGACAGTTCGCCCGTCGCGCGCCACACGAACTCTCCGGAGGACAGCGCCAGCGGGTCGGGGTGGCTCGAGCGCTTGCCGCCGACCCTCCCATCCTCCTCTGCGATGAACCGTTCGGCGCATTGGACCCCATCACGCGCGCGGAACTCCAGCGCGAGTTTCGCGATCTGGTCGAACAACTCGAGAAGACCGTGCTCTTTGTGACGCACGATGTGCGCGAAGCACTGGCGCTGGCCGATCGCATCGTGCTCCTCGAGGGTGGCGTCCCGACATTCGCCGATTCGCCGGAGGCCTTTCGTGCCAGCGACCGGCCGTCGATACGTGAATTCAGGATGCTGTTGTGAGCGTGTTCGAGTACGCAGCCCGGAACGCCGGCGAGATCGCGTTTCGTACCGTCCAGCATCTCGGATTGGTCGGGGCGGCGACGTTCATCGGCGTTGCCATTGGTGTGCCCCTCGGCGTTGCGATCACGCGCCGTCCACGCGCCCGTGTGATCGTGCTTGGGGTCGCCAACGTGCTGCAAACCGTCCCAAGTCTCGCCCTGTTCGGTTTCCTGCTCCCGCTGCCGCTGCTCGGGGGTATCGGTGCCGGCACTGCGGTGGTCGCACTCGTCGTCTACGCTTTGCTTCCGATCGTGCGGAATACGTTCGTCGGCATTACGACGATCGATCCTGCCGTGCGTGATGCGGCCGTCGGGATGGGCATGACGGATCGGCAGATCCTGCGGCTCGTGGAGCTGCCACTCGCCATGCCGGTGATTCTCGCAGGGGTGAGAACCGCCACGGTGATCGGCGTCGGGATCGCCACCATCGCGGCTGCGATCGGTGCGGGAGGACTCGGCGATTTCATCTTCCGGGGGCTCGCCATGGTCGACAACGCCGTGATTCTCGCCGGCGCGGTCCCTGCTGCCGCCCTTGTGCTCGTACTGGATGGCGTGCTGCATCTGATCGAGCGACGGGTGGATTGGCGGCGACCTGCCGGGAGGGGCGATCATGCGCTTACCTAGGTATTCCCTGCTCGTCGCCGCCGCCATCTGCCTCGGCGCCTGCGCAGATCCGGCGACGCTCACGGTGGGCTCAAAGAACTTCACCGAGTCGGTGATCCTCGGCGAATTGGTTGCGCAGCACCTCGAGTCGCGTGGCTATACCGTCGATCGCCGACTCAACCTCGGCGGGACCTTCATCTGCCACCAGGCCATCACGAGCGGGCAACTCGACCTGTACGTGGAGTACACCGGTACCGCGTACGCAGCCGTCCTCGAGCTCCCTGTCGAGCGCGATGCTGCGCGGGTTCAGGCCGTCGTCGACTCGACATACGCCGCCCGGTGGGCACTCGAGCTCACCGAACCGCTCGGATTCAACAACACCTTTGCCATGCTCGTTCGCGGAACCGACGCGCGACGGCTCGAGCTGACGACCATTTCCGACATTGCGCCCCACGCGTCCCAATGGCGCCCGGGTTTCGGATACGAGTTCGCCGAGCGGGCGGACGGCTTTCGGGGGCTCCTCCGCACCTATGATCTCGAGTTCGCGTCGGCGCCGGCCGTGATGGACTTGGGGCTCATCTATCGGGCGCTGGCGGACGGCCAGGTGGACATCATCGCCGGTAACTCGACCGACGGGCAGATCGACGCATTGGACCTCGTGCACCTCCGCGACGATCGGGACTACTTCCCACCGTATCAGGCGGTGCCCATCGTACGACGCGCGGCCCTCGAACGACACCCCGGTCTGCGTGATGCACTGGCGGCGTTGGGTGGGACGATCGATGAAGCGACGATGCGATCCCTCAACCGCGAGGTCGACGTCGAGAAACGAGACCACCGTGCGGTCGTTCGAGCATTCCTGGATGGTCTGCCTTAAGGGGTGCTCGCCGCGCGCCGATCCCTCAGGATTCTCAAGCACGGCCGGACGAGGAAGAGGTTCCCGCCGATTCGGCCTACCACGAAGGCAAGCGCCGCCGCGGTCGCACCTACCACGCCGAGTCGCCAACCCAGAATCGGGAAGCCAACGGCAATCGTGCCGACTTCGATCATGGTTGCCCACGTGATCGGTCTCGTGCCCTGCCCGATCACCAGAATGGCGCGCTGAAACGAAAGCATGACGGAGAAGAACGGGATCGGCACCAAGATCATCGTGGGGACGAGGGCAAAGCGTGCCAGATCCGGTGTCAGGGCAGACAGGTCCTCGAACCAAAATAGCGCCAGCGGCGTGAGCGCCACGAGCCCCAAACCGGCCGATGCGGCGAGACCGAGCAACAAGGCGAACCGCCACAACTCGGCGAGATGCTCGAAGCGCTTGCCCATCAGCGCGATCGCCACCTCCTGATACGACAGGCCCATGGCCCGGAAGATGAACGAGAGCGCGGTGACTACCGGGAAGATCGCGAGGGACTCGAGTGGGGCAGGCGCGCGGCCCATGAAGAACGTCAACATGGGCTGCACCGTCAGCCCGATCAGCGACGTGAGCGCCAGCGGGTAATAGAACCGCGCGATCGCACCGTAACTCAAGACCTCCGTGGCCGGATCCGGCGCGGTGCCCGCCAGCTTTCGCACGGACGGTCGCGCCATCAGCACGCTCGCCACCGCTTCGACGGACACCCCGGCGGAGAGCGCAGCCGCGGCAACGTACGCTCCAGGAATCCCGCCGATGAGGAAGAGCACGAGCGCCGTCCCCGCCATCGAGCTGAGCCGTAGCACCGTACCCGTCGCGACGAGCTTCGTCCGATTATCGCGGATCAACAGCCCCTGATAGAACCGCCGTACGCCGATGGCACCAGGCCACGGCAACAGGAGCCAGAGCCCCCCGTACACCAATCGCGCGACGTCGGCCGGGAGCGCGATCACGTCAATCGCGACAAACGCGAAGACGGCCGGTACGAGTATGAGTAGCATGGCCACGGTGGTGGCGGCACTCAACCCAAACGAGAAGGCACGCAGACGCTCGAAGCGCTGCCGGTCCTCCGCGAGCGCCGTCGATGCGCTCATGAGCATGATCACAGGCGACTCGACCAGGAGGGCGACCGCATACGCCACGCCGTAGGCCGCGAGATTGAATTTCGCCTCCGCGAGTCGCGCGATGACCGCAGCCAGAAACGGTCCCTCGACTGCCATCATGAACCATGTGGCGGCAAGTGGGAACCAGAAGGCAATGATCGACCGTTGCGTCCGCTTCAGTCCGAACTCCGTGTGCGGGACGTGCATAAGGTAGCAGATGGATGCGCACCTAGCGGTACCCCCGACTGACACGCGAGATTGCCCATACGCCGAACCGCCCCCCGCCCCGCGACGGAGCCTCCATGCGCTCGCTGCTTCCCCTGCTCGCCCTCACCCTACCGCTCGCCACGGCCGCACAGCAGCAGGAAGACCCTGCAGTCGCGGTCGAGACGTTCGACCGAGCATGGACCCTCATCCACGACACGTACTTCGACACCACGTTCGCCGGCCTCGATTGGGATGCCGTACGGGACGAGTTACGGCCGCAGGTGGTCGCATCGCCGGACCAAGCGACCGTCCGGCGAGTCATTCGGGACATGGTGGGCCGGTTCGGGCAATCGCACTTTGCCCTCATCCCGTCCGAGATCGCGGACTCGCTGGATCCCGTCGATGCGGACGTGCGTGACGCCGCCGCCGGCGTCGGGCTCGACGTCCGCCTCATCGGCGATCAGCTCGTCGTCACGACCGTCGATAGCAACGGCAGTGCGGCGCGCGCCGGCGTACGACCCGGGTGGATCGTGACGGCAATCGGCGACGAGCGGATGGACGAATTGGTGAAACGTGCACAGTCCGCCGAATCGCGGCGGCACATCGGTTCCATGATTTGGGGCAGCGTGCAGCAGCGCCTGCGAGGCACCGCAGGAACGGAATGCGCGATCGAGTTCCTGGATGATGACGATCAGGTCAGGACCCTGGCGCTCCCTCGCATGGTCATGCCGGGCGACCCGGTGAAGCTCGGCCACTTTCCGACCATCTTTGCACGGTTCGATCGCAAGACGGTGCCGCTTGCCGACGGCGACGGAACGGTGGGGATCGCAAGCTTCAACGCGTGGATGCCGCCGATTGTCAAACAACTCAACGGTGCGTTCGAGGACTTCAGGACACTCGACGGGATCATCATCGACCTGCGGGGCAACGGCGGTGGCGTCGGCGCCATGGTGATGGGGGTGGCGGGTCACTTCTTGGACACGAAGGTCTCGCTCGGCACGATGAAGACCCGCTCCGGAAACCTCGAGTTTCGCGTGAACCCGCGACTCGTGGATTCAGCCGGTGATCCCCTGGCATCGTTCACAGGTCCGGTGGCCGTGCTGGTCGATCGGCTGTCCGGGAGCACGTCAGAGATGTTCGCCAGTGGGATGCAGGCGCTCGGCCGCATCCGCGTCTTTGGCGATACCACGGCGGGAGCGGTGCTCCCTGCATCCTTTGGCCGCCTGCCCAACCGCGACGTGCTGTATCATGCCATCGGCGACTTCGAGACGCCGGCGGGCATTCGCTTGGAAGGACGCGGCGTGTATCCCGACGAGACCGTCGCACTCACTCGTGAGGCGATCCTCTCCGATCGCGATCCCGTGCTCACAGCATCGCTCGCGTGGATCGCGACACACGCGAATTCGGATCGCGGTTCACCCTGAAACGACCTGAGAACGCTGACTTCTGCCGGTGACTCTCGGCGCGCTCTAATGTCGTCATACCTATGGCACGAGCGTGCGACGCTACCCACAATACGGTGTCCTCCCCTCAAAGGATGCCATTGTGCGATCGATGCAGTGCATGGACTGTGGTGATACCACCCACCCCCGTTTGCGTCACCCGTCATCGCTCCGAACCGAGGCCTCCCTGTGGAGCGTCGCGCTCGTCGTCGGCCTCGCCATCGGTGCCTGGAATGCCGTCACGACACCATCCCAGTCGGGACAGTTGTCGTATTCGGCGCTAAGTGTCGTGGGTGAGGCTCCGGCCGAGGCGAACGTGGTGCGCCACGATCACGGCGCACCCACGAATGTCGTTGTGCAGATTGGGAGTTGGCTGCTCGATCGCGCCGTGGAATTTGTCCGGGTCGCGTGGTGGACCCTCCCGATCCCCTTGCTGTTCTCCGTGTGGCGCCAAGCGATCAGGCAACCCGTGTGCGCTCACTGCGGATCGGGTCGTCTCATCCCCGCTGACCTCGCGGGCTAGCCGAACTCCCACCGAGCGGACCGGCGCAGGTCGCGGCCCATGACGGACGGGTCCGGCCAGGCATCACCGCACTCGTAGCGATGCCTCAGACCACGACGGCCATCCGGATCGAGCGGCACGGTCCGCCCGAAGTGCTCGTCGAGCGCACGGTGCCGCTTTCGGATCCCGGGCCCGGCGAGGTCCACGTGCGCGTCCGAGCCGTGGGAGTCAATTTCGGTGACCTCGCGATGCGCGCCGGTCTCTACGGCACCGTTCCACCAATCCCCTACAGCCCGGGTTTTGAGATCGCCGGTGAGGTTGTTCGTCTCGGCCCGGATGTGGAGGGGTGGAAGTCCGGCGATCGCTGCCTTGCTCTGCTCCGCTTCGGCGGCTATGCCCGTGACGTGGTCGTTGCCGCAAACCAGCTCTTTCGCTATCCCGAGAGCCTGACGCCGGCGGAAGCAGCGGCCGTACCGGTCGCATTCCTCACCGCGTGGGTTGCGCTGTTCAATGCCGCGCACGCCGAGCCCGACGAGACGGTCCTCGTGCTGGGCGCCGGCGGTGGCGTGGGCACGGCTGCCGTACAGCTCGCCGTGCAGCGGTCGATGCGGGTGATCGGCACCGCAGGCACAGAACGCAAGCGCACCTTCGTGACCGATGAACTCGGCGCCAGCGCGTGCTTCGATTCACGCGGCGCATGGGAACCGCACGTCCGAGCGTTCGTGGGCGACACTGGCGTGGATGTCGCATTGGACGCTGTCGGCGGGCCAGCGACCGCCTCGTGTCGCCGGCTTCTTGCGCCCCTGGGGCGCCTCGTGTTTTACGGACTCAGCGACGGTATGCCCCGACCGCGGCGGAACCGCCTGCGTGCCGCGCTCGCGTGGCTTCGCACTCCACGGTTCCACCCGCTGTCGCTCGTGGCCCCAAACATTGGGATCTACGGCATTCACCTGCTTCATCTCGGCCACAAGGCGCAGCGCGTCCTCGGGCCCGCGCTCGATACCATCTTCGCCGACATCGCAGCCGGTCGGCTGCGCCCCGTTCTGGACACCGTCTTTCCACTGACGGGGACCGGCGCCGCACAGTCGCACCGCTATCTGCATGAGCGGCGGAATATCGGCAAAGTCGTGCTCACCGACGAAGCGAGCATGCCGTAATCAGCAGAGTGCTATGCGTGCACCACCGCAGCGAACCGGCGCATGATGTCCGCGACCGGTTCCACCCGATCGATACCCGCCACGCTCTGCCCCGCCTGCCAGAACTCGCGCGACGATCCCGTATCGAGCGAGGAACGCTTGAGTCGCCACGCCGACCGCACACCGTACAGAGTGCGCATGAGACGCTTCCGCCGTCGTCCGCGCAGCATCCAGCGCGCAATCGGTCCAGCCGTGAGACCGAGGCGCTCAACGTACGGCGTGCGGATGACGGCGAGCGGCACGCCGGTCACTCGCTCACTGAGCACGATGTCGTCCTCGGTGGCGCGCACGATGGCTCGCTTGTAGTCATCCGTAGTGTGACACTCAGGCGTTGCGATGAGTCGGGTGCCGATCTGCACACCGGCGTATCCGCGCGACAGCGCGAGCGCGAAGTCGTCGGCCGTTGCCACCCCGCCGGCGCAGACCACGGGCACTCCGAGATCCCCGAGCTCGTCGATCAGTGACTCCGCTGACCCCTCGCCGGCATGGCCGCCCGCCCGTCGATTCACGGCGATCAACCCATCCACCTCCGACTCGAGCCCCTTGAGCGCCCACTTCCGCTCCGTCACGTCGTGATACACGACGCCCCCCGCAGCGTGAACACGTTCCACCACCCATCGAGGCTTCCCGAGGGACGTGACGAAGAACCGCACCCCCTCCTCGAGAGCGATGTCGACACTGCGAACCATGCGCTCGTGGTACACTCGGGACGAGGCCTCGATCAGCGCATTCATGCCGATCGGGCGGCCCTCGGCAAGCGAGCGAATACGCCGCAACCCGTCGCGGAGGTCATAGCCGTAGATATAGGTCAGCGAAAGCGGTTGAACGACTCCGATGCCCCCATGTTTGGACACTGCTGCCACAAGCTCGGGATTACTGCACGGAAACATGGCGCCGCCGATGACCGGCACCGTAATGCCCGTGTGGTCCATGAGAGGGGTCGACCGCACCTCGGGAGGCGTCATACTGCCAGTCGGGATGGCACGGTCAGTCCACGCTCAGATCGGCGGCCGTCACTGAGCGGTTTCCTCGCACCTCGTCCAGCTTTCGCAGACGGTTCTCGAATTGACTCATCGCGTAGTCGACGAAGTCGTCGATCACCAACCCGAACGGCATGCGTTCGTATGTATCGAACAGTTCGTGGATCACACCAAGAGCCGGTTCGATGAGCACCTCCATCCGCGCTTCGATGACACGCCACAGACCCGGATCGGCGGCTAGGAGCCTCGAGAGCAGAAACAACCCGTACGCGACGTGCCGGGACTCATCCCGCTTGAGCAGACCGATTCCCTCGCGCAGGCCCGGCAGCAGCGCGTTGCGCTCGAGCATCGCGTGGTAGGCATGGTATCCGGTCTCCGCGAGCGTCCCCTCCACGATCATGTTGTACGTCACCGACGCCTCAGCCTGGGCCATCGGTGACCGGTCGGTGTGGAGTCGCCCCATGGCGCTCGGCAGTTCCTCACAGAACAGTCGGCGATAGCTCGGGCCGTGGAAGCGCGTGAGGTCGTCCGTCGGGTGCGCCACATCGTCCAGGAATCGGCGGAAGAACTCGGTGTGCTTCGCTTCTTCGAACAGGAACGTCGACAGGTACAGTTCTTCCTCGATGCGTCCCTCTGCTGTGACAGCCTGCATCAGGGGGAGGATGTCGCCGGTGACCGACTCTTCTCCGGCCTGAAAGAGCGCCGTGAGGTGGAGAATCACCTCCTGCTCGAGCTCCGACAGGCCGAGCCAGTCCTCGCGATCCCGAGCGAAGTCGATGGATTGGGGGTCCCATACGCCGAGTCGCTTGGCTTTGTGGTAAAGACGCATGGGGAGGCTATCGTGATCGAAGCTCGCCGTCATTGTGCGCAGGACACGCTGCGCTGGCGAGGGATCAAGGCTGGACGCCGCGTGGGCTCCGGCCCCGACGGACGCGGTTTCCGCCCGCAATTGCGGCCCTCGCGTTGCGCGCGCGGCGGCAGCCACCAACTCCCGCGCCGCTCGGACCTGTCTCGTCAGCACGAGCAGGCTCCCGCGCTCGAGCCGCAGTTTCCGACGCACGAGCGCCATGACCGGGTCGAGTTGCCGATCCAGGATTCGCTGCCACGTTGCCGCGGCGCCGCCGATTACGTACGGCGCCGATGTGAGGTCGCCGTCTGCGGCCAGCCTGGCCTCACGGCACGAGCCCTGATAGAGGTCGAGGTACGCAGAACGGCGCTCTGGAATCCCGGCGGCCGGATCGGCCCACATCGTGAACACGATCGGCCAGGTCCAATGGTCCGCAGCATCCCGATAGGCGGCACTGCCATTCAGTTCCGAACGCCACCGTTCGAGCCACGACTCCGTGAACAGATCTGGGTGCATCCGGGTTCCGTACCGACCTACTCCGAGGAACCCGTGTCCGTGACGTCCGTCGGCCGCTTCCCTTCCACCCCGAGTCCGGCGGCTCCCGCGACCCCGAGCAGGTTCGGCACGTTCAACGAGTCGGCCAGGCCCGAGGGCACGACCATCAGCGAGCCACGCTTCACGATGCTCTCGTAGAGCATGTTCATCGCCCGCAGTTTGAGCGCCACCGGGCTCTCGCCGTACCGCTCGGCTGCTTCCACGAACTTATGCGCGATCTCCGTTTCCGCTGTCCCAAGGATGATGCGCGCCTGGCGCTCCCGCTCCGCCTGCGCCTGCCGAGACATCGCTTCCTCCAGCGCCTTCGGAATGATGACGTCACGGATCTCTACCGACTGCACCTGAATACCCCAGTCGTGCATCTTCTCGTCGAGGGTCTGCTGCAGGCCCCGGCCGAGTTCCTTGCGGGACTGGATCAACTCGGCGAGGTCGTGCTTCCCGATGGCATCCCGGAGCGCGGTCTGCGCAGCCAGGACGACCGCCTGCTGGTACGCCTGGACCTCGAGCGCCGCCCGCTCGGCATCATAGACGATCCAGAAGGCAATCGCGTCGACGTTGACCGGCACCGTGTCTCGAGTGAGACACGACTCGGCACCGAAGTCCGTAGTGCGAATCCGCTGGTCGATATGGTACGAGATGCGATCGATGATCGGGACGATGTAGAAGATCCCAGGCCCCCGGAGCCCGCGATACCTCCCGAGACGCAGCACCACGGCTTTTTCCCACTGGTCAGCGTACTTGATCGACGACCCGACGAGCGCGCCGGCCACTGCCGCGACGCTGCCGATGACGGCCGCACCGACGGCGGGCACGAGGAGGGAGAGCACGGCGCCGAGTCCGATGATCCCGCCCGCCGTTCCGATCCCGGCCACCACAGCCGCCGCGGGGTACCTCGTGTCGGTCGGAGACTGCTGGACTCGGGCCCCGCGGTACGGGCGGGCAGCTGAGCTCTTCACGGGTAGAAATTCATTACTCATCGTGCCCCTCCTCACTCCACGTGTGGGAATCGGCAGCCTGATCGCGTAGAGTCTCTACCAGCTCCGGCACCGAGAAGCCGAAGGCCCGAGCTTGCGTCAGCAGATCGCGGCACAGGCGTTCGAGCTGCGTCGTCCGTTCGATCCCGGGCGTGTCGGGGGACCCAAGCGCAACAAACGTCCCGCCGGGCCGCACCACGAACACGCCGAGCATCTGGAGTTCGCGATACGCGCGTTCGACCGAGCCGGGATGCACCCCGAGATCGACCGCCAACTGCCGGATGGTCGGCAGCCGCTCACCGACATCGAGCGACCCCGTGATGACGTCGAGCCACAGTCGATCCACCATCTGGCGATAGAGCGGCGTGTCGCTCCCCTTATCGAGATACGGTGCCAGCCGCTTGGCGATCTCAGATCGGTCGTCTGCCATTGTCACCTCCTGCCGCAACGATACGGAAAGGTCCCGGGCAGGGCCAGAGAGGGGAGCGCGATCAGCTCCGAAAAAGTGTGCGAATTGTCACAGCGCCCGCGCCTTGCCTGTGCAATACTGGAGGTGCCATGACTACCGATACCGGGATGCTCGGCCGAGCGACGGCTCCAGAGGACCTCGAGGAGGACGATCTCGAGGGCCTGCGTGACGCTGCCCGTGAACTCGAGCGAGCCGGGGACTGGGCCGGTGCGTTGATGGCCTACGAGACCATCCTCGCTCGCACGGAGTATGACGGCCACGCCCCGGACCCCAGGCTGCTGATCAAGCTCGGCGACCTCCTGGTGAAGACCGCATCGCCCAAACTGGCCGTGCGGATGTTCGAACGGGCTGCGCATGACTTCGCGGCGAAGGGGTCGCATCGCAGCGTCATCGCACTCGGCATCAAGATTCTGCGAACCGACCGGGATCGCTATGACGTCTTCGTCCGGTTCGCCAAGCTGCTCCTCGAGCAGGGTTACATCGAGGAATCGCGATTGGTCCTCGTGGATTATGCGGAACGCGCATGGGCGCGACGGACCCTGCAGACCCTGAAACGGCTCGAACAGGCACCGACGGACGAGGTGCTGCGTACCCTGCGCAAGCTGATCGCCGCCGTCGAGGAGACCTTCACCACGAAGAATTTGACGGGCAAAGTCGTGGTGCCTGACCATACGGAACACCGTGTTCCCGATGACCCGGCCGAAACCGAAAGACCAGAAGCGCCGCAGGACCGCGCGGCATTCGACGCCGTTCGGCCGAGTCATCGGGGGCCGTGGTCGGCACCGGCAGCTGTGCCGCATGCGGTCGAGGGCCCATCGTCGTCGTGGCGGGGAGCCGCCGCGCTGCCTCCGGGACAGCCGGCACCGGTGCTGCGTCCCGATCGGACCTTGGGGTCTGGGCGCAGAGCGACGATGCGGCCGTTGGATCTCCTCCTGTGGCTGCACCGCGTGCTGTCCGGCATGCGTCACGGACTGCGTGCGACCACACGGCACGTCGCCCGGTTCCGAGGAGCGTCGGTCCCGCTGTTGCGGTCGATCCTCATCGGCGTCGGCGGCGGCACGGCGGCCTACCTGCTCGGACCTCCCGCCTTCCGCACCATGACGGCCTATGTGGAGCGCGCAACTGCGCGGCCCCTGGAAGCGCTGCCTGCAGTAGTCGTGACGCCGACGATCGACGCCGCACCGACCTTCTCGGCCGGCGGGTTCCTGGCGGTGCAGGATACCGCCATCCATCCCCTCCGGTGGGATCCCAGCCTGGCCGATCTGCCGATCGTGGTGGCCGGAGAACCTGTGGACGAGGGCACGGCGATGAGGCGCCTCCCAGCAGCGCCGCCGAATCCATAGCCATCTGGGTCGTTCACGGAGGCCTGGCATCGGAATCTGTACTGCACGAGCCGATAAACGCGTTCCCCCCTTGCAGCAGCGAACATCCAACAACAATCTTGAGGAACTCCAACGGGGATCGACGTTGATGTCGACGCCAACCACGACGTGCCCGCGGTGCCAGCACACGATCCCAACGGGTTCGTCCTTCTGCCCCGGATGCGGTGTCCGCACCCCTACCGGCGCGCACCGCGTCTCGGACGAAGGCAAGGACTTCGTCCGCGAGTCCTTGGACCAACTCAAGGCGGCACTGGCGGATCGATACCTGATCGAGCGCGAGATCGGGCGCGGCGGCATGGCAATCGTCTATCTGGCCCGCGACCTCCGCCACAACCGGCCCGTGGCCGTGAAAGTGCTCCTTCCCGAGATCGCGATCCTGCTCGGCCCGGATCGGTTCCTGCGTGAAATCGAGATTACCGCTCAGCTGCAACATCCGAACATCGTCCCGGTGCACGACTCCGGAAACGAGAACGGCACCTTGTTCTACGTGATGCCGTTCATCGAGGGCGAATCCCTGCGCGATCGACTGGCGCGCGAGCAGCAACTCTCCTTGGACGACGTCTATCAGATCGTCCGCGAGGTGGCGGCTGCACTCAGTTACGCTCACGGTCGTGGAATCATTCATCGCGACATCAAACCCGAGAACATTCTGCTCTCGGCCGGGCACGCTCAGGTCGCCGACTTCGGTATCGCCCGAGCGGTGAGCGCAGCGGGTTTGGAGACGTTGACACAGTCAGGGGCGATCATCGGCACACCGGCCTACATGGCGCCCGAGCAGGCCGCCGGACTGCCCGACATCGACGGGCGCGCCGATACCTATGCTCTGGCGGCGGTAGCCCACGAAGCGCTTGTCGGCAATCGTGGCGATCCCATGGCTGCCGTCCGGACCTCCGAGAACCTGCTCACACGTTCGCGGCCCGATGTGAGCGTCGCCGCCGCGAAGGCGCTCTCGGCACCGCTTGCCCTGGAACGAGAGCTGCGTCCCGCAACCGTGGACGCGTGGATCGCAACGCTCGATGCGGCACGCCGCGGCCACAAGGTGCCGGCGTGGGCGGCGGCGGCCATTGCGCTGGTCGCCGTGATCGCCGTGGTCGGGGGCTGGATGATCCGGGGGCTGGGGAGCCCCGCCGCTCCGCCGAGCGACATCCGCCGCATCGCCGTGCTCCCATTCGACACGCCCGGGAGCGGCCTCGCCGAGACCTCCGCGCGCGCGATCGGTGATGCAATCAGTCAGCAGCTCCTCTATCTCCCAGGAGCGGAACTGCTCAGCGACACGACCGGTGCGACTGAGCACCTCCGCCTCCAAGCGCGCGTGACCTCGGACAGCGTCCTCGAACTCACACTGCAGGTGCTGCAGGCAAGTGACCGTGCAGTGCTGGCACAGGCGAGCGGCAGCGGCCCCCTTACCAGTTTGCCGACGGTGGTATCCCAGGTGCTGGCCGACGCGTACGCGTCACAGATTGCCGAGGAGACCATCGGTTGGCAGCAGGCACTTCCTCGACAGACCGCCACCTGGTTCGACTACACGCGGGGCGAGCGCAGTTTCCGGCGGGGCGACTACGCGGATGCGCTGAACCAGTTCGAGCGCGTCATCGAGCAGGAGCCGACCTATGCTCCGGCGCATTTCAAGCGGCTGCTCACCGAAGTCCTGCGCAACCGCCCGACCCGTGCGATGGTGGAAGTCGAGCAAGCGCTGGCTGCGACCGGCGCGTACCGGGAGGGTTTGGATCCAACCACCCAGGCTATGCTGGACGGGTACACGCTGCTCCTCCGCGATGGTGACTTCCACGGTGCACTCGAGCAGTTCACGCGCGTCGTCGATCGCAACCCGAAGGCCATCGATGCCTGGTTTGTGTTGGGCTTCCTGAAGGTCAACTTCGCTGGTCTCCTCAATCAGGCGCCCACCGCGGCCCGCCGGGATCTGGAGCGAGCGTACGCGCTGGATCCGCACTTCGCTGCGGTCCTGGCACAGCTTGCACGGCTGTCTTGGAGACAGAACAGCCCGACACGCGCAAGCGAGTACGTGACCGCGTACCTCGCGCTCGACAGCGTCTCGGCAACGGCGGAGGTGCTGCGCCTCGCCGACTCGGCAGCCCAGGGGAGTAGCGGCACGCGCGCCCGCATCCTCCTCGATTTGGACGGGCGTGACCCAGCGGTGCTCGAGCTCGTGGCGTTCGTCGCCGGCGGCATCGACCAGCCATACCAAGACCGCACCGGATCACGTGTTGCCATCGAGGGGCTGTGGGAGCAGGCCGCGACGCAGACGGACCGGGCAGCCGCGTTCCGCATGTACATGGCGTCGCTCATCGGGTCGGCACAGTTCGCCACAGCGGATTCGCTCATCGGCATGGGGCGGCGACGGGACGTCCCGATGCAGGAGCTCGACGCGTGGCTCGTCCTCCCGGCCGTTACGTCGGGCATTCTCCTTGGCACCGATGATGAGCGCGAGGCAGCCGCGGCGCGCCTGACCGACGCGGACGATCCGACCTCCGTGTGGCTCGCCGCGCACTGGTACGAAACCCGGAATCCGGCACGTGCCGCCACGCTCGCCGACCGGCTCGCCGCAATGGTTGCCACAGGTCCGGATACCGTACCGCTCGTCAGCTCGCTGCTCCTCGACCTCCGAGCGCATGCAGCCGTGGCCCGTGGAGACACGGCCGCCGCGTTTGCCCTGTGGCGGGATGCCGAGCGGCGGTACAGCATCAGTGACGTCGCCTTCGGGCTGGTTGCCTCCCTTTGGCCGCTCGAGCTGGCGCGCGCCAGGATTGCCGCAGCCTCGGGAGATTACGAAGAAGTGCTGCACGCTGTGGGACATTTCCGGTACTCGGCTGGATTCGTGGACCAGGTCGGCTGGCCGGCCATCTGGCCGTTGGCTGCCGCCGCGTACACCGCGCTCGGCGACCCCTTGGGCGCCCGCGAGATCGCCGAGCTCGTGGAGCCGGCCTTGCGCGATGCGAATGGGGCCGGCATCGCAATGCGCGATTCCCTCCTTGGACTCGGCGGCCTACGCCCCTAGGCGGCTCGCGATCGGCAACCGCATAATCGGCCGAGCGACCTTGCGTCGGCTTCGAGGCCTGTCCATTCTCCTGCACGCGATCCACCCACACGGTTGAGGAACGAGCATGCGCGACGTCGTGATCATCGACGCGGTTCGGTCACCCATCGGAAGACACAGCGGTGCTCTGTCCGGCGTGCGGCCCGATGACCTCTTGGCGGCCGTCTTCAAGGGGCTGATCGGACGGGTCGGGATCGATCCTGCCGTGATCGACGATGTGTACGCAGGATGTGGCAATCAGGCCGGCGAGGACAACCGGGACGTGGCCCGCATGGCCGTGCTGCTCGCTGGATGGCCTGTCGAGGTGCCCGGCGTGACGCTCAACCGTAATTGTGCCTCGGCGCTCGACGCGGTGAACCAGGCGGCCAAGTCGATCATTGCCGGTGAGGGCGACGTCTACGTGGCCGGTGGGGTGGAGTCGATGAGCCGTGCCCCTTGGGTGCTCCCGAAGCCCGAGCGGCCGCAGCCGGTCGGTCCGTGGAGCATGTACGACACGACGATCGGGTGGCGGTTCAACAACCCCCGCATGGAAGCGTTGTACCCGATCCAGAGCTTGGGCGAAACGGCCGAGAACATCGCCGACGAGATGCGAATCTCCCGGGAAGATCAGGATGCGTTCGCTCTCGAGAGCCAACGGCGGGCCGTGGACGCCATCGACCGCGGGGCATTCACCGATGAGATCATCCCCATCCCGGTCCCGCAGCGGAAGGGGGATCCGATGGTGGTGGACACCGACGAGCACCCACGCTGCCGTCAGGACGGCGGGCGCGCCGTGCTGGACACGAGTATCGAGCAACTCGCCGCGCTGCGGCCTGCCTTCCGCAAAGGGGGGACGGTCACCGCCGGCAACGCCTCGGGCATCAATGACGGCGCAGCCGCGCTGTTGGTCATGAGCCGGGAGAAGGCAGATGCGCTTGGGCTCCAGCCGATGGCGCGTTGGGTGGGATCCGCCGTTGCCGGCGTCGATCCCAACGTCATGGGATACGGACCGGTGCCCGCGACCGAGAAGCTGCTCCAGCGCCTGGGCATGACGATCGATCAGATCGGGCTCGTCGAGTTGAACGAGGCCTTCGCCGCGCAGGCGCTCGGGGTGATGCGACGGCTTGGGTTGCGACACGAGGTCACCAACGTCAATGGCGGCGCGATCGCCCTCGGCCACCCGACAGGGTGTTCGGGTGCCCGAATCCTCGTGACCCTGCTGCACGAGATGAAACGGCGCGCCGCCGACACCTCCCACCCGTATTACGGTCTCGCCACGCTCTGTGTCGGCGTCGGCATGGGCGTGTCGACACTCGTGGAGTGGATCGACTAGGGAGTCCGACTTGCGGCAAATGCTGCACGCCACTCCGCACCAGCACGGCGACCAGCCGAGATGCTCCCCGCACCTTGGCGTGAGAGACCCATCATGCGGTTCATCGTGACGTTCTGCGGCTGCAGGAACGAAAGCCGAAACCGCACCGAGCCTACCCGAAGGTGCATCCCGCCGCCGAAGTAGTACCAGGGGAAGCGGCAGTCGGTGATCTCGTCGACGGCCGCATCACACGTGACCGTCTTCACGTTGTCTCGGAGCTTCTGCGCGAGACCGGCGATCCCTGTCTCGCGTTCGAGCGCTCGACACTGCCCGCGCGTCAGTGCGCCCTTGCCGAAGAGGGTCAGCCGCACTCGATCACCGGTCAACTCGAGGAGGGCCGGCGTACTCCCGGTCAATCCCTTCAGCAACCACACAATGCCGTGGTGCTTCCGGCTCAGGGCAGCTCCTTCACGCGAATGTTGCGGAAATGGACCGGACTCCGATCGTCGTGGTTCTGCAGCCCGATATATCCGCGCTCGGCGAAGTCCTCGATCTTCCCGCGAGGCTCGGCCTGCCACTCGACGACCGTTTCACCGTTCAGGGTAACGGTGATGCGGTTCCCCTCGAAGGCGATGCGGTAGGCGTTCCACTCACCCGGCGGCAATGATGCCATTCTGGTGGGGGCCTCGGCGTCGAAGACCGCACCGGTCTGATGGATGCCCTCACCACCGTCGTTGATCTGGATCTCGAAGCTGTGGTAGATGTACGCGTCGCTCGTCGGGACCTCCGGCACGCGCACGAAGATGCCCGAGTTGGTTTCGCCGTCCGTTACCTTGAACTCGAGTTCCACCACAAAGTTGGCATACGCCTTCGCGGCATACCACATCAAACCCATACCGCCATGCGAGGTGAGCACCCCCGTCGTGGGATCGAGGGAGAAGTGCCCGGGCCCGTAGTGATTCCATCCGTGTTTCGAGTACTGGCCGTCACCCCGTTGCAGGAGGTCGACGAACCCCGCCTGACCGGTTGTCCCGATGGCTTTCGCAGCCTCACCGGATCCGGCAGCGGCGCCGGTCGCCGCGCGGTACGCACCGATGCCGAATGCCACGAGTGCGATGCTCACTGCCAACGATCGTCTCATCTCTCAACGGCTCCTTCTCATTAACGGCCAACGCCAATCCCGCGATATGGTCACCCCGCCCTGGGATTCCATTCTCCGCGGGCCACCGCCGGGACGAACGTCTCGAGGCCCGGCGGCGGGAAGTAGATCGTCCGTTCTTCCTCGGCGCTCTGATACGCCGCCATCAGCAGATCCGTGACCGCAACACCGTCGGTGAAATTCTCGTCCGGGCGCACCCCGGCCAGAAAGGCCTGCACCATATGACGGTTCTCAGCGATGTAGCCGTACTCGCCCTCCTCGTCACTGACGATGGGCATCAGCCCCATCTCGGCGTTCTGCTTCTCGACGAGGTCCTCACCCGCCTCACCCGTGACCTCCCGGCTGAGGAAGACCTTGGGGCCCGCATCGAGCGTATTCACGGACAGAGAATATTCCGGACCGAGCAACTCCATCGTATGTCGCAGTCCCGGTCCGACGTAGCACCACGACGTAGATGCCTCGACGATCCGGGGATTGCCGTCTGCGTCACGGTACTCGACGAGTGCTCGGGCAAAATCCTCGGCCGGGCGGTTCCGATAGTCGAGTGCCCCTTCGCTCCGCGCCGCGAGTTGATCGGCGTAGTCGGGGCGCTGCCATTTGAGGCAGGACGTGTGGGCGGTGACCTTTACCGGCGTGAGCACATCCCGCGACGCCCCCGGAGGGGTGAGCAGGAAGCGAGCGACTTCGACGGAATGACACATCATGTCGTTGAGCACGCCCCCGCCCTGCAGCGACCCCTCCCAGAACCACGGGCTGTGGGGCCCGCTGTGTTCCTCCGTCGCTCGCGCCAGATAGGGCTCGCCGGTGAGTGCCGCGCCGCGCGCCCAGAGGATCGACTTGCCGCGCACGATGGCGGGTGAGAAGAGCTGATCCTCGAGATAGCCGTCGAGCAGCCCCACCTTCTCCACCAATTCGAGCATCCGGCGGGCTTCCGCCGCATTCCGGCCCAACGGCTTCTCACACGCCACGCCGATCAGAGTCCCTTTCCCGGACTCGATCGCGTGCACGATCTCCTCCATGATCTCCACGCGAGTGTAGTTCGGCGCACAGATCCACAGCGCATCGATCGCCGGGTCGGCAACCATATCGGTCACGGTACCGTACACCTTGGCATCGCCCACACCGAGCTCGCGACTGAGGGCAACCGACTCTTCGGCGTTTGCCTGCGACTTGCTCACGACGCCCAGCACGTCCGAATCTCGGACGCTGAGCCACGACCTGATATGAAACTTGGTGATGAAACCGCCGCCCACGAACCCGACCCCGAGTCGCTTGCCCGTCATCGCACCCTCACCTTTTCAGCCATTCGAGTGTGTGCTAGCGGGCGGACCGTTCAACCAGCCCGCCCGCACACTGAACACGGTCCCCGTCGAAACCGACCTACCCTGCCCCCGCCTCCGGTACGCCGTCAGACGCCGGGCTCTTGTCCACTCGGTCGTTGAACAACAGCGCGAACCCGATCATGATCATGACCGCAAAGGCCGCGGGCACGAACCAAAATTGCTGCCACTGTCCGAGGTTCAGCGCGTCGGCATCGCCCAGGAACCTGTTGAACAGGTTGCCCGCCGCCTGCGCCCCGATCAGCATGCCGAGGCCATACGTCACGAGCACCAACATCCCTTGGGCTTGCCCGCGAATCGCCGGCGTCGACTTCTTGTCCACGTAGATCTGCCCCGTGACGAAGAAGAAGTCGTAGCAGATGCCGTGCAGCGCGATGCCGAGGATGATCATCCAGAACACTTCGCTCGGCGCCGCCATGGCGAAAAGCACATAGCGCAGCGCCCACGCGCCCATACCGGCAACGAGCATCCACTTGACGCCGAGGCGCACGAAGAACATGGGCATGAGCAGCATGAACACCACCTCAGACATCTGCCCGAGCGTCTGCGTACCCGCGATGTTCTGGAACCCGGTCGTCTCGAGGAAGAGCTGCGTGAAGTTGTAGTATGCCGCCAACGGGATCGAGATGAGCAGGGATGCGCCGAGGAACACGTAGAACGGTTTGCTGCCCAGCGCCTTCAACGCATCCAGGCCCAGGATACTCCGGAGCGAGACCTTCTCGCCTGCTGCAGGAGGCGGTGTATGCGGCAACGAGAAGCTGTACAGCCCGAGCACGCAGCTCGTCACCGCTGCCGCGTACAGCGGCATCGCCGTTTGCTCGGGCAGGCCGTCACCACTCACGAACAACCGGAGCACGTAGCTCACGAAGAGGCCCGCAACGATCCACCCGATTGTGCCGAACACGCGGATCAGCGGGAAGTGCTTCTCCTGGTCGGCGATGTTGTGGAAGGCAAGCGAATTCGCCAGCCCGAGCGTCGGCATGAAGCAGAGGTTGTACAGCAGCAGGAGCAGCACGAAGATCACGGGCGTGCCGCTGAACTGCGGGACCGTGAACATCACCAGGCCGCCGAGGAGGTGGAGCACCCCCAGTACCTTCTCGGTCGAGAAGTACCGGTCCGCCACGAGCCCCAGGAAGAACGGCGCGGCGATGGCTGCGATCGGATTGACGGTATAGGGCCAGTGCGTGAGGCTCCCCATCCCTTCCGCCGTCATGTACACCGCGATCGAGGTGTACCACGCCCCCCACACGAAGAACTGCAGGAACATCATGACCCCGAGACGGGGACCCGCGCTCATACGATCCTCCGCTGGACCGGATCCCACTCCACCTTGCGGCCTTCGTGGAAGGACCGTGTCGCCATGTGGCAGGTGATGGCCTCTTCAAATGCCTCGTCGATATTGCAGCTGGTCTGCCCACCGTTCCGGATGACGTCCAGCCATTCGGCGATCAGCAGGTGATAGGCCGAGACCCGTCGGCCGCCCCGGTAGGTCCACAACAGGCCGCGGCTCACGAAGTACTCCGCCGTGGCCGACGTCACCGCGTCGATCCCCTTGAACCCGGGCCGGTACGTGAACATCGCCCGAGACGTGTCGATCGTGCCGTCTTCGATCTTGGTTTTGTACCGCGTCGAGTTCTGATCGGCCATCACGGTGAGCGTTCCACTCACCCGCATCGTGGCGTCGTGCCCCATGAACGCGAGGCCGCGGTAGTTCCCGTTGGCGAGCGTCGCGCTGTACACGAAGGTCAACTCCCGATCCGGATACTCGTAGACGGCCTGGAACGTATCGGGAACGTCGCGCCCGTCCTTGAAGTAGTAGATCCCACCCGAGGCAACGCATGACTTCGGGATGCCCACCCCGAGGATCTGGTTGACGCCATCGTACTCGTGCGACAACAGGTCACCCGAGAGACCGGTGCCGTAGTCGTACCAGCACCGCCACCGGAAGAATCGCTCGCGGTTGAACGGCACCTTGTTGGGCGCGGGGCCTTCGAACAACTCCCAATCGATCGTCTGGGGGTTCCCCTCTTCATGAATGTCCCACACCCACGCACCCCAGGGGGTATTCCGGTTCGTCGTCCCCTCGACGAGCGTGATGGGACCCAGGATGTTGGCCTCGACCACCTCGCGCGCCTTCTGGTGCGCCTCGGACTGTCGATTCTGGTGCCCTAGCTGAAAGACGATGCCGGTGCGCGTGACGGCCTCGTACACGTCGTGTGCTTCCTGCTCGGTGCGCGTCAGGCACTTCTCGCAGTAGACCGGGATCCCCTCTTCGGCAGCCGCGATCGTCATGCGCGAGTGCCAGTGATCCGGCGTGGCGATGATCACGGCATCCACGTCGCCGCTCTGGATGAGATCCTGATAGTGCCGATACCGCTTCGCTGCCGGGTACGCGCCGCCGGCGCCCGGGCGGGTATCCACCTGCGACGCCGCAATGGCCCGCTCCGCCCGCACGTCGAACACATCGCACACGGCCGTGAACTGGACATTCAGGTCGTCCTGCGTCATGTACACTTCGAGCGACTGGTCACCGGGATTCTCTCGCGCATTTCTGCGCGCGTCCTCGACCCAGCCCGGATGGGCGAACCCGGCGTGGCGCACCAGCGACTCGCCTTCGCCGCCGTACCCGATGATGCCGAGTCGAATCCGATCCGAAGGTGGCCGGGAGATGGCATTCTCGATGACCGCGGGGCCCGTCTCCTGCACGCCAAGCTCGGAGAGGATCGCCTCCTTCTTGGCGCCGTCGGTCGCCTTCTTCTTCAGGTAGTTGTAGAAGAAGACGCCGACGACCGGGAGCGACACCAGCGCCTCGAGGAATCCGCGGCGGCCCATACCGCCTTCAGTTGGCTGCGGGGCCTTCGCCTTGTCGTCACTCATGTCATCTCTCCTAGGCGTTGGCGGCCGCGAGCTTCTCGCCGCGCCGCAGTTGGAGCAAACGGTCGATACCAAGGATGCGTTCCGTGCGGAACGACAGCAGCACGACCATCGCTGCGAGCTCGATCAGGACCTTGTTGACGATGAGATAACTGCCCTCAGCGGGCATACCGTACGTCAACCCGACAAAGGGGGGCGTGGCGACGTAGTAGAACGCCAGCAGCACGATGCCCGCGATCGTCGCGATACGCGTGAACGCTCCGAAGAGCAGCCCCAGTCCGATCAGCGTCAGGCCCCAGATGTTGAGATAATCCACCGCCGTCAGAATCGTCGGATTCGCGGCGATCTTCAGAAAGATGCCCTGGAACCACCATTCGGACTCCGCCAGGTACCCCGCCGACGTCCAGTACGGGTTGCTCATCTTGGCCAGGCCCTCATACAGGAAGTGCCAGCCGATCAGCATGCGCAGCGCCACCAGTGCTCCTCGCTGCAACCGAGAGTACTGGTGAGCGGTTACCGTTCCCACTCCCGTCATAGCTCCACCTTTCGCTCACTGGGCCGGGCAGCCCCACGCCACCCGGTCGTACGCCACTGCCTGCCGTCTCGTGCTATGATCAACGCCTCGCAGTTCGGCATCCGCTCGACAAACTCGGCACCAGACGCCGGAGGCATCAGAAATACCCCCGTTGCCAAGGCGTCTGCCAGCATCGCCGTGTCCGCGAAGACCGAGACGCTTCGACACTGCTGCGGCGACGATCCATCCTCTGCGCTCACGATGTGATGGTGAGTCTCGTCACCGCCGAAATACCGCTCGTAACTCCCCGACGTCGCCACCGCCCCGGTGCCGAGCGCCATTTGATCGGGAAAATCTCCTGCCTTGTCCGGGTCCTGCACCGCCACCACCCATGGCTCGCCCGCCTCCTTGGCACCCGAGGCACGGACATCGCCTCCGCCTTCGACGAGGAAGTGCTCCAGGCCCGCGTCGGTCAGATGCTGTGCGACGGCGTCGACGATGTACCCCTTGGCGATACCGTCGAGGGTGACGCGCATGCCCTGGCGCGCGAACGCCAGCTCCCGCCGGGAGACCACGATGTGGTGCGCGCCGACGAGGGCGAGCGCCTCGGTCACCTCGGCCCGGTTGGGTGTCTTGCCGGGGAGTTGCTGGGCGAAAAGCTCCACGACGGGCGCGACGGAGACATCAAAGGCGCCCGCGGTCGCGCGATGGATCTCGTGGGATTGCACCATGACGTCGACCAACTCGGGTGGCGGTCCGGCGAGGCGCCCGAGGTCGTTCAGCCGGGATGCCGCAGACGTATTGTCGTAATGACTGAACACGCCGATCAGCCGGTCCATCTCCTCGAACGCGCGTCCGATCGCTTCCTCGGCGCGATCCCGGGATGCGGTCACGACCGTCGCACGTGCCATGGTACCCATGGCCGGCCGCGTGACGGTTACACGCATCATGCCCTCGCCGGTGGGCCAGGCCTCGGTGGTCGCCGCCTCCGGCACCACGCGCTCGAACCCGAGGGCTGCCAGTGACGCCAACTGGCGATCAGTGAACGGCGATCCGTCCATTTGGCTCAGCACAGCTCACGGCAGGGGACGCATGGTGGTGTCCGAATGATCGCGCCCGCCAACGACCGATGCGACAACCACCGGAACGCACTACTGATACGCGGACGCGAGACGCATGCGGACGCCCTCGAGCAACGCCTTCGTGGCGCGAATGCCATCGGGTTCCGACAGGTTGTCACCCTCGTACTCGATCCCGACGTACCCGCGATACCCGGCGTCCAGCACGATCCGCATCATGCGCTCATAGTCGGTGCCGGTCTCGTTGCCCTCGTCATCGAAATCGTTTGCCTTCGCACTCACGGCCTTCGCGAACGGCATGAACTCGGCGACGCCCTTGTACCGGTCGTAGATCTCATCGTCAGTGATACGGAAGTTCCCGAAATCGGGCAGGATGCCGCAGCGCGGATGATCGACCGCACGGATCACGCGTACCAACCACTCCCCATTGGACGACAGCCCTCCGTGATTCTCGACAATGACATTGATGTCGTGCTGCGCGGCGAATTCGGTCAAGCGGCGCAACCCGTCGGCTGCACGCTTCGCCTGCTCGTCCGCCGTCCCAGTGGATCGCGCATTGACCCGAATCGAATGACACCCGAGGGCCTTCGCCGCCTCGACCCATTTGTAGTGATTCTCGACCGCCTGGGTCCTCGCCGCGTCGGACGGATCCCCCAGATCACCCTCATCGTCGCACATGATGAGGAGACTCTTCACCCCGTGATCGTCGCACCGCTGCTTGAGGTCCTTGACGTAGGACGCACCGGCCTGCTTGTCCGCCCAGAGCTGGTTCACGTATTCGACCGCATCCAACCCGTACTCGTTCCGCGTGACCCCGGGGAAGTCGAGATTGGCCAACGCACCGGATCGGATCGTGTTGTGGAGCGACCATTCGGCCAGGGAAATCGAGAAAAACGCAGGGCGGTCATGGGAACGGCCGCGCTCACCGCGGCCAGAAAGGAACGACGGCTGACGGCACCTGACATTGCAGCACTCCGATGAGGTCGACTAAAGATGGACCGCGGTGCACGTCGTCGCTAGCTGCGTCGCGCCCCGGGCATGGCAGCATGAAGGCGGCCGAGTGGGTATGTTCTCTGTCGCCGACAGGTCGACTCCGTTCGGCGCTACAAGCCCTCAACCACGCGAGCAAGGTCATGATCGAAGAGCTCTACACTCCGCAACAGGTCGAGCTGCGGCAGCGCGCCCGAGAGGTCGCCGAGACCGTGATGCGGCCGGTCGCTGCCAAGTATGACGAGGAACAGACATACCCATGGGAGGTGCAACAGGGCATCCGCGATGCGGGGCTGTCCGGCGTATGGATCCCTCAGGAGTACGGCGGCATGGGCGGCGGGGTCCTGGATCTCTGCATCGTCGTAGAGGAGTTCTCCCGTGCCTGCGGCGGCATGGGGGTCGGGTTCGCGGTGAATGCGCTGGGTTCTTTCCCGATCATTGTGGGCGGCACGGACGAGCAGAAGGAACGGTGGCTTCCAGGAATCGCTGCGGGCGAGGAGCTCATCGCCTTTGGGCTGTCGGAGAAGGAGGCGGGTTCCGATGCAGGCTCGATGAAGACCGTTGCCGAGAAGGACGGCGACGAGTACGTCCTCAAAGGCGAGAAGAAGTGGAATACCGGTGGCGCCGTCGCCTCATACAACACCGTCTTCGCCGTGACCGAGCCCGGTCGTGGCGCGCGCGGCATCTCGGCGTTCATCGTGGAGAAGGACGCACCGGGGTATCGCGTCGGCAAGCACGAGGACAAGATGGGCATCCGGTGCGTCCCCGTCGTGGAGATCCATCTCGACGACTGCCGCGTGCCGGCGGCGAACCTACTGGGCGGTCAGGAGGGCCGGGGGTTCAAACACGCCATGGTGACCCTGGACCGTGCGCGGCCGGGTGTCGCCGCCCAGGCGGTCGGCCTCGCGCAGGGCGCGCTCGACCTCGCCATGCAGTACACGCACGAGCGTCAGCAGTTCGGGCAGTCCGTCAGCTCGTTCCAGGGTATCCAGTGGATGCTGGCCGACATGGCGACCCAGATCGAAGCGGCACGGCAGCTCGTGCACTACGCTGCCAGGGTCATCGATTCCGGCCATCGGCACATCACCAAGGCGTCGGCGATGTGCAAGCTGATGGCGACCGACGTGGCGATGAAGGTGACGACCGACTGCGTGCAGCTGTTCGGTGGTTATGGGTACTGCAAGGACTATCCGATCGAGAAGTACATGCGGGACGCCAAGATTACGCAGATCTACGAGGGCACGAACCAGATCCAGCGCTTGGTCATCGCACGGAACCTTCTCCGGGAGGCTGCAAGCGGCGGGAGCTGAGCGCGGACGCCACCAGTCCCAAAACGACGGCGCGCCCGGCATTGTGCCGGGCGCGCCGTGTCTTTGAGGTGGATGGCCGTGGTGTCACATGCCGCCCACCGCCAGTCCGACGCGAACCTTCACGCGACTGAACTGTTCGACGCGCTGTGTGCCAAGCCGGTCCGGGAAGGTGTACCGCTCGATGTCGTAGTGAACCCCAAACGTGAACCCACCGATGCGGTAGTCGACGCCGGCCGTCCCCGTGATACCGAGACTCGGCGACTCCGTGATGCCGGACACCTCGACCAGTGGCAGCAGGGCCACTCCCGCTTGCCCCCGAATGCGGCCATCGAGCGCGGTGGCGTGCACATTCACACCCGTCGACAGCGATGACCAGGTCTGCTTCGCAATGTCGGACTTGTACTCACGGATCGTCCCTCCGACCTCGAGATCCAGCCACGGGACGGTCCGAAGTGCCAGCACGCCGCCGAACTCGAGGGTGGTGCGGTCTTCCACGCCGGTGACGTCCGCACTCAGGGTGCCGTAGAAGGCATGCGCACGTACCCGGATCGCACGGATGATCGCAAGCTCTAGCTCGGCACCGAACATCGGCCCGACGGTCTGCTCCGTACCGAACCCGATGTCGAGTCGGTGGTCGCCGAACGCGGCCAACGCCGAGAACCGAAGCCGTGGCTCTCTCATCTCGGCCGACTGCTGGATCTGCGGCTGCTGCGCGAGGAGCGCGGCGAGCCGTGCATCATCCACGCCGATGACCGGGCCGTCCTGTCCTGCATCAGGCTCTTCGGCCCGCACGACTTGCTCGGTGGTGGCCTCGTCGCCGTACACCACGCGCAACGGCGGCAGACCCGCCGGCTCATCCTCGAGATCCTGGCGGACTTCCACCTCGACGGTGTCGACGAGCCCTTCGAACTCGGCCACGACCGGCGCAGAGCCCAGTCCCACCGCGAGCACGATCCCGGTGCTCTCTTCCACACGCGCGATACCCGGATCGAGTGACCGCCACGTCGGCGTTCCCCGGGTCACCGTCTGCCCCATCCGGTCCACCCTGGCCAAGCGCAGCACCAGCGAATCCGCCACACGGACCGGACGCACCGAGCTCCGTACGATCCGCATGCCCGTGGTGCGCTGCTCGACCCGCACCGCCGTGCTGTCGACCGTGTGACCGATCCGGCATCGCACCCACGCATCGCCGTTCCCCATCGCGACGACGCGCGGCCCGCTCACCACTTGCACGACCGCCGGATCTCCGCTCTCGCAGTAGTCGGCGAGTTCACCCTCCGGCAGCGGGTCTCGGCCGATTGCGACGATCTGCAGTTCCGCGTCGGCACTGACGGCATCGAAGGACACCTCGAAGGGCTGCTGTGCGAAGATGGCGCCCGGCGCCTGCACCACAGCGATGGCCGAGACTGAGTCCTGGCCGACGCGGGCCCAGATTCGCGTTGCCCCTTCACTCACCCCGACGACGCGCCCTGACGCATCGACGGTCGCCACGTCGGCGTTGCTGGACGCCCAGCGGACCGTCCCGTCGGGATCGCCCATCGCGACGATGCGGACCGCCTCGCCGATCTCGAGACTGAAGGTCGTGCGGTCGAGCGCGAGGGTGCGCATCGCGGACGTATCCGTGGCACGCGCACAGGCAACGGCCACGACCCCGGCCAGCAGAATCGCCGCGGTGGCGTCAAAAGCCCGGAGGCCGCCCCGCTGACGGGCCGTCATCGTCGGGCTCCCGTGGCAGGTCTGATGATGAGCGTGGTCTGGGCAAGAACCGCATCGTTCGCCGCCCGGATGCGGTCGTTCTCACGCTGCCGCGCCAGGTCGTTCTGCTGGTTGCGCATCCGGTTCTCGGGGATCTCCGGGTTCTTGCGCCGCTGGAAAAAGGCGAAGATGCCGGACGCGCCTGCCAGGCTGGCGACGGAGATCGCGAACACTGGTGGGTTTCCGAGATCGCTCGATCCAATGGCGACCGGCGCGAGGATCGCGGCCGCCGCCACTCCCAAACCGATTGCCAAATCGCGCGTCGCCACCGAGGGTGGATGCCGTTCGGGCAGTTTCGCGCTCTCGGGAATGTCGGGAAGCGTGTCGTCGAGCGCTTCGGGCAGGACGTGCTCGACCGCGAACAGAGTGCTCGTGGAATCGACGCGGCGACCGGGCATGTTCGACGCACCGCTGACGAGGAGTCGGTAGTTCCCGGGGGGAACGACCCTGCCTCCGGGATCCGTGCCGCTCCACTCGAGCTCGCGGATCCCGTTGTTTGTTCCGTCAAAGAGCGGGAACCGCAAGGGACGATCGACGGCATCGACCTCGATCCTGAGCACCCCATCGTGCGTCGTGATGACCTGAATCGGCAACGTCTCGGTCCGCGGATCGACCGTCATCGAGTCGATCGGTCGCAGTCCGACCTTGAACGTGCGTTGGCGCGCGTCCGTGAAGGCAGCGCGCTCGATCTCGGTAAAGCGCTGCGCATCGAGGTCCAGGAACGGATCCCGCTCGATGGCGGCGCGGAAGAACATGAGCGCGGAATCCGGCTGGCCGAGCAGGCCGTACACCGCGCCGAGGTAGGTGTAGGCCCGGATGCGCTGTTGCGGTGTGACCTCGAAGGGCGAATTGGTGACGCGCAGGAACCCCTCGCGGGCAAGCTCGATCTGAAGATTCTCGTATTGGTCGATTGCCCGGCGAAGATCGTCCTCTACCTGCCCCTCCACCCGGTCCGCGCAGAGCACCAGCAGCACGGCTGCGAGCACCCGCACAAGCTTCGTCATTGACATGTCAGACTCGCAATCAGACGGGCTTGTTGCCCCTCAACCACTTGCACTTCGGTGGTGTATGGGTTGCACCCGGGGGCCGTGATCCGGACCGGATGCCGGCCGACCGGTACATTGGGATTCAGCCCATTCTCGAGTGTCACGCTGACGTCGGTCAGCTCGATCCGGACAGCTGTCCCCGGTGTGACGCGCGCCAGCACTTGGCCATACCTCGTCTGTCGTACCGGTGTGGTCTCACGCCGCGTCGGTTGCTGAGTCTGAATGGGTTGCATGCGATTGCGCAGCGAGACCGTCGTCGGATTCGTGAGTGCCGTCGCCATGCCCGGGTAGTCCCTGTATCCAGGTGCCGAGACGTTGTAGACGAACGGCTGCCCGCTGTCGGCCGTTGCCTGCATCCCGCTGATCGGCACGTCCTCCACGGAGATCCGCGCCCCGTCCGGCAGGTCCGTGAAGTTGACGATGAACTCCGGGATGGGAGGCGGGGCCTGTACGGTGGGCTCTGGCGTGAACACGCCCATCTGCCATCCCACGCCGGCAGCAACGCCCCCCAACACCACGAACGCGAAGAACGCCATGACCGGCGCTCGGCTCTTCTTCTGGACCGGTGGCGGCACCGCCACGGCGGGCGCCGGAGTCATCGGCGTCGTGAGCGGGGTGGTGAGCTCGGGCAGATTGCTGATACTGATCCGTTCGACCTTCTCGCCCGTCACGAGCTCGATCAGGACCCGCTCGCCTTCGGACTTCTGGTCCTCGGTCTGCGGCACCCGCTCGAGTGCAGCCACCATGTGGTCCGTCGTCGGGAACCGATTCTCGGCCTTCTTCTCGAGCGCCCGGTAGATGACCTGGTAGAGCTCCGGCGGAATGTCGTCCCGCACCTCGCGAACGTCGGGCGGCGGCGTCATGTAGTGGTGCTGCACGACGCCGATGAGCGAATCCGCCTCGAACGGCAACCGCCCCGTCAGCATCTGGAAGGCCATGATGCCCAGCGAGTACTGGTCAGCCTGCGGCCCGAGCTGCATGCCGCCGCACTGCTCGGGGCTCATGAAACTGGGCGTGCCCACGACCATGCCCGTGGCCGTGATGGTGTGCTCGCCCATGGCGCGGGCGATGCCGAAATCCGCCACCGTCACCCGACCGTCGGTCTCGATCAGGATGTTGGCGCCCTTGATATCGCGGTGGATGATCTCCCGCTTGTGACCGTAGGCGAGACCGCGGGCTGCGTGCGTCAGCACCCGGACGACGACCGGAATGGGCAGCGCGCCCTGCTCCTTGATGATCTCGTCAAGCCCACGACCCTCCACGAACTTCATCGCCATGTACTGCAGGCCGGCCACCGTGCCCACCCGGTACACCGGGATGATGTTCTGGTGATCGAGCGAGGCCGCCAGCCGGGCTTCGCGCTTGAACCGTTCGGCCGCATCGCCGGTCGCGGTCTCTGGTGGCAACACCTTGATAGCCACGCGCCGGTGGAGTTCGCGCTCCGTCGCCTCGTACACGACGGCCATGCCGCCGCGGCCGAGCTCTCGCTTCACGTCATAGTCGGCCGTGAGGGCGTCGCGGACTCGTAGAAAGAGCGCGTCGTCGCTCGTTTCCTGCTCAATCGGTTGGGGGGATTCCGGCACCCCGCCGCCAGCACCCATCGCCACCGTCTCAGCTTCCACACCTGACGGTGCGGCGCCCATGTGCATCGTCTCCTGACTGGAGAGCGTCGTCTGCGCCCCGCACCCCGTGCAAAAGGCTGCATCTTGGGCTAAATCGGCCCCGCACTTGTCACACTTCAACGGTTCACCAACCACGTCCGATCTCCTGCAAAGTCATGCCTTTCGCCTCCGGCCGACCGCACTGTCGGCCATAGCGCACCTTACCCCTCAGCTAACGCAAGAAGAGCGCCAGCTAAACTACGACGCAACAGGCACATCGGCTAGGATGAACCGCGGTAACCCCGACGGGATTCTTCGCAGATGCCAACCCGATCGGCTGCACCCCCCCTCCGCAGAATGCCCGCGCAGTCACCGACGAACCGCAGTCGGCCCCAGTATCCCCTTCCGAAGCCATCACACGCCACACCCCGTTCGGCACGGTCCACAGATTCCGGAGACTACCCAGACCGGACCCGTGTGTTGCAGGAAACCACGCATGCTGCAACGACACAGCACTACCGGCGTCAGTGCACAATGGTATGATGTTGCCCCGAGGCAACAAACATATCAAAAGCATTGCTGAACAATGTTTTAGCGATGACTATAACTGTGGTTATATAACTACAGTTAGCTGTCACACGTTGTGCCTAATCCCCAGCATGCCGACTGGCAGCGCTACGGGGCACGCTTCTCAGGATCTCATTCGTGTCGGAACGATGCGCAGCGGGGCTGCCGTGCCGGCACCGCCCAGAGTAGTTTGTCGAGGGGGGGACAGGGCCGTGGCTATCATCAGTCACCGGCACCGCGACGGACCACGCCTCCTTTGACTTTCGATGGAGCGGTGATGGCGGAGAGTCCACTACATCGGCGGGGCACCCCAGTCACATTCACGAGGCAGCAGGCGCAGGTGATCCGCATGGCCTTGCGGATGGGCAAGCCCTTGCCGCCGTGCCCCCATTGTGGAGCGGCGCTGAACACCAGCGAACCCATCGCGGGTGGCGGGACTGTCGGCCCGGTGTGGCAGATTCACTGCGAGGAGTGCGGACGCAGCGCCTTCCTGACGGAGCTGCCGGACGGACGTCAGGCGCCAGATGATGCCGGTGTCGCCCGACTCCTGCCGGACGAGGTAATCGCCCTCGATACGATTCCGTCGTACCGGGTCACCCAGGTCGTCACGCGCCACTGGCCCCAGCATGCCGAGCAGGATCGGCAGCGCCTCACGGCCGCCTTGCGCCCCGTGCTGGAGCCTCTTGCGGAACCTGGCGCCAGCGCGACCGAAGAGATTCGTGCGCGTTGTGAGACCATCGTGCGCGAGTGGCTCGCGACAACCGACATGGCCCCCTGAGACGGAACCTCCCGTCCAACAGCGAGTAGCACAGTCAACTCTCTTCCACCCTACGTCTTCAGGAGCATGAACATGCGTCACCTCATCAGCACGCTGGCTCTGGTCGCCGTCGCGGGCGCGCCGGCGGCAGCCCAGGAGATGGAGCACAAGGAACACATGGAGCACCATGGGGTCGGCATCGCGTCGGTCCAGCCGCAGTACAACCAGATCAAGCAGTGGGTCATCGCCACCGCGGAGATGATGCCGGAGGATCAGTACGGCTATCGCCCGACCGAAGAGGTCCGCTCGTTCGGCGAACTCATGGGCCACGTCGCCAATGCGGGTTACATGTTCTGCAGCGGCGCGATGGGCGAAGAGAGCCCAAACACCGTCAATATCGAGGAAACGGTGACGGCCAAGGCCGGGTTGGTCGAGGCGGTGCAGGGCATGTTCGCCTACTGCGACAAGGCCTACGCCATGGACGAGGCGAAGGCGATGGAGAGCACCACGTTCTTCGGCCGCGAGGGCAGCCGTCTGTGGGTGCTCGTGTTCAACATCGCCCACAACTACGAGCACTACGGCAACTTCGTCACGTACCTGCGGATGAACGGAATGACACCGCCGTCCAGCCAGCGCGGGTAAGCACCCCTCACCACGAGGCACAACCGGCGGGGTCGGACATCGGTCCGATCCCGCCGTTCGCTCGGCCCCATCCTGCACCTCCCCTTCCCCCGAGGTTCCGCAGCCCCCAGAATACCGCATTGGGACAACACCGTCTCCAGCGCGGCAGGGAAGCCATGCCCGAACTCAAGCTGCGACCCTTTCGGACGACCAAGATCCTTCTCAATCAGATCGATGAACTGCTGGACGTCGTCTCCCAGGGCGCTCTCGCGTACGAACGCGGAATCCGGCAGTACGTCCGGCACGGGTGGGACAACACCGCACAGGCGAAGTTCGAGCAACTCGACGCCTTCGAGAGCCGTGGCGACGCCCTCCGCAAGAACATCGGGCAGGTGCTGTACACCGAGATGCTGCTTCCGGACACCTCCGGAGACGTCCTCGGCATGCTCGGCTTCCTCGACCGCCTCCTCGACACCATGCACCACAGCTTCGAGGTCGTGCGCGTCGAACGGGCCGAAATCCCAGACGAGTACAACGAGGACCTCGAGGAATGCGTGTCCATGGCGGCCAAGACCGTTGAGCAGGTCGTCGTCGCCACGCGCAGTTACTTCCGCGACCCCAACGGCGCGCGGGATCACATTCACAAGATCCACTTCTTCGAACATGAGACCGAAGTTGTGGCACTGCGCATCATGGAGCGCCTCTTCCAGTCGAATCTCCCCCTCGAGCGGAAGCTCCAACTGCGCGGGCAGGTGTGGCTCATCGATCGCGTGGCGGACCTGGCGGACGACGCCGGGGACACGCTCGCCATCTATGCCGTGAAGCGTTCGGTGTAGCGGGCACGAGGTCGACGATGGATCTGACGTTCCTCGTCTTCTTCTCCAGCGCCCTCTTCTTGGGCTGGTCGCTTGGCAGCAACGACGCCGCCAATGTCTTCGGGACCGCCGTCGGCAGCCGCATGCTCCGGTTCACCACCGCAGCGTGGCTGTGCGGGATCTTCGTCGTCTTGGGGGCGGTGATGAGTGGCGCCGGCGCCTCGCACGGGCTCGGCCAGCTCGGCGCCGTCAACGCCCTCGGTGGGTCCTTTACCGTCGCGCTCGCCGCCGCCGCAACCGTCTACGGCATGACCAAAGCCGGCCTGCCGGTCTCCACCACGCAGGCTGTCGTCGGAGGGATCATCGGTTGGAATCTCTTCAGCGGCTCAGCAACGGACTTGAGTGCCCTCTCCAAGATCGTCGGGACCTGGGTCGCGGCCCCAATCCTCGGCGCTCTCTTTGCCGCAGCCCTGTATCGGGCGACCGATGCCGCCATCCGGCGCTGGAAGCCCCACCTGTTGTGGCTCGACCAATGGACGCGCATCGGTCTCATCGTCGCCGGCGCCCTCGGTGCGTACAGCCTCGGGGCGAACAACATCGCGAACGTGGTCGGCGTCTTCGTGCCCGCCTCCCCCCTGGGAGACATATCGCTCGGCTTCCTCGTGTTGGGCGGACAGGAACGCCTCTTCCTGATGGGCGCTCTTGCCATTGCGGTCGGCACGTTCTTCTCCCGGAAGGTCATGATGACCGTTGGGAAGAGCATTGTGACCGTCGGGCCGGTAGGCGGTTGGGTGGTCGTAATGGCGCAGTCCCTCGTGCTCCTGGTCTTCTCATCCCAGGCCCTACAGGACGTCGTCGCCGGTATCGGCCTGTTCCGCATCCCACTTGTGCCGGTATCCAGCTCCCAGGCGGTGGTGGGCGCCGTGTGCGGGATCGCGCTCGCGCAGGGCGCCAGGGGGGCACGACAGATCCGATGGTCGGTGTTGCGGAACATTGCCATCGGGTGGATCGCCACACCAGCCATTGCGTCGGGTATCAGTTACGTCGCGCTGTACGTGGTGCAGAACGTGTTCGAACAACAGGTGTTCCAATGAGCCGGAGCGGGACGGCTCACACCTCCGCGGCGACCCCCGGTGCAACCTGCTCCGCGAGCCGTAACCCGGCCTTCAGGATTCTGAGAGCCGCTGCCTCGTCCGTGTGATACCCTGACTGCTTCGTCGTTTCCTGGCGGATGACCAGTACGTCCACTTCACCTTGTCGCTTCCCTTCCCGCACCATCTTCGGACCGGGCTCGTACGTCGCGCCGACGCGGTCGAGCCCGAACCCCCGCTTGGCCACGAGCACGACATAGAAATACGGGTAGGACGTCCCCTGAACCTCATTGATGACGACCTGCCCGTACAACCCGAGAAAGTCCTCGTGCCGCCCCGCGATGTCGATCTTCAGCTTGGCGTCCTTCGGCACCCGCACCTCTCCACCCTCGAGAAGCACGTTGAGGTGCACCGTGTGGGGCTCCAGGAACTGCGCTCCGCTTGCCAGGAGGTTCCGGAGCATATCGACCCGGACGATCAGGTTCGGGCGCACCAGGATCCGCCGTATCCCCGTGATCCAGTGCGGCACGAGCAGGACCAAGCCGTCGACCCCCAGGATGCGGAGCTCGAGGGGATTCCATACCACCATCGCCACCAACACCCCTGCCACGATCACGAAGACCCCACTTCCCAACGGATTGCTGACGTCGACGGCACTGCGGTCCCACCGACGGATCTTCCTGTCGAGGTTCACCAGGTCGTTCAGCATCGACAGCTCGACCCGTTCCCATTGGACGCTCGGGTCGTAGGCGCCGGGATCGACCCGGTTGTCGTAGCCGCGCACGAGCAGCAACAGATTGCCGCAGCCGACCAGGATCGCACCACCGACGATCGCACCGGTCGTGAGCTGCCACGCGAGTCCTGCAGCGATGAGCGCCAGCGCCGCAGCCCAACGTCGCTCGTACGCCAGTGAGGGCAGCATATGGAACACGACGATGCCGCGGTCGGACTTGGTCGGGAGCATCATTGATCGAAGAAGGTAGGCGTGACCGGCTCGAACCCGCGGACCGTGCAGAGTTCGTCGAACCCCATCGTCCGCCAGTACAGCGGACACGCGCCGTTGCACATGTGGAAGTGCTCGCATTCGCGGCACTCCGGGTGCGCGAGAAACTTGGCCCGGAACGCCGCTGCGCGCTCGGAGGTCCACAACTCGACGACGTCCTGTACCAGCATGTTCCCAATGCTCTCGTCGTAGGAGGCACACGGGAGCACGTCACCGTTCGCCGCCACCGACAACAGCCCGTCGCACGCCGCACAGCCTTTGTTGCCGAGTCCATGGACGATGGGGTTGAACATGCACATCGGCGTCGAGGAGTACCACATGAAGTCCATGCCGCGGGTGCGGGCCTCGGCGGCGATGGCGAGGAGGTGGGGCGCGACCTCACTGTACCGCACCACCAACCGCGCGTTCACCGCGGCGCTACCCGTCGGCACGATGAGATTCATACTGAACTTGTCCAACCCGAACTCCTCCTGTACGAAGCGAGGCATCGCCACGCACTCGTGCAGGTTGTCACCATTGATGGTTGTGTTCGTGTGGACGTGGATCCCGGTGTCGGCGAAATGATGCACGGCCGCCACCGTGGGCGCGAACGAATGCGCGATCGCGGTCACCCGTTCGTGCGTGTCGGCCGTGACGCCTTCGAGACTCACTTGGGCCGAATCGAGGCCCGCATCGACCAGTCGGCGGGCGGAGGATGCCGTGATCCGCGTCCCGTTGGTGATGAGATTCACCCGCATGCCGAGTGCCGACGCGTGGGCGACGAGCTCGACGAGGTCCGGCCGGAGGGTCGCTTCCCCACCCGTAAAGCTCACCGACGGCACTTCGGCATCCTCGGCGATCCGACGGAGGACCTCCTTGGCTTCATCCGTCGTCATCTCCCGGTCGTCACCCACCGGATTCGTGGTGCAGTTGCACCCGGCATAACAGAAGGTGCACCGCAGGTTGCAGCGATAGGTGAGTGCGACCTCGGACAGAATCGGGAGGTCCGAGAACCCGAGCGTGAACGGCCGGACCTCCACTCCCGGCGTGTGGGCGACGTCGTCGAGCCGGCCCTCCATGAACCGCTTCACCTCGTAGAGGAAGAACGCAATGTCTCGAACGCGCGACGGCTCCCGACCCACGGCATCCAGTACCGACGAGATCGACTGGCCGTCCAGTAGCGCCTTCAGGATGCGTACCCCCTGCGGGTTGAGCTTCTGCGCGATGTTGGGACGCTTGATGATGACCGCATCGGCTTCCCGCACGTAGACGTACGGCCGCACGCTGGCGATGAACTCGTCCACCCACGTGAGGTCCGGGATTCCCGGCGGCGCAATCAATGGGAACTCCCGCTCACGCAGGCACCGTGGCAGGCCGAGTGGCATGCGGAGTGACACGCCGAATGGCAGGCCGAGTGGCACGCCGAATGACAGGCATCGTGACACACGTTCAGGTTCATGGAGAGATCGGTATCCACGGCGCCCATCACCAGGTGATCGGTCTGGATCGGGATGTCGGCTTCGTGATGGAACGGATTCCGATCGTACACGTACCGGTGGTGGTAGTAGGGATGGTGGTTGTGATACCACAGGTACCAGTCGTCGTCCGTGCCCCTCCGCTCGTCCCCTCCGGCGGCCGAGACCCGATCCTGGTAGAAGGCTTTCGTTGCTTCGACGTCGCAGTCCCACGCCTTCTGCCGGATGTTCTCGACGGCCAGGTTCATCAGCTGTTCGAGCTCTTCCTGGGAGAGTTTCCCGTCGTCCGTGATCGCATCGAAGAAGAACTGCTCGTACTCGTCCAGTCGCGTACGATCCGGCGGGGTCTGCACGACCACCCGAAGCGGGTCGCGATACCGCACCTGCAGGAACCCCTCCGCCACCATGGAATCGAGCATCGCGCTCACGATGCGTTTGAACGGGATCCCGAGGTAGAAGGCCGCCTCGAGCGAGGTCAGGTCTTCGCAGACCTTCCCCGGTACCCGCAATGTCGACAGTACGAGTTTGGGAGGCGTCCAATCCAGATTGTCCCAGCGGACGTCATCCAGCCCCCGGTGCGCGGCCACCATCGAGCGATGCTTTCCGCCCACGACCGTGACGAAGAACCCGAGGAGCAGCACTGCACCGATCAGGAGCGACGGCGGCACACGCCAGCCCTCGGGATCCGCGGCTCCCGGCCGCGGCCCGGCACCCACCGGCGCGGCGCCGGGCGCCAGTGCGAACCATCCGGCCGGCAGGTAGAACTGTGTCCGCATGTCCGCCTGGTTGCCCGGGTCCTCCCGGTGGAACACGAGGCGGAGGCGATCCGCTTCGCCGCGCTGATAGTCGATGCGGAACCGCTCGTTGACCCAGCGCTCGGTCAGCACGAGCTCGGCATCGGTCACGTACGCCCTGGCATCCACGCCATCGGGCAGGACGTGCGGTGTCAGGATCTCGAGGGTGTAGTGCTCCTGATTTCGGGCGTCGTTCCACTGCGAGGGTGACCAGTTGAAGAAGACGAGCGGCACGCCCTCGGGTGACGTCGTCGGCCCCACGTACCCCGCGGCGGCGAAATCGGTCTCGAAGGCGAAGACGTACGTGAGGGTGCCCGACGACACGCCGGCACCGTTCGCGAGGAGTACGTCCCAGCGTCCGCGCGAGACCTCACGGATCGACAGGTCGTAGCGACGGCCCCGACTGTCCACCGCGTGCGAGCCCGCGGCCAGCATCGACACCCGCAGGCGGTCGTTGCCCTCGAAGTAGAATCCGTGCATCTCGCCGCGTACGATCTGCCACTGCACGGTGTACCGGACCACGGCAGAGCCGTCGTCACGGAGGTCGACGCTGGTTTCGACGAAGCGGATCGCACCGGGCCCCTGCGGGTGAGCCGAGGCGGGCACCACGACGAGCAGAAAGACGAGCAGCCGCAGCACAGGATTCTCCCGGTAACGGGAAACAGCCTGACGGACGAGCGGGTTGCTTCGGCTACTATAGGTCCCGGTCCCGCCCACGTCCAATCACCGCGTGAGTGGCATGCGCGGGGCCACCCGTGAATATTCCGTGGGTCGGCCGTGTACTTGAAGCGGCTCACAGTACGGGCGACACGTCAACGGAGATCGAACGTCGATACGGAGGGAGGAGCGGATGCGAATGATGCGACGCAGAATCGAAGGAGGGGTACTCATCGGGGCAATGGTGGTGGTCGCCGGATGCGCCGGGGGTGCACCGGAGGAGGTGGCACCGGCCATTGCACCAGGCCTGGGCGCGCAGGCCGTGTACGAGCGGTTCGTCGACGCGCTCGGAGGCCGTGAGGCCATGGAGCAGTACCAGCAGACCACGGCGACCGGCACGTTCTCGATGCCTTCCCAAGGCATCAACGGCGATCTCCAGGTGCAAGCCATGGCCCCGAACCTGCTCGCCATCGAGGTGAACATTCCGGCGATCGGCATCGTGCGCCAGGGGTTCGATGGGGAGGTCGGGTGGAGTGTCAACCCGATGACGGGGCCGATGGTGCTGGAGGGCACGATGCTCGACCAACTGCGGCAGCAGGCCGACTTCCTTGGACCGCTCAACATGCAGGCGTACGTCGACAGTGCCGACGTCGTGGGCGAAGAGCAGTTCGACGGACGCGCGTGCCAGAAGGTGCGTCTCGTCACCAAGTGGGGCGAAGCGTACTTCGAGTACTACGACGTGGCGACGGGCCTCCTGGCCGGAACCATCCGAACGCAGGACGGGCCCATGGGCGCGATGGAGCAGACGACGATCGTCTCGGAGTACCAAGACTTCGCTGGCCTGCTCGTGCCGACCAAGACGGTCCAGCAGACCATGGGTATGGAGCAGATCATCACAGTCACCGACGTGAGCTTCGAGCCCATCGATCCCAGTGTCTTCGCACTGCCGAAGGAGATTCAGTCGATGGTCGGACAACCGTAACGGTAGACAGACGGGAACCTGCCCGATCGCACCCCGCGCGGCTCGTGCCGCGCGGGGTGCGTGCGTTGCAGGACACCAAACTCAGTTGTCGAACCCGGGGTACTCCAGATCGAGGGGTGGGGGAAGCTCGGTCCGACGCTCGCCCGCCGCGAGGTAGCGCTCAAACCACCGCAGTGTCCGCAACACGTAGTCGTAGCGGTATACGTTCGAGCGATTTCCGTGCCCCTCACCGGGGTACCGGACATACCGCACGGGGGTCTCGGTAGTCAGTGAGATCGCACGATAGAGCATGAACGGCTGGCTCGGGTGGACACGCGTATCGCTCGTGCCGCCAAGCAACAGCAGCGGGGTCCGTGAGGTGTGGGCGTAGGTCAGCGGACTCCGCTCCTCGAGGTAATCCCACTGCTCGTGGGGCCACTGCTCCTCATAGTGCACGTAGTAGTACTCCCACGGGATGTCCGTCGTCATCCACTTGGTCGCGACGTGGGTGATCGGCACAAAGCTCACGGCAGCCGCGAAGTGCTCTGTGTGTCGCGTCGCGGCCCACGCGGCCGTGTAGCCACCGTACGATCCGCCACCGATCCCCACGCGACCCGGATCGACCCAGCCCCGGTCGGTAAAGTGCGCGATGGCATCCAGGTGGTCCTGAAACTCCCTCCCCATGAGATCCCCGTGATCGTCCTTCGCGAAGGCGATCCCGCGCCCGGTGCTGGATCGGTAGTTCGGATACCACACGAAGTACCCGTCTCGGCTGAGCAATTGCCCCCACGTGCTGTAACCCGTCACCCACTGGTTGTTGTAGTGGCTCTCCGGGCCTCCGTGGGCGACGATCACGAGCGGGTAGCGGGCGTCGGCATCGAACGCCAGCGGGTAGAGCAGCACGCCCTCGATCTCGACGCCGTCGGAGGCGGTGAACCGGTAGATCTCCTGCCGGCTCAGCTCGACCTCGTCCAGCCACGGGTTCGAGTTGGTTCGCCGCGTCCACATCCCGCGGTCCAGCGTGTACAGTTCGCTCGGATGTGACGATCCCGATGCGACGGCTGCTACCGTACCCGCGGCGGTCGCCAGCGTGCCGATCGAGCCGTCGAATGCCGGGAGTTCGTTCCATGCACGATCACTCAACGACAAGTCAGCCACCTGCTTGACTATCCCTCTGCTGATCAGCATGCGGATGCGATCGGGCTCGAGCCACGCCGCCTGGTGCACCATGCCCGCGAAGTTGGGGAGCAACTCGGTCACGTCACCGGTTGCGACATCGACGATGTAGGGCATGCCCGCGTGCGGGTCCCGCACATCCACCGCACTGATGTAGAGGAGGTGCCGGGAGTCGGGCGACCACCGCATGTCCTCCAGCTTACCGGGATTGTCGATGATCTTGCGGACGGACCCGGTCTCCATCTCCACCACGTGGATGCGTTTGAACATGTAGCTGTCATCGACGAGCGGCCTCGGTGCGACGGCGAGCGCGAGCTGCGTACCGTCGGGTGACCATTCCAGGTCAAAGACGGAGCCCTGAACCTCCAGGCGCGTTGCCTCGTCCGTCGCCTCGTCCCACAGGTAGATACCGATGCCGTTCCAGTCCTCATCGACCACCTCCTGCCGAAACCCACGCTCGCGTGTTGCCGCGCGTGCCGTCGGGGTGGGGTCGCGCCGAGTGAACGCCAGCCCGGTGCCGTCCGGCCGCCACCGATATTGGATGATCCCCGTCTGCGACGGCAGCGCCGGCATCGGACCCTGCGCATCCGGCAACAGCGCAAAGAGCTCCCCACGCTCGAGGAACGTCAAGGTGCCGTTCGGATGCCATGACACGCCGTTCACGTTGCGCTTGTCTGCGACCAGCGGACGCTCCCTTCCGTCGGCCCCGAGAAGGTAAAGACCGTTGAACGACCCGCCGGGGGCATCCCGTGGGGTGCGGGGCTCCGTTCGCGTGAAGGCGATCTGCGTGCCGTCCGGGCTTGGGTACACCCCACTGACGCTCCGCATCGTGACAACGTCGAGCGGTGAGAGATCGCGCTGCGCGGCGAGGCCATCCACGAACCCGCTCACGAGCATGAGTGCGACGGCTGCCTGCCGGATGACATGCATGGTCTGTTGCTCCATTCGCTGGTCGAACGATCGGTCGCGGCACGCGCCGCGACGGGTTCAAGCTGTCCGCATGGCTAGCCCGGGTCAATCCGTCAGGCCGCTCGACTTCGCGTACGGCAGATCAGGCCGTCCGCGAGGTCGGCCCGTGTCACCTGTGAAGGACGAACGGTGGGGGCTCAGATGCGCTCCAACGACATAAACCGCTATTTCACAATGTCTTACGCAACACGTCTCACGAGGCACGGCGGTTGCATTCACGTTCGGACAGACGTCACTGCGAGGGCACCATGCGCACACGGTTCTGCACGATCATCGGCGCCGTTGCCGGCCTGACGATCCTCCCGGCGGCCATCGGCGCGCAAACACTCGTCCCGGTGCACCGGCACAAGCTCGGCATCTCGGGAACGATGTTGAACCCCACGGGCGAGTTCCGGCGATTCGTGCAGTGGGGTGGCGGCCTCGGGATGTACTTCGTCCCAGGCCTGGACATGCACGGCATGCTCGGGTTGCGGGTGGAAGGCTCGGCGCAGTGGTACGGGCACGAGAGCTACGACGTCTGGCTTGGCCCGCGTATTCCCCAAGGGTACGTGCGCGTCACCACCAACAACATGATCTTCACGGCGGGTGCCGGCCCCCAGATCACGCTGGGCACCGGACCGGTGCGCCCCTACGGCTTCGGCACTGCGGGCTTCTCGTACTTCGCGACCATCACGTCGACAGGCGACAGCGAGTACGACTACGTCAGCAACACCAATTTCGACGACCTGCGGTTCGCGCTGTCGGCGGGTGGTGGTCTTCTTGTTCAACTGAACCGCGGGCACAAGCCCATCTGGTTCGACATCGGTGGGCAGTGGACCCACAACGGTCGCACGCAGTACCTGCGTACCGGCAGTATCAGGGAGACGGCCGACGGCGGCCTCGTGCTCTTCCCTATCTACAGTAACGCCGACTTCTGGACGTTCCGGCTGGGCGTGGCCTTCGCGTTGTAGTCCCGGCTTTCGGACACAGACACAGGGGGACGGATCGAAATCCGCCCCCCCGTGTGTTGCGCCCTTTCAGCCGTCCTGCTACCGGATGCCGGCGCCCAGCCCCTCAGGCTCCGCATTCAACCACTGCGGCTGCGGGAGTGCTCGCTGACGAGGCCAGACTTCATTCAGCGTTGCCCCCTCGTACAGGCGGCCGTTTCTCATGACATACTGCAGATCGACGGTCGCCCGCAGATTCTCGAGCGGGTCGCCATCGATCACCAGGATGTCGGCGAACTTGCCCGCTTCGATCGTACCGATGTCCTTCTCGAACCCGATCGCCTCGGCGCCGAAGATCGTCGCCACCCGGAGTGCGTCGTGATTCGACATCCCGCCGGTCGCCATGGCCCAGAGCTCCCAATGATAGCCGAGCCCCTGCAACTGCCCATGACTGCCGACGGCGACCCGCGCGCTGTCCTCCACCATCTTCTTCACGAATTCAGCGTGCCTGGGGAAGACATACTCCTCGTCCAGGAACCACCCCGCCTGCCCTGGACTGCCGCCGGCATTGGGACCGCGGCGGCGCGTGCGCGTGTCGATGCTCTCGTGTGGCGAGAACCGCCGCATCTTGGCGTCGTCGTGGACGTTCTCGTGCGTGTAGAAGTAGTTCTCACCGAACGGACCCCCGTATGACACCAGCAGCGTCGGGCTGTTGGTGGTCTGGGATGCCTTGAACAGCTCCACCACGTCCGAAAAGATCGGCGCGATCGGCAGATTGTGCTCGATACCCGGGTACCCGTCGATGGCGTGGGTGAGATCGATCTTGAAATCCAGCCCGCCCTCGGTCGTCGGCATCAACTCCAGATCTTTCGCGGCCTGGATCACCCACTGCCGCTGCTGGCGATTCCCCGACAGGTACATCTTGAGGGTCTTGGTGTCGTAGTACTCGCTGTACCGGCGCAGGACATCCTTCGCATGATCCGCATCCCGGATGTTCTCACTCCAGAACACGCCCGGGCCCGTCGAGTAGATGCGCGGTCCGAGCATCGCGCCAATCTCGACACGATCCTGATAGCTCAGAATATCCGTCGTCGCCGTCTGCGGATCCCGTGTCGTAGTCACGCCGTACGCGAGATTGGTGAGATACTGCCACGCTTGTTCCGTGTGGATTTCCGGCACGAGCCACTGGGGATGGTAGTGCGTATCCACGAATCCGGGCGTCAGCGTCTTGCCCGTCACGTCGACGATTTCCGCCCCGTCCGGCACCTCGACCTCACCGGTCTTCCCGACGGCCACGATGCGGTTGTCGGTGATCACCACGTCGGCGCTGTCGATGATCTCGTGGTCCTTCATCGTGAGGACCCGACCCCCGCGCAACACCACCGTGCCGCGGGGTACGTCACGCGGCATCGTCACCTCGATGCGACGCTCCTTCGGCGTGTAGGGTACGGTGTCGGCACGGGCGGTATCGAGCCCGGACCGGACCGAATCCGCATGTGCGCTGATGGCCGCCGCGCGTGCGCGGAGCGAGTCCACGACACGCAGGAGGGAGTCGGCGCGCACTTGCACCGAATCGCCGATCAGCCGGTTGAGCTTCGTCTGCAGCGAGTCGGGAACGTCCTCCTCCGCCTTCTTGATGCTGTCGACCGCCGACCGCGTCGTCTTCAACGTGTCGAGGAGCGCCCTGACCCGTAGTGCTTCACCGACCCGTTGGCGATCGGCCTGTTCCGTGCTGTCCTCGATCGCCTCGACGCGATCGAGTTCATAGGTGAACAGGGCATTACCGATCGCCCAGTGCACTCGCTGACCGTCGGTACTCCACGACGGGAACTCACCCCCGACCTTCGTGAGTTGCCGGACGACCACGGGTGCCGAGCGCGGGTCACCGTCAGAGCGGAGCCACCCACCTTCGGCATCTCGACGGTATAGATGTGGTTGCTCACCTGGGCGATCGCCCGGCCACCCTGCGGCGACATGAGGATCAAATCTGCCGGCGGCGGAGCAGGCCCGCTCTCGGCCGGCGCCCCGAAGAAGGTCTGCGCCGACACCGGGAAGACCCGGCGTGGCAGTTGGACCCAGTTGTCCTCGTGCGGAGTCCCTACGCCCATCGCCGGCGCGCCACGGACGACGAGGTGTCGCTTCACATCGGTCCCGTCCCATCGGAACGAGACGAGCCCCTCCACGAAGCTGTAGGCATAGATGCGGTCCGGCTCGTCGAGTCGGAAA
>JBDHJO010000148.1:0-8691 GCA_039586875.1 Gemmatimonadota bacterium | reverse complement strand
AGCCGTCACCGGCGACCATCGAGAGCCCGCTGCTCAGCACGACCATCGACTCGATGAGCGCGGGTCCCTCAGCGGGAATGTCCGAGAGGCGATCGGCGCTCCGTTTGACGTTCTTGGCCGCGCCGGCCGCCCCCCTGAACCCGAAGGCCGATCGTGCCCCCGAGACCAACCCCGATACCTGTCCGGTCAATCGCACCGACTCCTCGACGGAGGCTTCGACAACCGGGATCGTCAGCGCCATCAGGGCACCGGTGGTGAGCATGTACTCCCGCTCTTCGTCCGACAACTGGTCTCGCTTCTCTGCGGCGCGCAGGACGGCGAGCGACTGCTCGCGCTTCTCTGCGGCGCGCAGGACGGCGAGCGACTGCTCGGTCGTCCATTCGGTCGTGTCTGCACCTTCGGTGAGGACAGCGATCTCCGCTTCCAACTCGGCCACTGCCGCCTTGCTCCGCGCGTACTTCTTCAGATTCATCGTGGCGTCGTCGGTGAGTCCGCGACCGACGACCATCCCACCGTACGCGATCGCCGACGAGCGGTAGAAGGTGTCATACGCCGACTTGCCCGTGACGCCGTAAGCGATCTCTTCCTGCGCGACGAAGTCCAGTGCGGAGCCGCCGATCAAATCGGCAAGCTCGGGGCTGACATCGCGCAGCGTGAGGATACGTTCCTGCGCCGCTGCGGCGACGGCGGTGAGGGAGAGGAGACCTGCGAGAACGATGACACGTGGCGACACAGCAGACATCGGGGACCTCCTGGGGATGGGAGTATTGTAGGGGATGGGGCGATAGGACGGTAGCACGGTCGGGGCTGAAGCCGACCGGTTCCAGCGCTGCCGCCGTACCGTCCTGCCACCTGACCGCCTATCTTCCGCCATGCCCGAGATCACCTCCCGGCTCTCGAATGCGCTCGCCGATCGCTACCGGCTCGAGCGCCACCTGGGCGAAGGCGGCATGGCCACCGTCTACCTGGCCCACGACCTCAAGCACGACCGCAAAGTCGCGGTGAAGATCCTCCGCCCCGAGCTCGCCGCGATCATCGGCGGCGAGCGTTTCGTGAACGAGATCAAGGTCACCGCCAACCTGCAGCATCCCAACATCCTCCCGCTCTACGACTCCGGGGAGGCAGACACGTTTCTGTATTACGTGATGCCGTACATGGAGGGCGAGACACTCCGCGACAAGATGGAGCGCGAGAAGCAACTCGGCGTGGACGAGGTCATCGAGATCGCCAAAGATGTCGGCGCAGCGCTCCACTTCGCCCACGAGCGCGGCGTGGTCCACCGCGACATCAAGCCCGAGAACATCCTGATGCAGGACGGCAAGCCGTTGGTCGCCGATTTCGGGATCGCGCTGGCGGTGACGCAGGCGGGGGGCTCCCGCCTCACGGAAACCGGCCTGAGCCTCGGCACCCCGCACTACATGAGCCCCGAACAGGCGATGGGCGACCGCGCGGTTGATGCGCGGAGCGACGTCTATGCCCTGGGGGCGATGGTCTACGAGATGCTCGTGGGCGAACCGCCGCACCACGGCACGTCGGTGCAGGCAATTGTCGCACGGATCCTCTCCGACGAGCCCGAACCGATCACCAAGCATCGGAAGACGGTGCCGCCACACGTCGAGGCGACGGTTCGCAAAGCGCTCGAGAAGACGCCGGCCGACCGGTTCACGAGTGCCGCGAAATTCGTCGAGGCCCTGCAGAATCCGTCGTTCACCCTGGCTACCACGCAGGTCGCAGCGCACGCGATGATGGCCGCCGCATCCGGCCCGTGGAAGCGCCTTGCGATCGGCGTGTCGGCGGTCGCCGTCGTCCTGCTGGCGCTCACGGTGTGGGGGTGGATGCGCCCGGACCCGCCGGCGCGTGTGTCGCGGTATTCGCTCGCCTTGCCCGAAGGCCAAGAGATACGGCTGCGGTTCGGCCGACGGGTGGTCCTCGCTCCGGACGGCTCGCGATTCGTGTACGTGGGACCCGGGCAGAGCGGTGACGCGCAGCTCTGGGTGCGGCGGCGAGACCAGTTGGGGGCAACGCCGATCCCGGGCACGGAAGGCGCGGTCCATCCGACGTTCTCTCCCGACGGCGGTCGGGTCGCATTCCTCACCGCAGCCCCGCGCACGGTCAAAGTCGTTTCGCTCGGCGGCGGGCCCCCGATCACCGTGTCGGATACGTCAGGGGTCTCGCTGGTCGGCCTCTCCTGGGGAATGGACGGTTTCCTCTACGTGAACTCGGGAAACCGCATCGGCCGGATTCCGGCCGCCGGCGGCGAGGTGGAGCTCGTGTCGACGATCGACACAGTGCGTGACGAGGCCGGCCACGGGTGGCCTGAAGCGCTCCCCGGGGGGCGCGGCGTGCTGTTCACGGCTGGCGGCGGGGGGGTCGAGTCGTGGAACATCGCGGTGCTGGATCTCGCGACCGGCACGCATCGCACGCTCGTACGCGGGATCGTCGGTCGGTACGTGCCGACCGGGCACCTCGTGTATGCCACGGCTGATGGATCCGTCCTCGCAGCGCCGTTCGACCTCAACCGGATGGACGTAACGGGCGAAGCCGTGGCGCTGTTCGAGGGACTTGGCGTGCGTGACTTCGGCTCGATCGACCTGTCCGTTTCCGACGATGGCACGCTTGCATACCTCACCGGCAGCGCCAGCGGGGGACTCGGGCGGGCCGTCTGGGTCGATCGGAACGGAATGGTGACACCCGTGGATCCCGAGTGGATGTTCGACCCGGGTCTCCCCGAAGCTGCCCTGGAGATTGCCCCCGACGGCAGGCAGGTCGCCTTGAAGATCAGCACCGAGGCGGGCGAAGACATCTGGGTGAAGCAATTGGACCGCGGGCCACTGTCGCGCTTGACCTTCGACGAGGCGTACGACCGCCGGCCCCGGTGGACCGCGGATGGGCGGCACATCATGTTCACCTCCGATCGGGGAGGCAATACCGATCTGTGGATGAAGCCGGCCGATGGCACCGGTCCGGCCGAACTGCTGCTGGACTTCGAACAGCCGGTCCACGAGATCCAACGTACGCCTGACGAGTCCTGGTGGGTGCTCCGGCTCGGCGGCACGCAGGGAGGGACGGGACAACGTGATCTGGTGGGTCTGCGGACGGGTGATACGACCACCGTCCCCATCGCAGCCGAGCCGTATGACGAGAAGGGGGCCGCGCTCTCGCCCGACGGTCGGTGGCTCGCCTACGAGTCGAACGAGACCGGACGGAATGAGGTTTACGTGCGCCCGTTTCCCAACGCGAGTGCGGGGAAATGGCAGGTGTCGACCGGCGGTGGCATCAACCCGCGCTGGGCACACACCGGGCAGGAGATCTTCTTCGTGGATGGCGCAGGCAACATGGCCGTGGCCGAAGTGGACACCCGAAACGCCTTCCGCGTCGGCACTCGGCAGGTGCTGTTCTCGACGGACGAATACAACCTCGTGACGGGCGAGAACTACGCATCGTGGGACGTCGGACCGGACGACCAGCGGTTCATGATGATCCAGATCGGTGGGGAGACCAACGGCACACCGGTCGAGTTCGTGATCGTGGAGAACTGGTTCGAAGAACTGAAGACAGTAGGACGATAGGACGGCAAGACGGTAGGGTGGCAGTGTGGTGGGCGCGCCTTTCCGGTACGCGCAGTGCAGGGGGGGGGCGGATGGGACAATCGGGAGGCGAGATCCGGCGATGAACCTGCGGCTGTTTCCCCAATGCGGTACGCGGCGTGACGTCCTTCGATGGTCGGTGGTCGGCTTCGTGCTCGTGCTGTTTGGCGCGTGCGGTGACGATCCGGCCGGGACCGAAGGTCCCGACCTTGGCTTCCTGACCGACCTGCGGATCGTCCTCAATCCGTTCGGCTACACACCACTCACCGCCGAAGTCTCGCTCACCACCGACCAGCCGTTGCAGGTGGAGGTGGTCGTCGCACGTGCGGGAACGGCGGGCGACCCGCCGCACCGCTTCGGGACCGTGACCGAATCGGTGAGGTTGCCGGTGCTGGGCCTGTACCCAGACGCGGTCAACACGATCACTCTGCGGTTCTTCGACGAGGGTGGGGCGTTGCTCGGCGATACCGTCTACACGTATGTCACGCCCCCGCTGATGGCCGAGTTGCCGGCCATCACGATCAATGCCGCGGTTGCCGGTGCCATGACACCGGGTATGAACCTCGTCAGCTACTTCGGGCACACCGGCGAGGTGACACCGCAGCGACCATTCATCTTCGATGCGACCGGGACGATCCGTTGGTATCTGGATCTCAGGAACCATCCGAATCTCGGCAACCTGTTCTACGACGATGGGATCGAACGGCTGGCAAACGGCAACCTGTTCTTCGGCGACCTCAACTCCGGCCGCATCCTCGAGATGGATATGGTCGGTCGGATCGTCAACGAGTGGCCGATGCCTGGGTACGGCTTCCACCACCACGTGCTCGAGAAACGGAACGGCAACTTCGTGGCGACGGTCAACAAGCACGGGGTGGCGACGGTCGAGGACTACCTGATCGAGATCGACCGGGTGACGGGTGACATCCTGCGTGAGTGGAACCTCAATCAGTCGCTCGAGTACGGCCGGCGCGCCTGGCCAACGGCATTCGGTGATATCGACGTGGACTGGTTCCACGGCAACGGCCTGGCCTATGATCCCGCCGACGATGCGATCATCGTGTCGGGCCGCACGCAGGGGACGGTCAAGCTCACGAACGACAATCGGGTCGTCTGGATCCTCGCGCCGCATCGGGACTGGGGAACGGCCGGCGACGGGACGGATCTCACCACGAAGCTCCTGCAGCCACTCGATGCCGCGGGGCAGCCCATCACGGATCCGGCCGTACTGGACGGGTCGGCGAACCACCCCGAGTTCGAGTGGGCATGGTACCAGCACGCGCCCGAACTGCTGCCGGACGGTACCCTGCTGCTGTTCGATAACGGCGATAACCGCAACTACGTGGACCGACTTTTGTACAGCCGTGCCGTTCTCTACCGGATCGACGACAAGGCGATGACCGTGCAGCAGTTGTGGGACTACGGCACGGAGCGCGGTGAGGCGACGTTCTCGCGCATCGTCTCGGACGTCGACTACCACCCGGACGAGGGCAACGTCATGTTCATGCCCGGGGCGGTCGGGGTCGCCGGACGCAACTACGGTAAGATGGTCGAGGTGGATTACGTCACGCGTGACGTGGTCTTCGAGGCCACGATCACCCCGCCGGAGTCGTTCTACGGGATCACCTTTCACCGAGTCGAGCGACTGTCTTTGTACCCCTAGGATGGTACGACGGCAGCCGAGCCGGTGCCTGCTGCGCGTGCTGGCCGCGGTACACCCAGCGCTGGCCTGTGTGTCGGCCCCCTTCTCAGCAGACTAAGGGACCCGCACGTATGTTAGTGTCGACATGATCCATGTCTATCGGTCGTCTACGCAGAGGAGTGGCTGATGAGGTATCGCGCGTTGATCCTCGTGGGGGTGGTGATGGTGTGCGCGTGGCCGGCGGTGCTACCGGCCCAGGAGGTGACGGAACGGCTCCGCGTTTACCTCGACTGCCAGACGCACGGGTGTGACTTCGACCACTTCCGGCGCGAGATCGCGTTCGCCGATTGGGTGCGCGATCGCGAAGACGCGCAGGTGCACGTGTTGATCACGAGTGAGCGAACCGGCGGGGGCGGTCGCGCATTCACGATGGCCTTCATCGGCCTGGGGGGCTTTTCCGAGCGGGACGATTCACTGACTTACACGTCGCAGGAGACCGACACCGATCCTGAGGTGCGCGATGGGCTGACGCAGTCGCTGGCACTCGGGCTCGTGCCGTACGCGGCCCGCTCGGGGAGTCGCCGCCAGATCGGCGTGCAGTACACGGCCGCAGACACCGCTGCGGAGCTCCCCGCGCTCGTTGTGGACGACCCGTGGGACTACTGGGTGTTTCGAGTACGTGCCGGCGGGTTTCTGCAGGGCGAGAGCCAACAGCGGTTTACGAATCTGGACGGTGGGGTATCGGCGAGTCGGGTGACGGAGGCGCTCAAACTCGAGTTTGGCGGCCACGGCTTCTACGGCCGTGACGAGTTCGAGACCGAAGACACCACGTACATCTCGACGCAGACCAGCTGGGAGTCGAGTGCGTTGGGCGTGTGGAGCCTCGGCGATCACTGGTCGGCGGGAGGCCAGCTCGAGGTTGGCGGCACGACCTACCGGAATCAGGATCTTTACGTGCAGGGCGGGCCGGCGCTGGAGTACAACGTCTTCCCGTATTCTCAGTCGACGCGCCGCCGACTCACGATGCAGGTCGTTGTCGGCGGTGTGTACTACAACTACGCCGACACGACCATCTTCGATCGGCTCGAGGAGGGCCATCCCGCGCACTACATCGAGATCGATTTCGACCAGAACCAACCGTGGGGCCAGTTGGGGGCGAGCATCGAATGGCTGCAGTTCTGGCACGACTGGGCGTTTCACAGTGTCGAGGTCGATGGTCGCGTCGAGGTGCGGCTCTTCCGCGGTCTGTCGATCGATATGTTTGGGCGCTTTGCCCGCGTGAAGGATCAGCTCTACCTGCCCAAGGAGGATCTGACGGACGAGGAAATCCTCCTTCGACGGCGTCAACTGGGAACCGACTATCGGTTCTTCCTCAACTTCGGCTTCAGTTACCGCTTCGGATCGGCGTTCAACAACGTGGTGAATCCACGGCTACGGTGACGGATCGGAAGCCGTGACCGACGCGGTCTGGGCGAGCGTCGCGCTCGGGACAGCGTTGGGCGCGATCGCCGCTCGGCTCCGTCTATCGCAGTCGCCGCTCGAACGGCATCGGTGGCTGATCGCCCTCGGTGCGGCGGCCGGGGCGATCACGGCAACCGCGGTCGTCTTCGCCGTCGCCCTCGGCGCGGTGCTGATCGAAGGCGGCCCGCGCTCGACCGCGTCGCTCCTGGGACCGACGTTCCTGGTGTTGCTGCTTCTCTTCGTCGGTTTCGGCGTCCGACGCTGATCCCCACGAGGGGGCCGGGGTTGCGGCACTCGCTCGAGAGGCTCAGAATCAAGTAACTCCCACCTCCCAGGAGTTCTCACATGTCCAGTCTCACCATGGCCACCCGAGATGGTGGCACCACCTCCGTTGCCGCCGATGCGGTTACCGCCCTGGCGGCGAGTCTCCAGGGGGATCTGCTCACGTCGGATGCGCCGGGGTACGACGAATCCCGCACGATCTGGAATGCCATGATCGACAAACGGCCCGGCCTCATCGCCGAGTGTACGGATGTCGGTGACGTGCAGCGTGCAATCGCATTCGCGCGGGAGCACGATCTCCTCGTCGCCGTCCGCGGCGCGGGACACAACATCGCCGGCAACGCGATGTGCGACGACGGCCTCGTGATCTCGGTCGCGGGGGTCGCGGGCATGAAGTCGATCGACGTCGATGCGAACGCCCGCACCGTGCGTGCGGGTCCCGGCGTGACCCTGGGCGAGCTCGACGCCGCCACGCAGGCACACGGGTTGGCGACGCCGGTCGGCATCAACTCGACGACGGGCATCGCCGGTCTCACGCTCGGCGGCGGGTTCGGCTGGATCAGCCGGAAGCACGGACTCACGATCGACAACCTGATCTCCGCCGAAGTCGTGACGGCGGACGGAACGATCCTGCGTGCCAGCGAGAATGACAACGCCGAGCTCTTCTGGGGCATCCGGGGCGGGGGCGGCAACTTCGGGATCGTGACCGAGTTCGAGTACGCGCTGCATCCGGTCGGACCCGAACTCCTCGCCGGGCTGATCGTGCATCCCTTCGCCGCCGCGACGGACGTGCTCTCCTTCTACCGCGAGTTCGCCGCGAACGCGCCCGACGAGCTCACCGTGTGGGTCGTGATGCGCCAGGCCCCGCCGTTGCCGTTCCTCCCCGAAGAGGTCCACGGGACCGAGGTCGTGGTGCTCGCCGCGATGTACCTCGGCGACATGGCGGAGGGCGAGAAAGCGCTGGCACCGCTCAGGGCGTTCGGTGAACCCATCGCCGATGTCATCAGCCCGCACCAGTTCGTCGATTGGCAGCAGGCGTTCGACCCATTGCTCACACCGGGGATGCGGAATTACTGGAAGTCGCACTACTTCATGGAACTGAACGACGGGGTGCTCGACGTCCTGTTGGGTGCGATCGAAAAGCTGCCGGACCCGCAGACCGAGGTGTTCATCGGCCATCTTGGTGGTGCGACGAAGCGCGTGCCCGCCGATGCCACGGCCTACCGGGATCGCGACGCCGAGTTCGTGATGAACGTGCACGGACGGTGGGAGGATCCGGGCAAGGACGACGCGGTCATCGGTTGGTGCCGCGCGCTGTTCGATGCGGCGACCCCCCACGCCACCGGCGGCGTGTACATCAACTTCATGACCGATGAGGAACAGGCACGAGTCGCCAACGCCTACGGTGACGGCATGGAGCGCCTGATCGCGCTCAAGAAGCAGTACGATCCGGGCAACATGTTCCGATTGAATCAGAACATTACGCCGGAGTAGCAGGAGAGGAGAGGACGTACGCGCGGGAGGGTTGGGGCGAGACTCAACCCTCCCGCCGTTGCTTCGGCGGTGTTCTGCCGAAGGGTTGACGGTCGGCATCGCACCTCTATTGGTGTCGACGCCCGGCGCGTACCTTCATCCATCCTCTTTCCTGGAGGCAGCATGGAACGTCCAATGACCAGCGGTATGCTGTTTGCCGTGCTCGCTTCTCTCGCATGTCAGCCT
>JBDHJO010000147.1:0-7769 GCA_039586875.1 Gemmatimonadota bacterium | reverse complement strand
CGCCCCCTTGCCGTGGGACGACGTGTCTGCCCAGAACACCGAGTTGACCGGATCGCCGCCGCCGAGCACTGGAATGTCGACGTTGTCACGGAACGGGTTGGGGTCACCGTTGGCGTCGCCATCGCGGTGGCACGACAGGCAGAACGGCGTCAACTGCGCTGCGACAGTGCTCGAGGTCGAGGGATCCCCGCTGATCACGTATGTCGTACCGGGATCGTCCTGATCCTGGAAGATGAGGTTGTGCAGGTCTCCCCCGGTGCCCTCATTCGGGTGCCCTGACTCCTGTACATGGCACACCAGGCAATCGTCGTCGCTGATGTCTGCCGACGACGCATCCCCGGCTGCGACCCAATCGATGTGATGCGCCGCGCGATCGAACTCGCCGACCACGGCACGCCGGGAGTTCACACCAGATTGCGGACTGGCATGACACCCGGCACAACCACCACCAAGCCCCTCGAAGCCCGTATCGTGGGTATGGCACCCGGTACAGTCGGCTGCGGCATTGTGCCGACGTTCGGCGCCAGCCGGCAGCTCTGCCGCCACGTGGAAGTTGGGCGCACTCTGGTGCCGTGCCGTTTCTGTGTGGCAGGTTTCGCACACCCCGACGAATGCGGAATCGGCGTTGGTGTCCGCGAACGGGTCGTGGAATCGGCCTCACCCTCGTGGTTGTGGCAGTCCCAACAGCTCGGCTGCCAGCTGTCGCTGGACCGGACACCAACGTGGTCCGCGAAGCCGCTGAGCGCCTCGGCATTCCGCCCCTGCTTCGGGATCGTCTTGCCGTCGATGGTGGTTCCCTGTCCGCCATCGGGGTCGTGACACCATTGGCAGAGATCGACCTGGAGGTCGCGCACGCCGAGCGCCTGGAAGCTCCCACCATGCAGGTTGTGGCAGTAGGAGCACTGGTGCTTCTGGGTCTGCGCCTGGGCGCTGCGGGGCGTGAACGCGACCGCGAGTGCGGCGAGCCCAGCCGCACCGAGGATCTTCGTGAGGGTCGTCATTCGACACCTCCCGCAAACACTTCCACGCTGCCGCCCCGTTTGCTCGTCACGAGCACGTCGCCGCCACGGACGCCGATGTCGAGCGGGAAGGCCAGCACCGGTGCACCCGGCACGTCCCGGCCGCCGAGTGTGCGCAACGGCGAGCCAAGGCTCACTGCCCGATCGTAGACCCGGACACCGCCGACGAGGTTGTCGACCACGTACACGTGCCCGAGACTGTCCAGGGCGACCGACGCCGGCGTTGAGAACCCGCCGGTGCACCCCATGAAGTTGCACGAGCCCGCTCCCGAGATCGCCTCGACGAACCCCCCGTCGTAGCCGAAGATCGCCACGCTGGCATCGCCACCCTGCGGGCCCGCATCGGAAATGAAGACCTCCTGTGCCACGGGGTCGAGCGTGAGCCCGGTGGGCGTCGCAAGCCCGCCCGCCCCGATCGTGCCGATCTGCGACCAGTCGGCCGCCTGGAACATCTTGACCTCGGGAACGGCGCGATCGAGCACGAAGATGAGCCCCAGAGCGGTGTCGACCGCGAGGTCCGCGGGCCACCCGACACTGCCGGTGCCGCCCAGGGACCCCTGCAGCTCGCCCCGATACGTGTAGACCTCGACCGTCTTCGTCGTGACGTTGCCGACGTAGACCTCGTCGTTCAGCATCCCGACCGCGTTCGGTCGGCCCGAGATCTCGAGCGTTTGATCGGACTTGAAGGTCGTCGAATCGACGCGGTGCACGGCGCTGCCGTCCGAGGCGCTCACCAATAGCCACCCGCTCGACGTGGTCGCCACACGGACGGGCGACACGAAGTCCTTCCGCGGTCCGCGGAAGTTCGGCTCGACCGTCACCGGCGGCGGTGGCGGGAGCGGCGGGCAGTTTCGCTTCTTCGCGTAGTTCTTCTTGGTCGGGTCGCAGTTCGCACCCTTGGCGAACATGACCTGATCGACCTCGGGGAGGGTGTCGTCACACGCCGCCACCGCGAAGGCCGCTGCAACCAGCAAGAAGATTGGTGTGCCTCGTCTCATATCGCCTACTCGCTCAGAGCGGACCTGCTCCGTTCGCTCGTTCACGATGCATTAATCATACTCGCAACAATCCCGACGAAAATATACCCAAATGACCGTGAAGAAGTGGTGAACCGGACGTGAAAACTACCGCGCCCCGGTGCGTCGTAAAACGCACCGGGGCAATGACTTACAAACTCAGTTAGTTGTCGTGATCAACCGTTTCAGGACGCACTTTCCGCTGGCACCGCACCAACCTTCGCCCCGCAGGAATCACAGAATTTTGCAGTCGGCGAGAGCTTGTTGCCACATGCCTCACAGAACCGGCGTTCGGCAGCCGGCGCCTCGGCCACGGGCTCCGGCTTCGTGAGCCGCCCCCCGCAGTCCGAACAGAACGCCGCCTCGGCCTCCGGGCGGGGGCCGCACTTGAGGCACACCGCCAGCTTGCCCTCGGCCGCCATCCGCACCAGCTCCTCCGCTGCATCCTCCGCGGACTCGCCGGCCGCTTCTCCATCCTCCTCGGCCTTGATGGCGCCCAACGCCACCTTGGCGTACTTGGCCTTGAGCTCCTCGTAGTCCTCGTCGGAGAGCTTGCCGGTGGCACGGTCGAACTCGATTTCCTTCAGCGCCAACAGCGCCTGGATCTTGGGCGACGCCGACTCCTCGAGCTCCTCGAACTCGACCTCGGGATGCTTCGAGCCCGCACCGGCGCCCGACGGCCCGGCGATCAACGGCTGCATCACCACCCACACGGCGACGAACGCCACCACCACACCCGCTATCAATTCCACCATGGCTACAGCCCCAGCTTTTCGAATTCAGCCTTCAGGCGATCCTGCTCGTCATTCGACAGTCCGTCGAGATCGGTGGAAGCGTTGGAAGAAACGGAACCGTCCGTTGCGATCGCGACCGCCTCGCGGCGGCGGGTGAGCCACCAGATCAGCATCGCCCCGACGCTGAGGACGGCCGCCCCGGGCACGAAGTAGCCGAGGAGGTTGAAGCCCTCCTTCTTCGGTGCCATGAGCACGCCCTCGCCGTGCTCGGCGACGAACGCGTCGACCACCTCCTGCGCGGTCATGCCGTTCTCCACCATACCGGCGATCTGCCGATGCAGCTCCGGCGAGACCCCGCACGTGAAGTCCGTCGTCCGGCAGGTGTAGATGTCGAGCGTGCACCCGCAGACGCACGTGAGCCGGCTCTCGATGCCGATGATGAACGGGTCGTTCTCGTAATCGGTGATGCGGTCGCGCGGCCGCCCGGCCCGGAAGGGGTCGTACAGCTCCGGCGCGCTACTCTCCTGCTCGGCGGGCTCCTCGCCCTGCTCCTGCGCCGTCAGTCGCCCGGCCACGGGAGCCAGCGGTGCCAGTACTGTGAGCCCGAACTGCTTCAAAGCCTCGCGCCTACGCATGTTCGGACTCCAACAACTGCGCCGCGTAGCCGCCTTGCGTGTCGCCCTGCGCCACAGCACGCACGGTGGTGCCGGGCCACAACGTGATCACACCGCCGGCCACGAGCACGAACCCGCCGAACCAGAGCCACCACACCATCGGGTGGAGCGTGAAGCGGTAGACCGCCTCTTCGGTGCCTTCCACCGACCCGGCGTAGACGATGTAGATGTCTTCCAGCAACTCGCTGCGGATCCCGGCTTCCGTGCTCGGCTCGAACGACTTCTGCCGCATGTCGCGCGGGCACGGACGGACGGGCGCCGCACACGTGAAGTGCTGGCGCTTCTCGCTCTTCATGATGCCGGCAGGCTCCCCGTCCTTCGAGATCTCGACACTCGCGGCACTCACGAGCCGGTTGAGCTCGTCGTACTGCGAGACGCCGATATGCGTGAAGGTGTAGGTGTGCCCGAACGGCGACTCGACCTGCACCTGCTCGCCCGGGGTGAGCGACGCCTCGCGATCGACCTTGTAGGCCGAGCCGACGAAGGCGACGAAGTAGATGACGATGCCGAGGTGCACGACGTAGCCGCCGTAACGGCGACGGTTGCGGCCGACGAGCCGCGCAAGTGCCAGCGGATAGCTCTCGCCGTGCAACCGGTGCCGCGCACCCATCCCCCGAATGAACTCGTGCGTGATCGTCACGACCACGAACGCCGCGAGCGAGACGGTGAGGATCGGGTAGAACTGCCCCATCCCAACGGCGACGGCGACGGCGGCCGCGATGGCACCGCCGATCACCGGAAAGGCGAACTGGCGCCGCAGGTGGCTCAGGCTCGCCTTCCGCCATGCGATCAACGGCCCGATGCCGGTCAACGCCAGGAGCCCGAGGCCGATCGGGATGTTCACCTGATTGAAGAACGGCGGCCCGACGGTGACCTGCGTGCCGCGGAACAACTCGGAGATCATCGGGAACATCGTGCCCCAGAGCACGGAGAACGCCATGCCCACGAGCAACAGATTGTTGAAGAGGAAGCTCGCCTCACGCGAGGCCATGCTCTCCAGGTGCGAGTCCGTCTCCAGCATGTCGAGCCGGGTGTAGAGCAGATACCCCATCGCGACGACCATGAAGACGAGGCCGCCCAGGAAGTAGTACCCGACCGACGACTGCGCGAACGAGTGCACCGACGAGATGATGCCCGAGCGCGTGATGAACGTGCCGAAGATGGACAGGAAGAAGCTCAGCGTGATGAGCACCATGTTCCACTTCTTCAGCATCCCGCGCTTTTCCTGGATCATCACCGAGTGCAGGAACGCGGTCATCGTGAGCCACGGCAGGAAGCTCGCATTCTCGACCGGGTCCCACGCCCAGTAGCCGCCCCACCCGAGCTCGACGTACGCCCACCACATGCCGAGCGTGATGCCGATCGAGAGGAAGAGCCAGGAGACGATGGTCCACTTGCGGATCGCGTGCAGCCAGCCCGTGTCGAGCTTCTTCGTCATGAGGGCCGCGACAGCGAACGCAAAGGGGATGGTGATGCTGATGTACCCCAAGTAGAGCAACGGGGGGTGCACCACCATGCCGGGGTTCTGCAGCTGCGGGTTCAGGCCCTGGCCGTCAGCCGGGGTGAACGGCAGCCGCTCGAACGGATTTGCCGCGAACAGCGTGGTCGCGATAAAGAAGAGCGCCACGGCCGACGTGGTCCCCGCGACGAACGGCAGCAGCTGGTCGTACTTCCGGGACGTGAGCAGCTGGGCCAGCGCCCCGAAGATCACCAGCACGAGGATCCAGAACAGCATGCTGCCCGACTGCCCGCCGTAGAACGACGACAGCAGGTAGATCGTCGGCAGGTCGCGGGACGTGTAGCTCGCGACGTAGGCGACGTTGAAGTCGTGCTTGAGGATGGCGGTCAGGAGACCGACCGAAGAAACGATGATCACGCCGGCGAGGGCGTAGGTGGATCGGCGGGCGCTGTCGATCAGCTCCTGGCGGCGGGTCATGCCGCCGTAGAAGCCGACGAAGGTCCCCCAGGCGCTGATGAGCAGCGCCATCCACAGCGCAAGTTGTCCGAGGGTGGTCATGCTACGCCTCGGGCACCGTCTCGTAACGTGAGCCGCACTTGGCCAGCAGGGTGGTGGCCCGGAACGTACCGTCCGGATCCAACCGGCCTTCGACCACGACGTCCACGTCGTCCGTGAAGGTGTCCGGAGCGAGACCGCGATACACCACCGGATAGGTCTGCGAGCCGTCGGTCATCTCGAACGTGATGGTCTGCGACCCCACGTCACGCTCGATGCTGCCGTGCACCACTTTAGCGCCGACTTTGACACCGACGTTGTGGAACGACTTATCCGACTCGATCTTGGCTGCGAGTTCGGACGGGGTCAGAAAGTAGACGCCCGTCTCTTTGATGCCCGAGGTCATCAGGAACCCAACGGTTCCACCGATGAGCACGGCACCGAACAGGAACTTGTATTTGGCTTGCATGATCTGAATATACCCCCCACACAAATGCCGGGAAATAGTGTCGGGATTCCCCGTGAGTGTGCTGTATGCTATCCCGGAACTGCCCAAAAGTTCATGAGCGGCACCTTAAAACAACCTTAAGACTTCGGTTCCCGATCGGCCGCCCACGCGAGGGCGGCACGCACGGCCCGCTGCCAACCCGCAAACCCTTGTCCAGCTTGAGGTTGCGGATCGAACCACGCATACGTGCGGCTGGCCAGGAAGGCGTCCGCGTCCGGCCAAACCCCGGTGGCCAGGCCGGCGAGCCCGGCCGCTCCCATCGCGGTGGTCTCCACCACGTCCGGCCGGGCCACGTTCACGCCGAGTACATTTGCCTGGAATTGGATCAGCCAATCGTTGGCCGCGGCCCCGCCGTCGGCCTTCAGCTCGGCCAGCGTCACCCCCGACTCGGCCGACATCGCCTCGGTCAGCTCCCGCGTCCCGTAGGCCATCGCCTCGAGGGCCGCGCGGACCAGATGCGCTCGCGTCGTCCCACGCGTGAGCCCGACAATCGTGCCCCGTGCCTCGGGCTCCCAGTGGGGTGCCCCTAACCCCACCAGCGCCGGCACGAAGTACACGCCGTCGGTGGACTCGAGCCCGGCCGCCATCGCCTCCGACTCCGCCGCGTGCTCGAGAATCCCCAACCCATCGCGCAACCACTGAATCGCAGCCCCCGCGATGAAAATGGAACCCTCCAACGCATAGATCGGCTCCCCGCCCGGCCCACACGCCACGGTCGTCAGAAGCTCGGGCCGCCCCCCTTGCACCTTGTACCTTGCACCTTGCACCCCCCCTTGCACCTTGCCCCTTGCACCTTGCACCCGGTCACGTTGCCCGTTGCCCGTTGCACGTTGCACGCTCTCTTCACCTTGCACCCGCTCGCCCGTCACCATGAGGAGAAACGCCCCGGTCCCGTAGGTATTCTTCGCCTGCCCCGCCTCCCAGCACCCCTGTCCGAACAGCGCGGCCTGCTGGTCGCCCGCGATCCCCGCGATCGGGATCTCGGCGTCGAAGAGGTCTGGCGCCGTGGTTCCCACGATCTCGCTCGAGCGCTTCACATCGGGGAGCGTCGCGCGCGGCACGCCGAAGAGCACCAGGAGCTCCGGGTCCCAATCGTGCGTGTGGATGTTGTAGAGGAGCGTACGGGAGGCGTTCGTGTGGTCGGTGACGTGCGCGGCACCACCGGTGAGCTTGTAGACGAGCCAGCTATCGATCGTGCCGAACGCGATCCGTTCGGACGCATGGGCCGCCACCCCGCCGTGCTGGAGCAGCCACTCGATCTTCGTGCCGGAGAAGTAGGGATCCCACACGAGCCCGGTGCGGTCGTGGATCCACGCGTCGCCGAGCTCCGATCGGAGTGCCCGGCACCGCTCCGCCGTCCGGCGATCCTGCCAGACCAGTGCGTGATGAAGTGGTTCACCCGTTTCGCGGTCCCATGCAACCACGGTTTCACGCTGGTTCGTAATCCCAATCGCGGCGGGCGCTTCGTCCCCCTGCGCCAGCGCCTCCCGCGCCACCGCCAGCGTCACGTCCCAGATCTCGGACGCGTCGTGCTCCACCCACCCGGGCTTGGGAAAGTGCTGTGTGAACTCGCGGTACGCCTTCGCGACAACGGTACCATCGTCCCGCACCACCAGCGCGGTGGAACCGGTGGTCCCTTGATCCAACGCGAGCACTGAAGCCATCACAACGCTCCGATCTCAAGGCGATGCTGCACAGGTGAATCTGCACCCCACCCCCCATGCTGTACACTCTGCACCCTGCACGCTGCACCCTGCACCCTGCACCCATCTCCCTTGCACCTTGCACTTTGCACCTTGCACCCGATCACCCTGCACCCGTCGTTCGATCTTCACGCTTTCTTCATTACGCCCTCCCTACCATC
>JBDHJO010000012.1:0-35960 GCA_039586875.1 Gemmatimonadota bacterium | reverse complement strand
TCGCATGTCCCAGCGGATCCGATGAAGGCCCGGCGTGGTCCCGACGGTGACCAAGCGTTCCCCAAACCACGGCACATCGTCGTGGAGCTCTTCCGATCCGCTCCGATACCTCCGTAGGAGCGAGCCGTCTGCACCAAGGATCTCGATCGTCAGCGAGTCAGTCACCGTGTCCGGCAAGAAGTACGAGATGAGTACCCCTGGCTCGGGGTATTCCGGATCGGTTTCGGAGCTCGAGCCCGCGGGGTAACGCATGCGGTAACCATCGGCCGGAAAGAGGCGAGGCTCCGACGGCCGTATCCCGGCGCTGTCGTGCAGGGGGGTGATGTCATCCAGAATCCAGAATGAGCGCCCCATTGTGGAGAGGACGAGGTCCTGCCGGTGCACCCGAATGTCGGTCACGGGCGTCACCGGGAGGTTCTGCTGGAACGGCAGCCAGCGCGTCCCATCGTCGAACGACACGAACATGCCGAATTCGGTCCCCAGGTACAGCAACCCTTCGCGGTCCGGGTCGTCGCGGATCACACGCGTCGGGTAGTCGCGCGGTACGCCATTGTCTCCGGTGGTCACCCGGGTCCACGTCTGTCCGAAATCGCGCGTGCGATACGCGTACGGCTGGAAGTCGCCCAGCAGGTACCGGTAGACCGCCACGTAGGCCGTGCCGGGTTGGTGCGCGGATGGCGTGATGGACTGAACACGGCCGCCTTCGGGCAGATCGGGCGGCGTCACGTCCTCCCAGGATTGCCCGGCGTCTCTCGTCACGTGGATGGGCCCGTCATTGCTTCCGGCCCAGATGATGCCCGGGACAAGGGGTGACTCCTCGATCGCGTAGAGGGCGGAGTAGAACTCCTCACCGGTGATGTCACGAGTGATTGGCCCGCCGGAGATGACCTGCTTGTCGGACGCGAACGCCGTGAGATCGGGCGAGATCGTTTCCCAGGTCTCGCCACCGTCCGTCGTGCGGTGGACGAACTGCGATCCGTGGTAGACGGTGTTCGGGTCGTGCGGCGAAACCTCGACCGGGGCAACGCGCTGAAAGCGATACCGCAGATCCTTCGGATTGTGGCCGTACATGTTCGCGGCGCCGACCGAATACTCACGGTCCTGACCTGTGCGCTTGCTGTACCGGCTGAAGCGGCCCTTGCAGTTGGCGTACACGATCGTGTGGTCGTCCGGCTTCGGGACCACGGGGCCGGTCTCGCACCCTCCGACACTCAACCAGTGTGCCGGTGCACCGCCGGGACGCGGTGTCGGGGGCAGACTGGGCACGGCGATTGTCGTGTTGTCCTGCTGACCCGAGTAGAGCCAGTACGGAAACTGGTTGTCGACGTCCACCGAGTAGAGCTCGGCGGTCGGCTGATTGTGCTGCGTGGACCAGGTTGCTCCGCCGTCCCTGGTAACGTTCGCCCCACCGTCGTTGGATTGGATAAACACGTCGGAGTTGTTCGGGTCGATCCAGAGATCGTGATTGTCGCCGTGCGGGGTCGCCATGCGTTGGAACGTCCGGCCCCCGTCCACCGATTTGAAGAATCGCTCGTTGCCGACGTAGACCACGTCGGCATCGTTCGGATCGGCGTCGACGTTCGTGTAATAGAAGGGGCGGTTGAGGATGCCCGCGTGCGTACTGACCAGTGCGAAATGCTCGCCACGGTCGTCCGACCGGTAGAGTCCGCCTCCCGGTTCGGCCTCCATCAACACGTAAAGCCGATCCGGGTCCGCGGGTGAGACTGCGAGGTCACTCTTTCCTATCAGCTCGGACGGCAGGCCGCTGCCGAGCTGACGCCAAGAGTCGCCGGCATCGGTCGAGCGGAACACGCCGCCCTCACGCGCACCGCTGATGATCGTCCATGGCTTCCGCTCGGCACGCCACAGGGATGCGTACACCGTCTGTGGATCGTCCGGCGCGAACTCGAGATCGACCGCTCCGGTGGAATCGGACACGACGAGGACATGCTCCCATGTCGATCCGCCATCCCGCGACCGGAAAACGCCGCGCTCCGGGTTCGGCGCAAAGGCGTTGCCGATGGCAGCCACGAAAACGATGTCCGGGTCGTCCGGATGCACGACAACGGCGCCGATTTGCCCTGCCATCCGAAGCCCTCGGTGCGTCCATGTCTCCCCGGCATCATCCGATCGGTAGACCCCGGTACCGGCGATCACGTTCGATCGAAGACCGTCTGATCCCGTGCCCACGTAGACCACGCTCGGATCGGACGGCGCAACCTGCATGGCGCCGATGGAGCCCGTGTGGACATACCCGTCCGAGACGTTGGTCCAGTGTTGCCCGTAGTCGGTGGACTTCCAGACACCCCCTCCCGTGGCGCCCATGTAGAACGTGCCAGGGGTCTCCGGATGACCCGCGACGGCGGTCACGCGCCCGCCGCGGGAGGGGCCCACCATGCGGTACCGCATCCCGTCGAGGACAGTGGGTCCGCTCGACGCAGCTGTCTGCGCGGGCAAGGGTGTGGCGATGGCTGCGACTGCGGCGGTGATGACGGCGATACGTTTCACAATGGCCTCGGTCCGTCCTTGGTGGGCGTGAGGCAAATTGGGGCGTTGGCGGGCGGACCGAAAGCCCTACCTGATGCCTCCGATCGGCCTATTGTCCGGTGTACATTCCGGCGGGTAGCAGGGAGGTCACAGCATCGCGTGATGCGCGGGCGGACTGCAACGTGATTCCCGGCCGTGCACGCCCGCCGACACCTCTCTATCCTCGACGATGTCCTGCGGCGACAGTGACCGGCCTCGACAGGTTGCCCAGACCCGCAGGGAGGCTTAAGCTTATGATTCTCTTATTGTTACAGGTGTAGAACCCATGCCGACCTATGTCTATCGCTGTCCCGAGTGCGGGGCGGAATTCGAGCGGTTTGAGCGGATATCGGCGTCGGCGGCGCAGTGTCCCTCGTGCGGCGTGCGGGCTGATCGGACCATCTCGGGGGGTGGCGGCATGGTGGTGAAGGGAGCGGCCGCACCACCACCGCCGCCACCCGGATGCTGTGGGGGGGGAGCGTGCGGACTCAACTGACGGATGGTGCGACCGTCGACGCGGTCGACGGGACTCTGCGCGGAGCGGCTAGGACCTGATGCCGACCTACGGTTATCGCTGCCCCGAGTGCGGGCATGCGTACGACAAGCTCCAGAAGATCTCGGACACGACGCTGGCGAAGTGCCCAGAGTGTGACACGCCGGGTGAGCGTGTGATCACGGGCGGTGCTGGACTCGTGTTCAAGGGGTCCGGCTTCTACATCACCGACTACAAGCGGTCAGGCGATGCGAAGACGTCCAGTGAGGAGCCGAAGAAGGAGTCGTCGTCCACCAAGTCGAAAGATGCGGCAGGACCCAAGGACTCGTCCGGCGGCAAGAAGAGCGGAGGCGACTCCTGAGCCTCGGGGCGGAGCAGTTGCGAACGGCGCTCGCCCAGGTGGCGGCATCCCTCGGACATCCGGACGTGGACATCGTCCTCGAGCGCCCGCGCGACCCTACGCACGGCGATCTGTCTACCAATCTTGCCATGCAGTTGGCCCGATCCCTCGGGCGCAAGCCGCGCGACCTCGCCGCCGCGGTCGTGGAGGAGCTCGATGCGCCCACCGGTTTGATCGAACGCACCGAGATTGCCGGTCCGGGGTTCATCAACTTCTGGCTTGGTGATGAAGCTCTGCAGTCGGTGCTGCACCGGATCGTCGCCGATGGGTCGGCGTACGGGACGTCGGGACACGCCAAGGGACGCCGGGTCAACGTCGAATTCGTGTCGGCCAACCCGACTGGCCCGCTGCACGTTGGGCATGGACGGGGGGCAGCGGTCGGGGACGCGGTCGCCGCGCTGCTCGGAGCCACGGGGCATGATGTTACCCGAGAGTTCTACATCAACGATGCGGGGGTGCAGATCGAGCGCCTCGCGCAGTCGCTCTGGGCACGCGTGCAGCAAGCCGTCGGACGCGAGGCGGCCGTCCCGGAAGGTGGGTATCACGGCGAGTACCTCGTGACGCAGGCGAACGCGGTCCTCGCGAGCGAGGGTGAGGGGTTTGCGGACCTGCCCGAGGACGAGGCGGTGAAACGCTGTCGCGACTTCGTGGTTGCGCAACAACGTGTGGAACAGGACAGGGATTTGGCCGACTTCGGTGTCCGCTTCGATGTTCACACGAGCGAGAGCGAGGTCTATGCCCGCAATCTGATTCCCGAAGCGATTCGCGCGCTGGAGGATCGCGGGCTTGTGTACGACCACGAGGGCGCGCGGTGGCTGCAAACAACGACGTTCGGTGATGCCAAGGACCGCGTTCTCGAGAAGCAGGACGGGACGTTCACGTACTTCCTGCCCGACATCGCCTACCACCGGGACAAGTTGGAGCGCGGCTTCGATCTGGCGATCGACGTGTGGGGCGCGGATCACCACGGATACATCCCACGCATGCGGGCGGCCTTGGCTGCGCTCGGCGCGCCGGACGACTTCTTCGACGTGATCCTCGTGCAACTCGTCAAGGTGATGCGCCAGGGGCAGGAGGTCCGGTTCTCGAAGCGGTCAGGCGAATACGTCACGCTTCGGGATCTCTACGAGGAGACTGGGGTCGATGCCGCTCGGTACTTCTTCCTCATGCGGCGGTGTGATGCCCAGTTCGTCTTCGACGTCGATCTGGCGACCACCCAATCGGACGAGAACCCGGTCTACTACGTCCAATACGCACACACGCGCATGGCCGGCATCTTTCGCAACGCCGGAGTCGCGCCCGAGGACGTGACCGCCGCCCAGGCGGACCTGTCGCTTCTGACAGAGGACGTCGAGCAGGATCTCATCAAGCACTTGGGCGACTATCCTGCCACGGTCGCGAAGGCGGCCGAGGCTTTTGAACCGCACCGGATCGTGACGTACCTTGAGGACACAGCGCGGTTGGTGAACGCGTGGTATCATCACCATCGGGTGTTGGGGGCGGGACCTGAGCTCGAGCGGGCGCGACTGGCGCTCGCGCGGGCAGCGCAGATCGTCCTCGGCAACGGTCTTGGACTGCTCGGGGTGACCGCCCCGGAACGGATGTGAGCACATGAGTCTACTCGTCGTCGGCAGCATCGCCTTGGACTCGGTAGAAACGCCTTTTGGCGGGACGGCGGACGCCCTCGGAGGATCCGCGATGTTCTTCTCGCACGCCGCGAGCATCTTGCATCCGGTGCAGCTGGTCGGCGTCGTCGGGAAGGACTTCCCGCAGGAAGCCCTCGACGTGCTTGCCGGGCAGGGGGTCGACCTGACAGGGGTGACCCGGGCTGACGGCCCGAGCTTCCGCTGGAAAGGCAAATACTCGTACGACCTGCAGAATCGGGAGACGCTGGAGACGCGTCTCGGCGTCTTCGCCGATTTCGATCCGGTGATCCCTGACGCATTCAAGAATGCCAAATACGTGTTTCTCGGCAACATCGATCCGGATCTACAGCACACCGTGCTGGACCAGATCGACCAGCCGAAGTTCGTCGCGTGTGACACGATGAACTACTGGATTCACAGCAAGCGAACCAGCCTGCTTCATCTGCTGGAGCGAATCCAGGTGCTGCTCGTCAACGATTCCGAGGCCAGGGAGCTGTCGGGCGACTGGAACGTGTACCGGGCGGCTCGGTGGATTCTCGAGCGTGGTCCCGACATGGTGGTCATCAAACAGGGCACATACGGCGCCGTGTTGTTGAACGGCGCCGAGACGTTCTATATGCCGGCGTACCCGCTCGAGGAGGTCTACGATCCGACGGGTGCCGGGGACGCCTTCGCGGGTGGCTTCATGGGTCATCTGGCCCGGTCGGACGATCTTTCTTTCGACAACGTGCGCCGGGCGATGGTGTACGGCTCGGCGATGGGATCGTTCGCCGTGGAGCAGTTCTCGGTGCGGCGGTTCGACGAGATCGGGCCGGCGGAAGTGACCGAGCGTGTGCGTGAATTTCTCGAGCTGGTGCGCTTCGACATCGACTTCGATCACGCCGACTCACGGTCCGGCTCTGAGTAACGCGGCGTGAGCTCCGCGGAGCGGTATCGCGAGGCGGGCGTCGATCTCGACGCGGCGGAGCGGGCAAAGCATCGGATCGGTAACGCCGTCGCGTCGACCCGCACGGCCCTCGCCCGCGGTCTCGTCGGAGCGTTTGGCGGCATGGTACGCCTGCCGGCCGACGTGCCGGACCCGACGTTGGTCATGAGCACGGACGGTGTGGGAACGAAGGTGCTGGTGGCAATCCGCGCGGACCGGCACTCCACCGTCGGCGAAGATCTGGTCAATCACTCCGTCAACGACATTCTCGTGCACGGCGCGCGCCCGATCGCGTTCCTGGACTACATCGCCCATGCCGACGCGTCGGCCGATCTGCTGGCCGACCTGGTCGAGGGCGTGGCGCGTGGTTGCCGCGCGCACGACATGACGCTGGTGGGAGGCGAAACCGCGCAACTGCCGGATCTCTACGGGCCCGGCCACTACGACCTCGCGGGAACCATCGTGGGAGTCGTATCGGAGTCGGCGGCGCTGCACGGGGAGGCCGTGCGTCCCGGTGATACGCTGATTGGGTACGCGTCGAGTGGACTCCATACCAACGGGTACACCCTTGCGCGCCGCATCATGTTCGACGAACTCGGTCTCGCGGTTCACGACACGGTACCCGGCATGGAGGTGACGGTTGCCGATGCACTCTTGGCGGTGCACCGAAGTTACTGGGCGGCCATCGCCCCGGTGTTCGGCTCGGTGCACGGGTTGGCACATATCACCGGCGGCGGGATACCTGGCAACCTGGCGCGCTCCCTTCCGTCGGGATGCGGCGCCGCCATCGATCCGGGCGCGTGGAGTATCCCCCCGATCTTCGCACTGCTGGAGTCCGCCGGGCGCGTGGAGCGCAGCGAGATGTACGACGTCTTCAACATGGGGCTCGGCATGCTCGCCGTCGCCACGCCGTCGGCCGTATCCGACATTCGCGCTGCAGCGACGACCGCTGGTGTCGAGACGTGGGAGGTAGGAGAAGTCACGTCCGGCACGGGCGTGACCATCGGGTGAGGCATGACCGAACGGGATGCAATGCGGCGGGCCCTGGAGATCGCACGAGGAGGGTGGGGGCGAGTCGCTCCCAATCCGCTGGTGGGTGCGGTACTCCTCCGTGACGGACACGTCCTCGCGGAGGGCTACCACGCGGAGTACGGCCAGCCGCACGCGGAAGCGGCTGCGTTGATGGCTGCGGGCGACGCCCGCGGCGCGACCTGCGTGGTGACGCTCGAACCCTGCACGCATGTGGGCAAGACACCGGCCTGCGCGGAGGCACATCCCGAGGCGGGCGGTGGAGCGGCGCGACTTCGGGCTGCCGGAGTGGAGGTGGAGGCAGGCCCGGGACGCGAGCGTGCCGCAGCACTGAACGCACCGTTTCTCTTCGCGCAGACGAACTCGGACCGCCCGTTTGTGGCGGTCAAACTCGCGACGTCACTCGACGGTTTCGTCGCGGACCATTCGGGTCGGTCGCGCTGGATCTCCGGCACGGCGGCGAGGGAGTGGGTGCACTGGTTACGGGCGGGATTCGATGCGATCGGCGTGGGCGCGCGTACCGTGCTGCTGGACGACCCGGCGCTCACCGTGCGCGGTGCGGTGGTCCCGCGCCGTGCACCGACGCGCGTCGTCTTTGCGAGACGGTCGCTTCCGTCCGGGGATCGCCAGTTGGTGCAGAGCGCCCGAGCAGTGCCCACCAAGGTGTTTGCCGAGCCGGGAGTGGCCCGGGGTGCGGGGGGCCTGCTCAGCGATTCAGGCGTCGACGTTGGCGAAGCTGAGGACCTCACAGGGGCGCTGCGCGCACTGCGCGCCGACGGCATCGAGTCGCTGCTGATTGAGGGTGGCGGGACCCTGGTGACGGCTCTTCTCGAGGCCCGGGTCGTCGACCGTGTCTATTGGATCCAAGCGCCCATCTGGCTGGGTAACGGGGTTCGAGGGTTCGGCGATCGGTCGCCGATGGATCTGGCCGACGCCCAACCCTGGACCGTGACGGAGCGAACGGCTCTCGGAGCCGATACATTACTGGTGTTGGATCGAGAACTATGTTTACCGGCATCGTAACGGCACTTGGCGAGGTCGCGCGCGTGGTCCGCGACGGCGACCGTTTGGCGCTCACGATCAACGCGCCGTACGGTGACCTCACCGTGGGCGAGAGCATAGCGGTCAACGGCGCGTGTCTCACCGTCGTGGAGTGCAGTGAGGACTGGTTTCGCGTCGATGCCGTCGTGACGACGAGGGGCCGAACGCGGTTCGGGGACATGGTGGAAGGCGAACGGGTCAACCTGGAGCGGGCCATGCAGATGGGTGACAGGTTCGGTGGTCATCTGGTCCAGGGGCACGTGGATGGGGTAGGAGAAGTCCGGGCCGTCCGGCCGGAGGGAGACGCCGTCCTGATCGACATTGCCGTGCCGGACGAGGTCGCGGAGGTGTCCGTTCCGTACGGGTCCGTGGCGGTCGACGGGGTGAGCATGACGGTGAACGCCATCCCCGGGCCCGGGATGGTCCAGCTCTCCCTGATTCCCTTCACGTGCGAGCACACCACGCTGGGACGCCTCCACGCTGGCGATCGAGTTCACGTGGAGGCGGACATGATCGGGAAATACGTGCGTCAACTCATGGAAGTGCGGCGCCCGGTGCCGGATAGGAGCAGTGCATGAGTTCTGGGACGATCGAGCGGGCCATCGACGACATTCGGCAGGGGAAGCTCGTCGTGGTGGCCGACGATGAGGATCGTGAGAGTGAGGGTGATCTGATCGGCGCGGCGGAGCACGTCACGCCCGATATGATCAACTTCATGGCCAAGTTTGGGCGTGGGTTGATCTGCCTCACCCTCACGCCCGAGCGGACGGACGAGCTTGGCCTGCCCCAGATGACCGAGAGCAACTCCGACGCGTATGAGACGGCGTTCACGGTGTCGGTCGACGCTGCGAAGCGGTTCGGGGTGAGCACGGGCATCTCCGCCGCGGATCGCGCGAAGACGGTGCAGGTCGCACTCGATCCCGCGACGGTGCCGCAGGATCTCCGGCGGCCCGGACACGTGTTCCCGCTGCGTGCCCGTCCAGGCGGCGTGCTGCAGCGGGTCGGTCACACCGAGGCCAGCGTGGACCTGGCCCGCCTCGCGGGCCTGTACCCGGCCGGTGTGATCTGCGAGATCCTCTCCGAGGACGGCACGATGATGCGCCGCGCCCAGCTGGAGCGGTTTGCGGGCGAGCACGGCCTGACGGTGGTAACGGTCGCCGAGCTCGTCGCGTACCGCCTGCGGAACGAGAGTCTCGTGCAGCGAATCGCCGAGGCGCGGCTCCCGACGCCGTTCGGCGATTTCCGGATCATTGGGTACGAGAACGCCGTGGACGATCGGGAACACGTGGCACTGGTATACGGCGATGTCAAAGGCCAAGCCGCCGTGCTGGTCCGCATGCACTCGAAGTGTCTCACCGGCGACGTGTTCGGATCCAGCCGGTGTGATTGCGGTCCCCAACTCCGGGCTGCCATGCAGAAGATCTCCGAATCCGGGGCCGGCGTCGTGGTGTACTTGGATCAGGAGGGACGCGGGATCGGTCTCCTCAACAAGCTCAAGGCCTACGCCCTTCAGGACAGCGGCCAGGATACGGTCGAGGCCAATGAGGCTCTCGGGTTCGCTCCCGATCTTCGCAACTACGGCATAGGAGCCCAAATCCTCCGCGATCTCGGCCTGACGTCGATCCGTGTCCTGACGAACAATCCACGGAAAATGGTGGGGCTGGACGGCTACGGGCTCGAGATCACCGAGCGGGTGCCGCTCATCGCGGATACGACGGACGACAACCGAGCCTATCTCGAGGTGAAGCGCGACAAGCTCGGTCACCTGTTCGCCCACTGACATGGACGGGCACGCTGAATCCCGGGCCCTCGTGGTGGTGAGCCGGTTCAACGAGGGGGTGACGCGACGCCTCTGTGACGGAGCGCTGCAGGTCCTGGCGCAGGCCGGTTATGACGGCGACCGCGTCGACGTCGTGTGGGTGCCCGGCGCATTCGAGCTTCCGCTGGCGGTCGCCCGTGGCGCGGCCCGCGGCGGCTACGCCGTTGCCGTCGCACTCGGCGCCGTGATTCGAGGGGAGACGCCTCACTTCGACTATGTGTCGTCCGCGGCGAGCCAGGGGCTGATGAACGTCGCGCTTCAGACCGGTCTCCCGCTCGGCTTCGGCTTGCTCACCTGCGACACGCTGGCGCAGGCCATGGCGCGCGCCGGAGGCGATGCCGGCAACAAGGGTGCAGAGGCAGCGCAGGCGGCCTTGGAAACCGCGAAGGCGTTCCTGACGCTGGACCGCCGTGCTGAGGCCTGAGACCCGGGCTCGGGCTCGCGCACTTCAGCTGCTCTACGGGTGGGAGCTGCGACAGCGGCCGCCCTTCAACCACTTCGTACACGCCCTGCTGAGCACGCATCCGCACTGGCGGGTGGCGGTCGAGGCATCCGAGGAACTCGCCGGCGCCGTCGTGGAGAATGTGGAGCAGTTGGATGGTCGGATCGCCGATGCCGTCGAGCACTGGCGGCCGGGCAGGGTCGGCACCATTGAACGATGCATCCTCCGCCTGGCGCTGCACGAGCTCGATACGGGCGACGTCCCACCAAAGGTCGTCATCACTGAAGCCGTGCGACTTGCGCATTGGTTTGCGGGCTCCTCAGCGCCGGGGTTTGTGAACGGCGTGCTCGATGGGCTGGCGCGCCGGGAAGGGCGCCTGTGAGGATTCTCGCCGTCAACTGGCTGGACCGTGAGAATCCGCAAGCGGGCGGCGCGGAGGTGCACTTCTTCGAGATCTTCCGCCGCTTGGTGGAGCGCGGGCACGAGGTCACCATGGTTGCGTCGGGATGGTCCGGGTGCACGCGGCGGGCAGAGCTCGACGGGATTCAGGTCGTCCGGTCCGGGGGGCGCCACACCTTCGCGCTCACGGGGAGGCGTGCGGTCAGGCAGGTACTGGCCGGAGCCGACTACGATGTCGTGGTCGAAGACATCAACAAACTCCCCCTCTACCTGCCGTTCGTGACGCGCCACCCGCTCTACGTGATCGTGCCCCATCTGTTTGGAACGACGGCCTTTCAGGAAGCATCGTGGCCGATGGCAACCATCGTCTGGGCCGGCGAGCGCCCGATCCCGCGGGTCTATCGCCGAGCCGCGTTCCATGCCATCAGTGACTCCACCCGGGACGACCTGATCGCCCGGGGCGTCCGTCCCGATGCGATCCGCGTCATCTATCCCGGCGTCGATGCTGTGCGGTACGCGCCACCGGAGCGCCCGAGCCGGTCTCCGATGCCCCACTTCCTCTACCTCGGACGCATCAAGCGTTACAAGGGGTTGGAGTGGGCTGTTCGCGCGGCGGATCGGGCGCGCCGAACGATCCCCGACCTCCGATTGGATATCGCCGGGTCCGGTGACGACCGCGAACGACTCGAGCGACTCACGCAGCAGTTGCACCTGGAGGACACCGTCCGGTTTCTGGGCTTCGTGAGCGAGGAGCAGAAGCTCCAACTGCTGCGGCAAGTCTGGGCTGTGGTCTTCCCCTCGCCGAAGGAGGGGTGGGGGATCACGAACGTCGAGGCCGCGGCCTGCGGGACGCCCGCCATCGCGTCGGACAGCCCCGGCTTGCGCGAGTCCGTCCTCAACGAGCAAACTGGACTAGTGGTTCCCCATGCCAACCAGGAGGCGCTAGCGGAGGCGATGAAACGACTGAGCGGCGACCCCGAGCTCGTTGAACGGCTTGGGCGCGCCGGCCGCCGGTTCGCGGAATCCCTGACATGGGAGCGAGCGGCGGAGCAGACGGAAGCTCACCTGATCGAAACCGTTCGTGATGCCCGGTCCGGGCAGTAAGGAGCAAGTCAGACCCATGCGAACGACCGTGACTGCACGCCACTGCGAGATCCCCGATGACCTGCGTGACCGCGCCGAATCGCTGGTGCAGAAGCTGGCCAAGGCTGCCCACCGGCCGCAGAGCGCAGAGGTCGTCTTTGATGCCGATCACGGGCAGAAGGTGGTCGAACTCCAGTTCCATCTCACGCGAGGCCGGGTTCGGATCGCGTCGGCGGAGGCGGAGGACTTTCGCTCTGCCCTCGATCGTGCGGTCGCGAAAATGCGGAACCAACTCGACAAGAACTCCGGCCGCCCGGTCCGCGGGCCGGCGTGAGCAGATGGCGAAGCTCACGATTCGGGAGCTGATCGAGCGGAAGGGTGATCCGCTCCAGCTGGAGATCATTGCCGGCGAGGACGGACTCGATCGCGAGATCACGGTGCCGGAGGTCTCGAGTCCAGGGCTCGTCCTCGCCGGGTTCACCCAGCGGTTTGCCGCCAATCGACTGCATGCGCTGGGAGAGACCGAGATCACGTACCTGCGCTCGCTCCCGGCCGCCGAGCGCACCAACGCGCTCGAGCGATTCATGGGGTACGAGCTCCCCTGTGTGATCGTCACCAAGGGTCAGGCGATACCGCGGGAGCTGTCCCGGTTGGGCAAGGAGCGTCGGATCCCCATCGTGCGCTCGCGCTTGCGCACCGCCGAGTTCTATCGCCGGATCACCCCCTACCTGACGGAGGTGTTCGCACCGACACACCAGATGCACGCGTCGCTCGCCGATGTGTACGGTGTGGGCCTGCTGTTCATCGGACGCTCCGGAATCGGAAAGAGCGAGTGCGTGCTGGACCTGGTGGAGCGCGGACACCGGCTCGTGGCCGACGACGTCGTCCACATCACGAGCCGCGGGGGCGGGATGCTCATGGGGCGGGCCAACGAGCTGGCCCATCGGTACATGGAGATCCGCGGCGTGGGTCTCGTTGACGTGATGTCCCTGTTTGGCGTGCGCGCCGTGCGACAGCAGAAGCGTATCGAGGTCGTCGTGGAGCTGCAGGACTGGGACGTGGCCAAGGACGTCGATCGCACGGGACTCGACGGACGCACGACGGAGATCTTGGGGATCGAGCTGCCCCTCGTGGTCATTCCCCTGAATCCCGGCAAGAACCTCACGGTGATTTGCGAAGTCGTGGCAATGAATCACCTGCTGCGCTACAGCGGGGTCGACTCTGCACGGCAGTTCAACGAACGCCTGATCCAGCGCATGGCCGAGCAGGTTGAACTCCGCGAGTATCTCGCTGAAGACTATGAGTGAGCCGCTGCGAGGGGTTGTCGTCACGCATTCTCATATGGCGGCGGCGCTGGTCGAAGCCGTGGAGTCGATTGCGGGAGACACCGGGCCGTTCATCGCGATTTCCAACATCGGTGCCACGCGGGAGTCACTCTGCGAGGACATCGCGGATGCCGTCGGGGAGGACCCGGCGGTGGTCTTCGTCGACATGCCCGGCGGGAGCTGCCTGCATGCCACGTTGATGGAACTGAAGGACCGTCCCAACGTGGCGGTGGTTGCGGGCGTCAATCTCCCCATGCTGCTGGAGTTTGCCTTCCACCGCGATCTGCCGGCCTCCGAAGCCGCAGAACGGGCGGCAGCCGCCGGGGAGCGCGCCATTCGCGCGATGCATACGTGAGCATCGTTCTCACGCGCATCGACGATCGACTCATCCACGGCCAGGTCGTAGTGGGATGGGTGCCGGCACTCCAGATCCAGCGGCTCGTCCTGGTGAGCGACGAGGTGAGTGCCAACCCCTGGGAACAGGAACTGTACGTGCTGGGCGTGCCGCCCGAGCTGGACGTCGAGTTTCTGTCGGTGGCAGAGACATTGGGAGCAGTGCACGACTGGGCGGACGACAAGGTGCGCACGTTGTTGCTCATCGGCGATGTCGACACCACGGTCCGTCTCTGTGACGGCACCGACCTGATCACGCGGGTGAACGTGGGCGGGATCCACGAGTCGACGGGACGGGCGGAGCGTCTGGCATATGTGTACCTGTCGGACGACGAGGCTGCGCAGCTCCGTGCCCTGCACGACGGAGGTGTCGAGGTGACGGCACAGGATGTCCCGACGGCAAAGGCACTGTCCGTGGAGCAATGGGCATGACCAACGAGTTCAGTCTGCTGATGCTCTGGGGGACGGTCGTCGGGGTCGACATGGCGAGCGTCGGCCAGGTCATGATCTCGCGCCCGCTGGTGGCCGGCACGGTCGCCGGGATGATCCTCGGTGATCCGATCAGCGGCGGCACCGTCGGCATGGTCCTCGAGCTCTTCGCACTGGACGTCTTGCCCGTGGGGAGTGCGCGGTACCCGGACTACGGATTGGGGGCGGTCGCTGCAGCAACGGCGGCCGCGGGAGCACCGGGTGTGTTCGGTCTCGGCGTCGCGATTGTCGTGGGACTCGTTGTGGCATATGTGGGCGAGATCGGCGTGGTCATGATCCGGCGTGCCAACAGTCGCGACGTTCGCCGCCATCGGGACGATCTCGATGCCGGGCGTTTGCGGACCGTACGCGGCATTCACTACCGCGGTCTTCTGCGGGACGTGGTCCGGTCGTCCGTCGTGACCCTCTTCGGTCTCGGGTTGGCCGTCGCGGCCTATCGGTGGACCCCGGGTACGCGCCTCGGGGCGCTGTTGATGACACTCGTCTTGATCGGCACGTCGCTCGGGGCTGCGACCTCGGGCATCTTCCGGATGGTCGGGAAGACGAACATCGTCCGGTGGTTCGGTCTGGGCATCATCCTCGGAATCCTCTTCGTGGTGATCGTCCAATGAAGCCGCTCACGGCCACCTGGTTCAGGAGCCTGCTGGTGCAGGCGTCGTTCAACTACGATCGGATGATCGCAGTTGGCGCCGCGTGGGCGATTCAGCCGCTCCTGCGATCACTCCCGAAGGACCGCTATCACGAGGCCATGCGGCGGAGCACACAGTTCTTCAACGCACATCCCTACCTGGTGGGCATGGCGATGAGTGCTGTGGCGAGAACCGAGCAGGATGGGCTGTCCGGCGACATGGTCCGACGGCTGCGACATGCGTTGATCAGTCCGTTGGGTTCCGTCGGCGACAAGCTGATCTGGGCCGGATTGATCCCGTTCTCGGTTGGTGTCGGACTGACGGTCGGTGCGCTGCTCTCACCGATCGCCGGGATGATCGTGTTCCTGGTGCTGTACAACGCGGCACACTTTGCCCTGCGCACGTGGGCGCTCCGCGAGGGCTGGCGCCAAGGGCGGGCGGTAGCACGGGCGCTCACGGCGAAGGGGATCCAGCGGGGCATGCGGATCGCGGGCCCGTTGGGCGGGCTGGTGGTGGGATTCGCAATTCCCGTCGTCGGCGGATGGCTCGCGCGGGAGTTTACTCTGCACCAAAAGCTGGGCATCGGCATGGTCGGGGTCCTCGCGCTCGCCTTCGCGCAGTGGATTCTGCCGAGCTTTCGAGGGATCCGGTTCGGGCTCGTCGTGGCCGCCGTAGCATTCGTTGTTGGGTGGGCCGTCTAATGCACGAGCAGGCAGCGGTGATTCGGAATCGGCTCGGGCTGCACGCCCGACCGGCGGCGGCCGTGGTGAAGGTGGCAGCGCAGTTCGGGGCCGACATCACGCTCGGGAAGGACGGTATGTGGGTGAACGCCAAGAGTATCATGGGCGTCATGACATTGGCGGCGGAGTGCGGCAGCACCGTGACCGTCCGGGCCGACGGTGACGACGGTGCGGCAGCGGTCGCGGCCGTCGTGGAGTGTCTGGGACGGGAGTTCATCGACCTATGAGCGATCGAGTGTTGCGCGGAGTCGGCGTCTCGCCGGGGACCGTGATCGGTACGGCCCAGGTGATTCAGTGGGAGTTCCCCGAGGTCACGCGGAGTGTCGTCGCGCCCTCGGAGGTCAAGGATGAGATCGAGCGGCTCGGGGAGGCGTTGCGCGCCGTCCGCGATCATCTTGACGAGCTGCGGGAGCGAACCCGTCAGCGTGCCGGCTCCGAAGAGGCCAAGATCTTCGATGCACAGATCATGATGCTCGAGGATCCGGAGCACCGGGACGCGATCGAGACGCTGATCCGCGAGAACCAACTCTCCGCCGAACGCGCGTTCGAGTTCAAGACACTGGAAACGCGGGTGCTCTGGTCACAGTCCTCCAATTATCTGCTCCGTCAACGGGTGCCGGATCTGGTGGGTATTCAGGTGCGGGTCCTCAATACCCTCCTCGGGCGCGCCCCGGTCGCACCGGTTCAGCTGCGGAAGGGAGAGGACACACTGGTGTTCACCCGCGAGCTGACACCGGGCCTGACCGTACAACTCGAGCGGGAAGCAGTTGCCGGTCTCGCCAGCGAGGAGGGCGCCCGCACGTCGCACGCCGCCATCCTTGCGCGCAGCTTGGGCATTCCGTGTGTCATGGGCGTTATCGATGGGTTCGACGCCGTCGAGGACGGCATGCATGTCATCATCGACGGCACGCACGGGCTCGTGATTCTCGACCCGACCGAGGACGAGATCGAGGCAGCGCGTGCCAGCGAGCGACTGCGGCATGAGTTGCGGGACCGCCTCGATGAAGCGACGGGGCAACCCGCCGTGACCGCCGATGGCCGGGTGGTCCAGCTGCGAGGCAATGTCGACTTGCCGGAGGAGGTCGACGCCACGGTGGAGTACCAGGCAGCGGGGGTCGGGCTGCTGCGGACCGAGTTCCTTGTGCTCGGTCGGACCCACCTGCCGAGTGAAGACGAACAGGTCAACTACTTCACGCACGTCGCCAAGCGCTTCCCCGATCATCCCATCATCGTCCGCTCGTACGACCTCGGCGGCGACAAGTTCCCCGCGGCATTCCAGTCCCAGCCCGAGACCAATCCGTTCCTGGGTTGGAGGGCCATCCGCGTCTGCATCGACCAACCCGAGCTCTTGCGGCCCCAGATCCGCGCGCTGTTGCGTGCGCGGCGACACGGGGACCTGCGCCTCATGATTCCGATGGTGTCGCAGGTCGAAGAGATCGAGTTCACGCGGGAGTTGTTGGAGGAGTGCCAGCAGGCGCTCGAAAGCGAAGGGGTCGCCTGTGCCTCCGACCTCCCGATCGGCGTGATGGTGGAGACACCGGCGGCGGCGATACTCATCGACCAGCTCGTGACCCGCTGTGATTTCGTCAGTGTGGGCACCAACGACCTCACGCAGTACACGCTGGCGATCGACCGCGGTAACGCCCGACTTGCGGAGCTCTTCTCCCCGCTGCACCCGGCGGTGGTGCAGCTCCTGGAACGGGTTGCGGACGCGGCAGATCGCGTCGGGATCGAAGCAAGCGTGTGTGGTGAAATGGCGTCGGATCCGCTCTCGGCCTTCCTACTCCTCGGCCTGGGATACCGCGTCCTCAGCGTTTCCCCGCCGTCGGTGCCGCTCGTCCGCTGGTTGATCCGGCAGGTGGACAGCGACGGCGCCGCAGTGGTCGCGGAGGCCGCGCTCCTCGCGTCCACGACGCGGGAGGTCGAGGCCATTCTCGAGCAGGGACTCGCCGACGTCGTGGACATGCAGTTGCTCAAAGGCGGCCGGTTGCCTGCCATTGCCGGTACTACTAGCTTGAAAAGTTACCCCCGCAATCACTCCTGACGACTGGCACCATGACATCACAGCGCTACATCATTTCTTCGGAATCCGTCACCGAAGGGCATCCGGACAAGATGTCCGACCAGATATCCGACGCGGTGCTCGATACTGCCCTTGCCGGAGATCCCCACAGCCGGGTTGCCTGTGAAACCCTCGTGACGACCGGGATGGTCGTCGTGGCCGGCGAAGTGACGACGAACGCCAACCTCAACATCCCGAGCCTCGTCCGCCAGGTGGTCGAAGACATCGGGTACCTCGACAGCGCCTGCGGCTTCGATGCCCGGACGTGCGCCGTCCTGACGGCCATGGATCCCCAGTCGGCGGACATCGCGATGGGGGTGGACACCGGCGGGGCGGGCGACCAAGGCATGATGTTCGGCTATGCGTGTGACGAAACGCAGGAACTGATGCCGATGCCGATCATGCTCGCGCATCGGTTGACCCGACAGTTGGCCGAGGTACGCCGCTCGGGGACCCTGCCGTGGCTCCGACCGGACGGAAAGGCGCAGGTAACGATCGAGTATGCCGATAACCGGCCGGTTGCGGTGAAGGCCGTGGTGGTATCGACGCAGCACGCCGATGAGGTCGGCAACGCCGACATTCAAGACGGCGTCCGGACGCACGTCATCGACAGCGTGCTGAGCGAGTACCCGCTCGACACGACCGGCATGACTCACTACATCAACCCCACGGGCCGGTTCGTGGTTGGCGGGCCGCAGGGCGATGCCGGGCTCACCGGTCGAAAGATCATCGTCGACACCTACGGGGGTGCCGCGCGGCACGGAGGCGGCGCGTTCAGCGGAAAGGACCCGTCCAAGGTCGATCGATCGGCCGCGTACGCCGCGCGGTGGGTCGCCAAGACCATCGTGGCAGCCGGGCTCGCCCGACGGTGCGAAGTGCAGCTCGCATACGCCATCGGCGTCGCCGATCCGGTCTCCGTCCTGGTCGAGACGTTTGGGACCGGCACGGTGCCTGATTCGGTACTGGAGCAGGCCGTGCCGCAGATCTTCGACCTGACCCCCAAAGGCATCGTCGAAGCGCTCGGCCTCCGAAACCCGATCTACCGCGCCACCGCGGCGTACGGCCACTTTGGACGGACACCCGACTCGCGCGATGTGGACGGCCGGACCGTCAACATGTTCACGTGGGAAGATCCCACCAAGGGCGCGGACCTTCGGGATGCCGTCAAGGCCGTCGCCTAATCCAAACCAACGCTCAGGACTTTCATGACCAAGACCATGACCGACATTCCAAGTGATGTGAAGGATATTGCCCTCGCGGACGAGGGGCGCCGCCGGACGGAATGGGCGGAGCAGTTCATGCCCGTGCTGCGGCAAATTCGCGAGCGCTTCGAAACGGAGCGTCCGCTCGAAGGCAAGCGCCTGTCGGCCTGTTTGCACGTGACGACCGAGACGGCGAACCTGGCAATCACGCTGAAGGCGGGCGGTGCCGACGTGGCACTGTGTGCCTCGAACCCGCTGTCGACCCAGGACGACGTCTCCGCACACCTGGTCCGGGACCACGGAATCAAGGTGTTCGCCATCAAAGGTGAGGACAAGGACACCTACTACGACCATATCCGGGCCGCGTTGGCGCACCGACCCGACATCACCATGGACGATGGAGCGGATTTGGTCGGCGCCATCCACATGATTGCGCTCGGCCGTCTGGACGACCTCGAGGGGCCGGTACGAACGTGGGTCGAGAGCCTCAGCGCCGAGGAACGGAAAGCGCTGGTGGACACCGTCATGGGCTCGACGGAAGAGACGACGACCGGTGTCATTCGACTCCGTGCCATGGCGCAAGAGGGTGTGCTGCAGTTTCCCGTCATCGCCGTGAACGACTCGCAGACGAAGCACCTGTTCGACAACCGCTACGGAACCGGCCAGTCGACGATCGACGGGATCCTCAGAGCGACCAACGTCCTGCTCGCCGGTTCGACAGTGGTGATCGCGGGATACGGCTGGTGTGGGCGCGGCGTCGCGATGCGTGCGCGGGGTGCCGGGGCCGACGTGGTCGTGACCGAGGTCGACGCCCTGCGGGCGCTGGAAGCCCGCATGGACGGGTACCGCGTCATGTCGATGGCCGAGGCCGCTCCGATCGGAGACGTCTTCGTGACGCTGACCGGCAACTACCACGTGATCCGTGTCGAGCACATGCGGCGCATGAAGGATGGCGCCATTATCGCCAATTCCGGCCACTTCAACGTGGAATTGGCGCTGGAAGAGCTCGCCAAGGTCGCTGAGGGCCCGCGAACGACCCGAGAGTTCGTCGCCGAGTGGCTCTTGGACGGACGGCGGCTGTTCGTGCTGGGTGAGGGACGCCTCATCAACCTCGCCGCAGCCGAGGGGCACCCGGCCAGCGTGATGGACATGTCCTTCGCCAATCAGGCCCTGGGTGCGGAACACCTGGTGAAACAGAGCGGTACATTCACCAAGGCGGTGCACCGCGTGCCCGAGGCGATCGACCGGCGGGTGGCGGAACTCAAGCTCGCCGCGTTGGGTGTCGAGATCGACACCCTGACGCCCGAGCAGGTCAAGTATCTCGCATCCTGGGATGCCGGGACGTAACAGCCGATGATCGAAGTGAAGGTCGCGCACCTCGGGTTGGATCGGGCAACGAACACGCCCGTGGTGATCCTCAAGGAGGTCGAGGGTGAACGGGTGCTGCCCATCTGGATCGGGCCATCCGAGGCGAGCGCCATCGCGATGGAACTCGCCGGCGTGAAGTTCGCGCGGCCCCTGACGCACGATCTCGTGAAGCAGATCGTGGTCGGCCTCGGTGCCAGTCTGTCTCGCGTGTTGATCAGTGCAGTCAAGGAGAACACCTACTACGCGGAACTGCACCTGACCCGGGACGATCACGTCATCCACATCGATGCGCGGCCGTCCGACAGCATTGCCGTTGCCCTGCGTTTGGCCGCGCCGATCTTCACGCAGGATACGCTGCTGGAATTGACGACCGTCGACACGATCGAGGCGGTGGAACCGGGATCGGACCCGCTGGATTCGGAATCACTCAAGTCGTATTTGGAGAAGCTGGACCCGGAAGATTTTGGCAAGTTCACTCCGTAGCATCATCATCCTGACGCTCCTGGCCCTGTGTTCCGCCAGCCGTGGCGAAGCACAGGGCCTCGTCGTGAGCGGTGTCCTGCAGCGGGTCGTGGGAAGGGACACGGTCCCGGCCCCGGCGCAGTGGGTCGTATTGCATGCGGTCACGGTCGCGGAAGGTGGGCCTGTGGACTCCCAACGGACGGATGCGAGCGGACGCTTCCGCTTGCGTCTTCCAGCGGTAGACACGTCGGCCAACTACCTGCTGAGCGCCCAGCACCAGGGAATCGGGTACTTCTCGCCGGCGATCGATCCGGACAGCCTTCGCAACGGCCGTGTTCCCCCGCTCGTGGTCTACGACACGGCGTCGGCGGGGAATGCCATCGAGCTGGCGGAACGCCACCTCCTGGTCCGCTCCCCGGGGTCCGACGGCCGACGACGCGTGATCGAGCTTTTCGTTTTGGCCAACCGGGGCACCACCACCAGGGTCGTCGGCGAGTCGGAGACGCCCGTGTGGCAAGTGACGATCCCACCGGACGCCGAGGATGTGGAGATCGGCGCGAGTGACCTCGCTACCGATGCGATCGAGGTCGGTCAGGGCACCCTCGATGTCTTCGCGCCCGTCGTGCCCGGAGAGCGGGAGGTACTCATCGGGTACCTCCTCCCGGCCGGCCGTACCGAGTTCAGCCACACGCTCGATCAGCCGGTGACGCAGTTGAGTGTGCTGCTCGGCGACTCGAGTGCGATGCTCGAGGCACCGTCGTTGCCGTTGGTGAGTGTGGAGCAACTGGAAGGGCAGCCGCTGCGTCGATACGGCGGCGAGGCGGTGAGCGCCGGCGTGGACATCCGAATCCGGTTCGGCAGCGCGCCGGCACCGTTTCCCGTCGAGTGGATCGTTGTGCCGTTCGCCGTCGTCGTCATGGCACTGGGGTTCGTACTGTGGCGCCGCCGCGTGGTTGCGCCGGCGTCGGTGCCGAACGATGCAGCACAGCTAGCCGCGCGAATCGCCGCGCTCGATGCGCAGTACCGGGGACGGGACGATGAGACCTACCGGCAACAACGGGCAGCATTGAAAGCGCAGTTGGCCGCTGCTCTTGCCGCTCGTGACACCGAGCACTAGACTCCACCAACGACAAATCCTTGTGTGAGCGCGAGGGCGGAAGCCGGTGGAAAGCCGGCACGGCCCCGCCACTGTGAAGGGCATCGACAGACTGGCCGCTACGCCACTGGGTAACCGGGAAGGCCCGCCAGTCAGGCCCGAAGTCAGGAGACGCCGCGCGCTCGCTCCACCAACACATTCCCTCGCGGGGGGGAAGGTGGCATGCGACAGGTTCGACACATCCTGACGTCCGCTTCCTCGCCCCGCTCTCCAGGCGAGCGCGGACGTGTTTCGTAGGTCCCGGATCGCCATCGCCGCTGCCCTGGTTGCGGTGGCATGCGGCGGCGACGCGATCGATCGGACGGACACGGCGGCGGATTCGGTTTCGGCGCCGCCCGCCGCGACCCGCATCGTGTCGTTGTCCCCCTCGCTGACGGAATTGCTCTTTGCCCTTGGGGCCGGCGACCGCATGGTCGGGAGAACCCGGTGGTGTACCGAACCCGCCGAGGCGGCGGCGGTCCCGAGCATCGGCGATGGACTCGAACCCAACCTGGAGACGATCGTCGGGCGCGATCCCGACCTCGTCGTGTTCTACGCGTCGCCGTCGAATGCCGCTGCGGTCGCGCGGTTGCACGATATGGGCATTCGGACGGTCAGCATCACGCTGGACCGGCTCGAGGACGTGGCGTCAGCCGCACGGACGCTGGGACGCGTGGTCGGGGGTCTGCCCACCGCAGACACGCTGGCCGGCGAGTACCTCGCGGCACTCACGGCGACGTCCGTTGGGGTAGGGGCTGGCGGTCCGTCGGTACTCATGCTCGCGTGGGACGCCCCGCCGATCGTGATCGGGGCAGGGAGCTACCTCTCGGAGATGGTCGAACTCGCGGGGGGTCGAAACATCTTTGCCGATTTGCCAGGTCCGTCCGCCACGGTGAGTATCGAGGCCATCGCCGCCCGCGATCCGGATGTCGTCCTCTTCGTGGGGGAAGCCGAACCGACGATCATCGAGCGCCCCGAGTGGCGTGCGGTGCCCGCCATCCGCAATCGGCGCTTTGCGCACGTGCGTGGCACCCAGTTCAGTTGGCCATCGCTCCGGTCGCCGGCCGGCGTGTCCGAAATCGCCGAGGCGCTCGCGCGTGTGGCGCCATGACCCGGTGGCTTGGGTTGTGTGCTGGCGCGCTCGGCGTGATCGTGATCGGGATTGCGATCGGCCCCACGCCGATCGACCCGATCACGGCCGTGCGGGCGCTCGCGAGTGCTGCCGACGATCCAACGACGACCATTATCCGAGATCTGCGCGTGCCCCGCGTCCTGCTGGCGTTCCTGGTCGGTGGGAGCCTCGGTGTCACGGGAGCGGCACTCCAGGCGCTGGTTCGGAACCCGCTGGCCGATCCCTACCTGCTCGGATTGTCGGGCGGCGCCGGCCTCGGGGCCGTCGTGGCGATCACGCTGGGCCTCACGTCGGCATGGGCGGTCCCGTTGGCGGCGTTGCTCGGAGCGCTGGTCGCAATCGCACTGGTGTACCGCCTGGCACTGGTCGGTGGGGGTGGGCTCGACGCGCGCGTCCTGCTTCTGGGGGGCGTCGTGGTCGGCGCGTTCGCCGCGTCGCTCATGGGCGCGGTGATCGCCGTGTCGCCGGCGCCGGAGGTGCGCAATGCCCTCTTGTGGCTGCTCGGGAGTTTCGGGCGCGCATCGTGGCCGTCCGTCGCCGTCTTCACCGCCTATGCCGTGCTCCCGCTCCTCGTCCTGTACCGGTTGGCCCGGCAGCTCGATCTTCTGACCCTTGGCGATGAGCCGGCGGAGTTCCTCGGAACGGATCTGCTCCGCACACGACGCACGGTGTACGTCGCGGCGTCGCTGCTCACCGCCGCCGCGGTATCCCTCTCGGGTATCATCGGCTTCGTCGGCCTGGTCGTGCCGCATGCCGTGCGCTTCACGTGGGGGCGACTGCATATCACGCTGCTCCCCGCAGCATTCCTGATGGGTGGGGCGCTGCTGGTGGCGGCAGACGTGATCGCGCGTACCGCGTTCGCCCCCCTCGAACTGCCCGTAGGCGTCGTGACGGCGCTCGTGGGTGTACCGATCTTCGTGCTGCTCGTGCGGCGGTGGGCGTCATGAAGATCGCGACCGTTGGGCTGAGCGTTCGGTATCCGGGCGCGCACGAACCGGCGTTGACCGACGTGAGCGTCGAGGTCCGCGCCGGCGAGTCGGTAGCCGTGGTCGGTCCGAATGGCAGCGGAAAGACGACATTGCTGCGCGTGCTGGTGGGCGTTCTCCCGCCGACCGAGGGCCGCGTGCTCATCGACGACGGGCCCATCGTCGCGCGATCGCGGCGAGAACTCGCGCGCCTCATCGGCGTTGTCCCGCAGCGCGAGGATCAACTCTTCCCGCTCAAAGTGGAAGAGGCCGTACTGTTCGGGCGATATCCACATCTCAGTGCGCTCGGCCTGCCGACGGCGGCGGATCGTGCGGCCGTCGGAGCGGCACTCGTGCGGTGTGACGTCGCACACCTGGTCGGTCGTCGGATCGCGACACTGTCGGGCGGTGAGTGGCAGCGGGTCCGGGTGGCTCGCGCGCTCGCGCAGGAGCCCCGTTTGCTGGTGCTCGACGAAGCAACAACCAATCTCGACATCCGCCACGAGATGGAGGTCTTCGAGCTCGTGACGGACCTCGTCCGCACCCAAGGCATTGGGGCGGTGATCGTGACCCATCAGGTGAACCTCGCTGCCCGTTTTGCCGATCGCGTGATCGTGATGGATCAAGGCCAGGTGCGCGGTGCGGGCGCGCCGGCGGACGTGCTGTCGGAAGCGGTGTTGGAACAGGTGTTCCGGTGGCCCGTCGCCATGACACAGTGGGATGGAGCGCCGCAGCTCGTACCGCTGCGGCAGCCATCGGCCAACCGAACGGCCAATGGACGAATTACGGAAGAGAAAGGCATGTGATGCGGGAAATCAGAAGGAATGGTCGGACGTGGGCCGTGGCGGCGGCGGCAGTCGTGGTTGTGGGAGGCGCGAGGCCGGCGAGTGCTCAGGACGTGCGCGACACGACGATGCTGGAGCCGATGGTCGTCACGGCGAACCGGCTGCCCATGCCGAGGGCCGCGGTGCCGACGGCGGTCACGGTGCTCGACGGTCAGGACCTGCAGGAGCAGGGCATTCGATCGGTTGCTGAAGCGCTCCGGGATGTGGCGGGCATGGCGATCGTTCAGAACGGTTCGTACGGTGGAGTCACGAGCGCGTTCATTCGGGGAGGGGAGAGTGATCACCTCAAGGTGCTGGTCGACGGCGTCCCCGTGAACGCGCCTGGGGGAGCAGTCGATCTCGCCGACCTCACCACCGACAACGTCGAGCGGATCGAGATCGTGCGCGGACCCGTCAGCGTGTTGTACGGGTCCGATGCGGTGACCGGGGTCGTGCAGATCTTCACCCGGCGTGGTGATGGTCCGCTCCACGGCGATGTCAGTCTACGAGCGGGGACCTACACCAGCCTCGATGCCGTGGGAGGCATTGCAGGCGGCTCGAAGATGCTCGATTACTCGTTTGCGGTTTCTCGTTCGCGCACGGACGGCATCTACGAGTACAACAATGAGTACGCGAACACGGTCTGGAGCAGTGCCGTCGGTCTCCGTCCGGATGCCCGGACAGATGCCGGTGTAACGGTACGATACGGCACGAGCCGATACCATTATCCGACGGACGGGGTCGGTGCCGTCGTGGACGCGAACGCGTTCCAAGAGCGCGATCAGTTCCTCCTCGGCGTGGATGCGGGTCGGTTCCTCACGTCCGCACTGGAGTTGCGCGGGGCGCTGGCGATGAACCAGATGGACGGCAGCATCGACGACCGCCAGGACGGGCCTGCAGACACGCTCGGGTTCTTTGGATACTCCAGTGTCCGGACGGCGACACGGCGGTCGGCCGACATACGGATGAACGGGTACCTCCCGCACGCGACCACGTTGACGATTGGAGGCACGCTGGAGTGGCAACGGGAGCGCACGGCTGACGAGTCCGAGAGCGAGTTTGGGCCAGGCATCTCGAGCTTCGAGGCAGAGCGAACCAGTCGTGCGGTGTACGCCCAAGCCCAGGTGGCACCTGCTGCGGGGCTGACGGTCACGGCGGGGTCGCGCATCGAGGATAACAGTGCCTTCGGCACGTTCGTGTCGTATCGGGGCGGCGCGAGTCTTGGCGTTGCGACGGGGCTGCGATTGCGGGCGTCTCTTGGGCGGGGGTTCAAGGAGCCGACCTTCTTCGAGACGTTCGCCGACGGTCCGTTTGCGCGGGGCAACCCGGCGCTGCGGCCGGAACGCTCGGATTCGTGGGAAGCCGGCATCGAGCAAACGCTGTTCGAGGGCGCGTTGGTGGTCTCCAGCACCTACTTCGATCAGCGCTTCCGCGACCTCGTCGAGTATGTGTTTGCACCGCCAGTGGCGGGCGATCCGAACTACTACAACGTCGCGGCGGCGACGGCGCGGGGAGTGGAGGCGGAGGTGAGCCTCGAGGGGCCACGCGGCCTGCGTTTCCTTGGATCGTATACCTATCTCCAGGCGCAGGTGACCGAAGCCGGTGAGCAGCCGGGCGGCGGTTTGGAAGACGGTTCCCGCTTACTGCGCCGCCCGAGCCACACGGCACGCGCGCGGATTGCAAAGCGTCTGTGGCAACGAGGCGTTGTGTCCACCACGGTGCGCTACACGGGAACCCGTGACGACCTCGACTTCGCGACATTCCCAGCGACTCGCGTAACGCTTCCGGCGTACGTGCGCGTCGACCTCGCGCTCGATTTGCGGCTGTGGGAACCCGCGGCGGGGCGGCCGAGTGTGGTGGGCACACTGCGCGTCGAGAATCTCCTCGACGTGGATTACCAGGAGATTCAAGGCTTCCGGACGCCCGGCCGCGCAGTCGCACTTGGGGTGCGCGTGGGGGTGTGACGGCGGCCGCGCGGGTTGTGGGTCGGCTATCTTGTAACCCTATGGCTCCGATCGCCACGCCCGCCGTCATCCTCCACGCCTTCCCGTATGGCGAGACGTCGAAGATCGTGCGGTTGCTCACGAGCGAACTGGGTCCCCAGAGCGTCATGGCCAAGGGGGCGCGTCAACCCAAGAGCAAGTTCGGCGCCCAGCTTCAGGTGTTCAGCGAGGGGAGCGCGCAGATCTACGTCCGGGCCGGGCGGGATCTCCAGACCCTCGCCGATTTCGACGTCCGCGATCAACACCGGGGTTTGAGCGCCCGCGTCGAACGGTATGCGGCCGCGGCGGCGGTAGCCGAGATCGTCATGCGCCTCGCTCCAGCCGAGGCCCATCCCGGCGTCTACGAGGTAACGTCCGCGGCGTTCACCAATCTCGAAATGGTCGATCCGGCGCTGCTCGACGTCGCGTCACTCGTCTGGTTGTGGGCGGTGGTTGGTGCCCTCGGCTTCGCACCGCGCGCCGACGCCTGCGCACGGGACGGCCGGCCGTTGCCCGGTGGGCGGGTTCGCTTCTCGGTGATCGACGGCGGATTCCTCTGCACTGCGTGCGGGCGGGGAAGCGACGGGACCGCGCTCGAGCCACAGGACCGAGCCGTGCTCGAGGCATTGATCGGAGGGGACGTTGGGTCCGTGGGCGCCCTGACCGCCAAGCATGCCGCTGCCCATCGCCGTCTGCTTCGACGATTCGTGGAACGCCATGTCGCCGAGGGACGCGAGCTCCGGGCACTCGAGATGTGGCAGGAGTTGGGATGAGCGAACACGTCGTCGTCGGAACTGCAGGTCACGTCGATCACGGCAAGACCGCGTTGGTCAAGCTGCTGACCGGCGTCGATACGGACCGGTGGGAGGAAGAAAAGCGGCGCGGGATTACGATCGATCTGGGTTTCGCCCAGTTGCCGCTCGGCGACGACCTCACGGCGAGCGTCGTGGATGTCCCGGGGCACGAGGACTTCGTCCGGAACATGGTGGCCGGAGCCACCGGTATCGACGTGGCCCTGCTCGTTCTTGCGGCGGACGAGGGTGTGATGCCTCAGACGCGGGAACACCTGGCCATCCTGGAGTTCCTCGGAGTCAAAGCCGGCGTGATCGCGTTGACGAAGATCGATCTCGTCACGGATCAGGAGTGGGTGGACCTCGTCGAGGCCGACGTACAGGAACTGCTGGACGGGACCGCGATCGCGTGGGAACCGCCCGTGCGGTGCTCCGCGGAATCGGCGCTCGGGCGAGACGCGCTCGTGGCGGCGATTCGGTCCGCGGCGCAGGGAGCAGCGCACCGCTCCGTCGATGACCTCTTCCGGCTCCCCGTGGATCGAGCCTTCAGCGTCCCCGGCGCCGGTACGGTCGTGACGGGAACGACGTGGTCCGGCACGGTCGCAGTAGGCGACCGCGTGCGGATCCTCCCCGGGGAGACGACCGGTCGGGTCCGGTCGGTCGAGGTGCATGGCGACGAGCGGAAGCGCGCGGAACCGGGGCGACGGACGGCGCTGGCAATCCCCGGCGTCGATCGGGATGCAGCCCCGCGCGGGTCGGTGGTGGTTGCGGGCGAAGGGTGGCATGCCACGTCGGCGCTCGACGTATGGCTCACCCTGCTGCCGGACGCCGAGCCGCTCTCGCAGCGCTCGCGCGTGCGACTGCACCTGGGGACGGCCGAGGTGTTCGCTCGGCTCACCCCGATTGCCGACACGGCCGAGCCGGGTGTCACGACGGCGGTGCGGCTCAGACTGGATGAGCCGGTGGTTGCACGGTGGGGCGATCGCGGCGTGATCCGGACGTACTCGCCCATGCGGACCATCGGTGGCTGTGTCGTGGTCGACCCGTTCCCGCCCCGCCGACCGCGGCGGCCACGGGGATTGGAGGGGAAGGGGGCGAGTGAGCCGGCACAACGGGTCCTGGCGTTTGTCGTCGAGTCGGGCCGGGACGGACTCCCAATGGGGGACCTGCCGGTGCGGGTCGGAACACACCCCAAGGCAGTCGATGCTGTCATCGATGCTCTCGGCCACGAGGGGGAGATCCACGTCGTCGATGGACGGATCGTGGCCGCCGCGGTGATCGCGGACCGGGTCGAGCACGTCCGGCAGGCCGTCGAAGCCTTCCATGCGACACATCCGCTCGAGCCGGGCGTTGCACTCGAGGCGTTGCGGGCTGCTGGGCGGGAAGCGCCACAGGTGGATTTCGCCGTGGGGCTCTTGGCTGAGGCCGGGGAGCTGATCGTGGACGGGTCAACCGTCCGCCAGGTGGAGTTCGAGCCTCGGACGTCCGGCGAGGACGAACAGCTCACCGCTCGCATCATGGACGGTCTCAGGCAGGCAGGGGCCCAGGGACTCACCGAGTCCGAACTCGGGGAGCTCGTGCCACCGGATCGAGTGCAGGGCCTCATCGGGTTCCAGGTCAGAGCCGGCGACGTTCAACGGATCGGGCGAGACCGGTACTACGACACCGAATCCCTTGAGAACGTCAGGGGTATCATAGTTCGGGCGATTGCGGAAAGAGGGAGAGCAACACCAGCGGAAATCCGTGATGCAACTGGACTTACGAGGAAATATCTCATCCCGATTCTCGAGTGGCTCGACGCTTCCGGCGCCACGGTTCGGGATGGCGATGCTCGCGCGATCGGGCCGTCCGCACCGTTGGGTCCACGCAACGCTTGACACGTGGGGTCAGAATCTCCTAACTTGGCATCAGTTGGGCAGATACGAACTCATTCATGTAAAGGGGAAACCGCTTAAGACACTTTCTGTCAGATTGGAGTTGTACATGAAGCGCTCAGCCTGGGCGGTCGCGTGTGCGCTCGGGCTCCTGATCGCTGCACCGGCGGTCGCAGAAGCGCAGGACAGCACCTCGCAGGTGCAGCTGGGCAGGAATTACCCGAATCCGTTCAACCCGGAGACGACCATTCCATTTGAGCTCGGTGAAGAGCACTGGAATGGTGGGAAGAATCCTGTTGTCAGTCTTCGGATCTTCAACATTCTCGCGCAGCTCGTGGCCGTGCCGATCCTTCAAGGGTCAGGCGTGGTGTTGGAGCAGGTCGAGTTGCAGTGGAATGGAACGGGCAAATACACGGCCTATTGGGATGGGAAAGTGCGGGGTACCGGCCGGGATGCGGCATCGGGAGTGTACGTGTATCAGCTGGTGGTAAATGGCGAGTCGCGCACCAAGAAGATGACGATCGTCAAGTAGACGCATCACAGTAGGCCTGGTACAAGACTGTCAATACTGCGGGCGCGTCAGCGATCAGTCGCTGGCGCGCCTGTCGTTTCGGCGTGTCTCTGCCGAATTCACATGAAATGCGGGGCATGGCGGTTGCTCCTATCGAAGGTGGTATGTCAGGTGTGCACGATGCTCCTGACGTGCATCCGATGTGGTGCATGACGCGTAAGTAGGGGGTTCGAACGATGATTCGACCAGATCGACTGACCATCAAAGCCGGCGAAGCCGTGCAGCACGCTGTCGCTGCGGCGACGGAACGCGGTAATCCCGTCGTCAACGACGGGCATCTCTTCCTCGCCTTGCTGGAGCAGGATGAGGGCATCGTGGTCCCCGTCTTACAGAAGACAGGATTGTCGGTGACCGAACTTCGGCAGGAAGCGGAACGGGAGCTCGAACGTCTGCCGGTGCAAGACGGAGGATCGAGTCCGACGGTCGCCCGTGAGTTGAACGATGCCTTGCGCCGCGCCGACGAGCTCGCGAAGACGATGGGCGATGCCTACGTCTCCACTGAGCACGTGTTGATCGGCCTGGTGGATACCAAGGGCACGTCGGCGCGGAACGCACTGAGCGCGCGTGGCGTGGAACGGGACCAGTTGCTGGAGGCGCTCGAGAGCGTTCGAGGCAGTCACCGCGTGACCGATGTCGATCCCGAGCAGAAATACCAGGCCCTCGAACGCTTCACGCGCGATCTGACGGAGGTTGCCCGTCAGGGCAAGCTGGATCCCGTCATCGGTCGTGATGAAGAGATCCGGCGGGTGATGCAGGTGCTGTCCCGGCGGACCAAGAACAACCCCGTCCTGATCGGCGAGGCAGGTGTCGGGAAGACGGCGATCGTGGAAGGGCTGGCCCAACGCATCGTGAACGGTGATGTCCCGGAGACACTGCGCGGCAAGCGCATCGTTGTCCTCGATATCGGGCTGTTGCTTGCTGGTGCCAAGTACCGTGGCGAGTTCGAAGAGCGGCTCAAGGCTGTGCTGAAGGAGATCACAAGTCAGGAGGGGCAGTTCGTCGTCTTCATCGACGAGCTGCACACGCTCGTCGGGGCAGGTGCCGCCGAGGGGGCGGTGGATGCGTCGAACCTGTTGAAGCCTGCGCTTGCCCGAGGGGAACTGCACGTCGTGGGCGCGACGACGCTGGACGAGTACCGCAAACACGTCGAAAAGGACAAGGCGCTGGAGCGACGGTTCCAGCCGGTTGTCGTGGGGGAGCCGAGCGTCGAGGACACGATCGCCATCCTACGAGGCCTGAAGGAGCGCTATGAGGTGCATCACGGTGTTCGCATCACCGATGCGGCACTCGTGTCGGCGGCGACGCTGTCGGATCGATACCTGGGGGATCGGCACCTTCCCGACAAGGCCATCGATCTGGTGGACGAAGCTGCGAGCCGGTTGCGCATCGAGATCGACAGTTTGCCGCAAGAGATCGATGAGGTCGAGCGGCGGAAGATTCAGTTGCAGATCGAGGAACAGGCACTGGCGCGCGAAAAGGACCGGGCCAGCAAGGACCGCCTGGCCTCTCTCCGGCGTGAGTTCGCCGAACTGGACGAAAAAGCGCAGGGCATGAAGGCGCAGTGGCAGGCGGAGAAGGATGCCATCGTGCGTCTGCGCGACACCAAGGCGGCGTTGGAGGAAGCGCGCGGTGACGCGGAGCGGGCGACCCGATCGGGGGATCTCCAACTGGCTGCGGAGATTCGTTACGGGAAGGTCCCCGAGCTGGAGCGCGCCATCGCGGAGGAACACGAGCGACTCGAGGAAATCCAAGCTGATGCGAAGTACCTGAAGGAAGAGGTGGGCGCCGGCGACATCGCCGAGATCGTCGCGCAGTGGACGGGTATCCCCGTGAGCAAGATGATCGAGTCGGAGCGGGAGCGACTCACGCACCTCGAAGAGGAGCTGCACCAGCGGATCATCGGGCAGGACCCGGCGGTGGCGGCGGTCGCCGATGCGGTACGCCGGGCACGGGCTGGTCTGCAGGATCCCAACCGTCCGGTCGGGAGCTTCATCTTCCTCGGGCCGACTGGGGTTGGGAAGACGGAGACGGCTCGGGCGCTTGCCCAGTTCCTGTTCGATGACGAGCGCGCCCTCGTGCGCCTCGACATGTCGGAGTACGGCGAGAAGCACTCCGTTGCCCGCATGATCGGTGCCCCGCCGGGTTACGTGGGATTCGAGGAAGGTGGCCAGCTGACGGAAGCCGTTCGCAGGCGGCCGTACTCGGTGGTCCTGTTCGACGAGATCGAGAAGGCGCATCCCGAGGTCTTCGATGTCCTGCTGCAGATTCTTGACGACGGCAGGCTGACCGACGGACAGGGCCGCACGGTCGATTTCCGGAATTCCGTGCTCATCATGACGTCCAACATCGGTGGGCACTGGATTCTCGAACTCGGCGCGCAGCAATGGGAGGAAGCCGAGAAACAGGTCCTCGATGCGCTGCGGCAGCACTTCAAACCCGAATTCCTGAACCGGGTGGATGACGTCGTCGTCTTTCGGCCTCTCTCGCGCGACGATCTGTTGCGGGTCATCGACCTGCAGATCGCACGCGTGGCGGAGCTGGCGGCCGATCGCGGGTTGACGCTGAACCTGTCGCCCGAGGCGAAGGCGGCCTTGGTGGACGAGGGTTACGATCCCGTGTACGGTGCCCGCCCACTCAAGCGCGTCGTGCAGCGACGACTCCAAAACCCGCTGGCCCTCGCGCTCCTCGAGGGCGAGTACGGAGAAGGCGACGTGATCGACGTCGACTACCGTGACGGTTCGTACGGCTTCAACAAACGCGATCAGGGAGGTGGAGGCGTCACCCCGTCGTAGGGCGCACGCGGGGACGCGGTCGTCGGTGTAGCTTTCCAGCGTGTCAGACTCCCGAGGTGCCGTGACGCCCGATGTGAGGGCGGGGATGGAGGCCGCGCTGGACGAGGCGCGCTCGGGCGCGGTGTCTGGTGAGGTGCCGGTCGGTGCCGCGATCGTGCTGGATGGGGCGGTCGTAGCGCGCGCGCACAACGAGACGATCGCCCGACGTGATCTCACGCAACACGCAGAGCTCGTGGCCATTCAGAGGGCCATCGCCGTTCGCGGCGAGGATCGGCTACCCGACGCGCTCCTCTGCATCACGCTGGAACCGTGCGCGCAGTGTGCGGGCGCGATCATCCTGGCGCGCATCGGAAAGGTCGTCTTTGGTGCGTTCGATCCGAAGGCCGGGATGGCGGGCAGCGTGGAGGATCTCCTGCGGCATCCTCGCCTCAACCACCGACCGGAAGTTCGCGGTGGCGTGATGGAGCGGGAATGCGGTGCGCTCCTCAGCGAGTTCTTCGAGACCAGACGGTGAGCCGATGACGGCGATTGTGGCGATCACGCGCCCACCGACGGATGCCATCACCCGATGCGCACTGACCCACCTCGAACGCCAACCGATCGACGTCCGCCGGGCGCAGGAACAGCATCGGGGGTATCGCGAGACGCTCGAGCGTCTCGGCGCGACGGTCGTCACGTTACCGGAGGAACCCGAGCTACCCGATGCCGTCTTCGTCGAGGATACGGTGTTCGTGGTGGACGAGGTCGCTGTTCTCATGCGTCCGGGAACGCCCACCCGACTTGGGGAAGTTCCCTCGGTCGCCACGGCACTGGCCGCCTACCGCGATCTCGCCCGGATCGAGGCCCCCGGCACGCTCGACGGAGGCGATATCATGCGCGTCGATCGCACCGTGTTCGTGGGCCGATCGTCACGGTCGAATGCGTCCGGCATCGCACAACTGCACGATGTGCTTGCCCCCCTGGGATACCGTGTGCGCCCGGTGGGTGTGCACGGCTGTCTCCATCTCAAGTCCGCGTGCTCCCACGTGGGCGGTGGGTTGGTCGTGGCCAACCGTCACTGGATCGATGCTGAGGCGCTGGACGGTGTCACCATTCTCGACCTGCCCACGACCGAGCCGCGCGCGGCCAACACCTTCATGATCGGTGACACGATCGTCATGGCTGCAGGATTCCCGGAAACCACCGATCTGTTGTGGCAGCGCGGTCGAACGGTGGAAACGGTCAAGCTGTCCGAGTTGCAGAAGGCGGAAGCCGGGGGCAGCTGCATGAGCGTGGTGTTCGAAGGGTCGTAGGGCCCCGACGATCCGAGGCTCCTACGACCCGTGAAGGAAGAAGGGGGCGAAACGTGAAGCATGAAGCGTGGGGCTGTGAGCAGCGGTGAGCTGGAAAAGCTCGATCACACTTCACACTTCACGTTTCACCCTTTTCTCGTCGTCCTTACCTCCCGTCAGACTGCCCGAACCACGTTCGCGTCACCCATCTGCGCGAGCACACGGGGCGCGCGAGCGGCATCCATCCCGAACACGGCAGTCGCCGCAGCGTCGGCGTGCATACAGCTGGACGCGCGAACGGTCACACTGTGCGCATCCGTCCGACGTGGTGCGCCCGACGCCGGGTCGAGCAGATGATGGTACCGGGTGCCGCCGTGATCGAAGTGCTGCAGATAATCGCCCGATGTCGCCACGGCACCATCGGTGAGCGGCAGCCGTCCGATGAGTTGACGGGGATCGTGCGGCGAGCGGATACCCACGTGCCACGGATCACCGTCCTCCGAGGTGCCAAGTGCGTAGAGGTCGCCGCCGACGTTGACGAGCCCGCGATCGATGCCGCGATCGCGTAGTGCCGTGACGGCGCGATCTACCGCGTAGCCCTTGCCGATGCCTCCCACGTCGATGGCCGCGTTGGCATCCGCCAGGCGGACCACGGTGTCAGAGCCTCTTCGATCGATGTCGAGGGATCGGTAGAGCCGCTGTCCCGCGAGGCGCTGCACGTCCTGTGCGGCCGGTGGGGCGCTGCGGTTGGCGAAATCCCACAATGCCATGGCCTTGCCAAGGCACGGGTCGAAGGCACCGTCGGTCGCCTCCGCCCAGCTGAGCGCCGCCTCGAGGACCGCCGCCGTCTCATCGCTTACGCGCACAGCAGCATGTCCGGCCGCAGCGTTGACCTGCCCGACATCGGACGCAGCGGAAAAGCGACTCATGCGCGTTTCGACCCAGCGCAATTCCGCGAAGGCGGCGTCGATGGCGTCCTGGGCGCGCCCGACGTCGCGTTCCACGACCGCGACCTCGGCAATGGTCCCCATGACGGGGATGGTGCGACGAACGACGCGGACGCGACGCGCTCGCGCCAGCGGCACGGCCGCGACGACAAAGGCGCCAACGCCAAGGGCGATCGCCTCGCGACGGGTCGGGCGACGGGGGTGGGTGCGGTCATCCATGGGAGGACTCCGGCAGATCGTGAGCTGGTTCGCACGAGGCATCGCACGAACCGGTGGTCTTGGCTGTGCAGGAGCCGCACGAGTGCGCGCGCTCGGCCCGATAGGTGAGGCCGAACGTCACGAACAAGACGACGAGACCGAGGACAGCAAGGAATTCAGTCATGCGGAGCTGAAGAGGCCGGCAAACCCCATGAAGGCCATCGAGAGGCTTCCGGCGATGATGAGGACGAGGGCCATGCCCTTCGCGAGCGACGGCACGTCGGCCATCTCTGTCGCTTCGCGGATCGAAGCCATCAGCACCAGGGCGAGCGTGAGACCCAACCCTCCGCCGATGGCGAAGAAGAACCCTTCAAGGAAGTTGTAGCCACGATTCGTCTGGAAGATCGCCAGCCCGAGGATCGCACAATTCGTCGTGATCAACGGAAGGTAGATGCCCAACTGGCGGAAGAGCGTCGGGCTGATCTTCTTGATGACCATTTCGGTGATCTGTACCAGCGATGCGATCACGACGATGAACGAGATCAGCCTGAGAAACGGCGCGTAGGGCAGAATAAACGTGTTCAGGAACCACGCGCATGTGGAGGCGATCGTCAGAACGAAGATGTCGGCGAGGCCAAGCCGAAGAGCGGTGGCGACTCTGGCCGAGACACCCATGAACGGGCAGAGGCCGAGGAAGTACGCCAACGTGAAGTTGTTGACGACCATCGCCGACAGCAGAATCCAGAAGAGCTCGCCCATTATGCGGCCTCCTTCTGGACGCCGACGCCCGCAGGCCAGGCGCGCACCTTGGCTCGTTCCGCGCGCCGCTTCTCCCACCACGCGATCAGCATCAGCCAGAACCCGAGCGTGAGGAACCCGCCCGGCGGGAGTACGAAGATCACCCAGGGCTCGAAGTTGCCCGGAATCACCTTGACGTTGAGAATCGTGCCGTTACCGAGAACTTCGCGTACCACACCCATCATGAGCATGGCGATCATGAAGCCG